>JAZSBE010000011.1:0-78281 GCA_045602215.1 Eubacteriales bacterium | reverse complement strand
CTACGACGACAAATACTGTCTCCTTTCCTGGACGCCCACGGCAGGTATGGCGCTGAAGTGGTTCAAGAATGCGCTTTGCGAGAATTTCTCCTTCAGAGAGCTCGACGAGCTTGCGGCGGTCGTCCCTGCGGGCAGCGGCGGCGTAACCTTCCTTCCCTATCTTTGCGGCTCGACGATGCCGAAGTATAATCCCGCGGCAAGAGGAAGCTTCACGGGTCTTACCACCGAGCATACACGCGGTCATTTCGTCCGCGCGGTGATGGAATCGGTGGCTTGTATGCTGAAGTCCAACCTGGACTACCTCGGTCTTGACGTGGATGAGATCAGAGCCATGGGCGGCGGAGCCGTCAGTCCTCTCTGGTGTCAGATGAAGGCGGATATGACGGGCAAGAAGCTGGTCACCCTGAAAAACAAGGAGACTGCTTGTCTCGGCTCTGCAATTCTGGCGGCGGTCGGCGTAGGCTATTTTGCGTCGGTCGAGGAGGCTGCCAAGATGATCGAGCTTGACAAGACCTATGAGAGTTTGGGTGTTGATTACAGCGAGTGCTATGAGAGATACCTCGCGTACGATCAGATGCTCAACAAATAAGAACAAACAGACGAGCCGAAATTGTTCGGTTCAGAGATAAACATTGAAAGGACAAATCACATGGCAAAAATCGGATTTGTAGGCTTCGGTGAGGTCAATACTCCCGTTGACGTAATCATCAGAAAATGCGCCGCTGCAGAAAAGGCTCTCCGTGACGAGGGACTTGATCTTGTAAGCGTTTATCCCGTTGCGGACGACTATGAGGAAACGCAAGTCAAGGGAGCAGTCGAGGCGCTGAAAAAGGAAAGCTTCGATGCTCTGGTTGTCTGCGTGGCAGGATGGATCCCCACCCACGCGGTGATCAAGGTTACCGAGCACTACCGCCACCTTCCCATGGTTCTCTGGGGTCTTTGCGGCTGGTACGAGGGCGACAGACTGGTAACGACCGCCGATCAGGCAGGCACGACCGGTCTCAGAGCAACCTTCGAGGGACTTGGATACAAGTTTAAGTACGTTTACGATATCATTGGCAAGAAGACCAGAAGCGACGTCGTTGCCGACTACTGCAAGGCGGCGATCGCTGCAAAGCAGCTTCTTTGCGATAAGGTTGGTATGGCGGGATACCGCGATATGAACCTTTACGGCACGCTTTACGACGGAATGTCCCTCAAAAAGACCACCGGCGTTGAGATCGAGACCTTTGAGATGCTGGAGATCCAACAGAGATACGAGGCTCTTGACGACGCGGCAAAGAGAGACGTTGTAAGCAACAGAATCCTCAAGTGGAACTTCCTCAAGCCCGCGAACGACGACGCGATGATGAAGGCGGCAGGATATTACCTCGCTGTGAAGGCGATCGCCGACGAGAGAGGCTACAAGTCGATTTCTCTCAAGGATGTTGACGGTATGAAGAAGCTCTGCGGATTCCCTCCCGCCCCCATCTTTATGCTTCTTTCCGAGGACGGATATACCACCGTTCCCGAGAACGATTCTCTCGGTGCTGTGACCCAGCTCATGATGAACAGACTGACGGGTCAGCTCGCGGGCTATCTTGAATTCTACGAGTTCTTCGATAACAGCGTGCTTGCAGGCGTTCCTGATTTCGTTGCGGCAGATATGGTTGACGGCGAGACCTATACCGTTCTTCCTGCGGCATTCGGTATGCTGAGCCAAGGAATCTTGAACGTTTCCAAGGTTAAGACGGGAACGGTTACCATGAGCCGTCTCGTTTACGCCGACGGCAAGTACACCATGCAGGTCATCCTTGGCGACGGCAAGACTCCTCCCAAGTGGGAAGAGTGCGGATGGGATCAGCCCGCGCCCCAGCTTTCTGCTCTTGAGATCGTCATCGGCGACGTAGAGACCTTTGCGGACAACGTTGCTTGCCAGCACTACATCATCACCTACGGCGACAACAGAGCAAAGATCAAGAATCTCTGCACGATCCTTGGCATCGAATACTACGAGGTCGTCAAGAACTAATTTTATAAAAAGGAATCGTATATTATGATCTACATTCTCGACACCGCAGATCTTGCGGCAATCAAACATTGTAACGAATTTTATCCCTTGGCGGGCGTTACCACCAACCCCTCCATCATTGCCAAGGCAAATACCGATTTCTGGCCTCTCGTTGAGGAGATCAGAAGCATCATCGGTCCCGACAAGATGCTCCACGTCCAGACTACCAAGGAAAAGGCAGAGGAGATCGTTGCGGAAGCAAAGCTTCTCAAGGAGAGACTTGGCGGTTGCTTCTTTGTTAAGATCCCGATCGGCGAGGAAGGGCTGAAGGCTACCATGATGCTCAAGAAGATCGGCATCGGCGTCACCATGACCGCGATCTTCACCCCCACGCAGGCTCTTATGGCGGCGATGGCAGGCGCGGATTTCGTAGCTCCCTACGTAAACCGTCTGGATAACATTCTCGGCGACGGCTGTGAGGTGGTTGCAGAGATCGTAAGCCAGCTTGAAAACTACGGCTCGGATTGCAAGGTTCTTGCCGCAAGCTTCAAGAACGCAGAGCAGGTTCACAAGTGTGCAAGCGTCGCTTGTCACAGCGTGACCGTTACCGCTGATATTCTGAAAATGCTCATCAGCCATCCGATGACCGACGCCGCTGTCGCAGGCTTTGACAAGGATTGGAAGAGCGTTTACGGCGACAAGACCATTACGGATTTCTGATGCTCCCTTGCGGTGATCTGCCGCAATCGGAATTTTGTAAATTCTTTTTCGCTCAAATGCCCAAGGGCATTTGGGCGAGCGAGAAGGTACAAGGAAAATTTGATGTTTTGCAAAGCGAGCGCGAAGGACGCGAGCCTTCGGTCAGCCGGTGCTTTGCACCCTACCGATAGGTAAAATTTGAAAAAATAAAATCCCAAGAAAGGACAATCAAATGACGATAGATAACGAATACATCAAACAATTGCAGCACGAATTGCATCGTATTCCCGAGCTTGGGTTTGATCTTCCTCGCACCGTTGCCGTGGTCAAGCGCGAGCTGGATAAGATCGGAATTGAATACACAGAGAAATACGGAAAGAGCTCGATCGTTGCGGATCTGAATCCTGAAAAGGACCATTTCACCATCGCCATTCGCGCCGACATGGATGCGCTGGCGGTCACCGAGCAATCGGGCGTTGAATATGCCTCCGAGATCGAGGGCAGAATGCACGCCTGCGGTCATGACGCCCATACCGCGATCCTCGTCGGAACCGTCAAGGCTCTTTACGAGATGAAGGACAAGATCGCTTGCCACGTCCGCTTTATCTTCCAGCCCAGCGAGGAGTGTCCCGTCAGCGGCGCGAAAATGATGATCGATAACGGCGTGATGGACGGAGTAAACGTGACCGTCGGTCTGCACGTGGACGAGTGTCCTTCGGGCAAGATCGGCGTCTGCGTCGGCGCGCATCAGGCGGCAAGCAGACCCTTCAAGCTGGAGTTCTTCGGAGAATCCACCCACGCGGCAACACCGCAGAACGGAAAGGATGCTCTGGCTGCGGCTGTGAGAGCCTACACCGCGATCAAGCTGATGAACTCGATCGAAATCTCTCCGATGGAGAAATTCGTCTGCTCGATCTGCAAATTGATTGCAGGTACGGCGCAGAACATCATTACCGACTATGCTGAAATGGTCGGAACCATCCGCACCTTTACCCCCGAGCTCGACGCCTATATCATCGGTCGCATCGAGAGCATTGCCAAGAGCATCGAGGCAGAGACGGGAGTCAAATATAAGCTCACCACACATCTGAAATCGGGCGTCGTTTATAACGATCCCAAGATCGCGGGACTTGTAAGAGCCTCTGCAGAGAAGGTGGTTGGAAAAGAAAATGCCATCACCGCCGGAATGCGTCTGGGGGCCGAGGACTTTGCTTTCTACGGAGAAAAAGCCCCTGCAACCTTCTTCCGCCTCGGTATCTATAACGAGGAGAAGGGATGCACGGCTCGGGCTCACAACAGCGATTTCATCGTGGACGACGACGTGCTTCACCTGGGCGCTGAGACCTTCGTGCAGTTCGTTCTCGACAACATGAACGGCATTCAGAACGACTAACATCTTATACGGATTTTTGCAAAAGGAGACTTTGTTATGAATAAGATTAAGATTGGCTGGAGTGAGGTCAGCATCGTTCCCGAGGGAAGAAGAGTCGATCTTGCAGGTCAGTTTTATGAGAGAATTTCGGGAGAGGTCGAGACCCCCATCTCGGTTACAGCCCTTGCGATGGAGTGCGGCGACGATCAGATGATCTTCGTTAGCTGCGACTTGGCGTCCACCAGCCATTCCCTTCTCGAATCCGTCAGAGAATATCTTCCCGCGAACTGCGGATTTGACAAGAGCAAGCTTATCATCGGCGCAATCCATACCCATACCTCTATGGCGTATGCCAAGAGAGGAGACAGCTTCTCCAGCGGGATCCAGAATCTCAATGCTTATCTGCCCAAGGGCGTGAAGTACGCGCCCCTTGTTCACGACGATTCCGCCGACATTATCAGAGATCAGGAGGCGAGAGACTTCCTCATCGAGAGGATTGCGAAGGCGGTTATGGAGGCATGGACAACCAGAGCCGAGGGCGCGTACGCCTGCGGCTTCGGCCGTGCGGCTGTGGGTATGTGCCGCCGCGTTTGCTATGACGACGGCTCCGCCAAGATGTGGGGGAACGCGAGCCTTGCAAACTTTACCGAGCTTGAGTCGGGCAACGATTCGGGAATCGAATTGATGTTCACCTATGACAAGGACAAAAAGCTGACCGGTGTGATTGCCAACATCGCCTGCCCCGCGCAGGTGCTTGAGCATCAGAGCTTTATCTCCTCCGACTATATGGGCAAGGTCAGAGAGAAGATTCAGGAGAAGTACGGCAAGAACGTCAAGCTCCTCGGCATGATCTCCCCTGCGGGCGATATGGCTCCCAGAGATCTGATCCGTTGGGTGGATTCTCTCGTTTGTAAGAACGACCCCAACATCCACCGCGACACCGTCCTTGAGAGACGCGCAGACCCCTCTATGTTCGAGGTGAAGGGCTGTGAGGTTGCGGCTCGCCGTGTTGCTACCGAGATCTTCTGGGCACTCGACGACGTACGGGAGTACGTAACCGATACCACGCTCGAGCACAAGAACCTCACCGTTGAGATGCCTCTGCGTAAGGTAACCATTGCAGAGTATCTCGCGGCTGAAAAGGTGATCACCGACTTCTTCGCAAACCTTAAGGGCGACGTCACCCACGAGGACAACGCAAGAATGCAGATCTACAGCGGCATCGTCGCGCGTTACAAGCTTCAGCAGACTATGGATCTCTACCCCGTCGAGGTTCACGTCGCGCGTCTTGGCGACGTTGCCTTTGCGACCAATCCCTACGAGCTCTTCCTCAACTACGGCAACCAGATCCGCGCAAGAAGCAAGGCAAAGCAGACCTTCCTGTCTCAGCTTACCTGCGGCTCGTACGGCTATCTTCCCACCGAAAAGGCAGAGATGGGAAGCCACTATTCCGCATTCGTCGGAAGCGGCACGGCGGGACATGAGGGCGGCGCCCTCCTCGTTCGCAAAACCGTGCAAGAGATCAACAAGATGTTCGCCGAATAAATTCAGCATCAAGGCAAAAGAGGTTTGAAAATGGAAAATTTGAAAGTTTATCAGGACAACTGTATCGAAGATCTTCATCAGCTTTTGTTTGATCTCGTAGCCATCCCTGCGCCCTCCAACAACGAGGAGCAGAGGGCTGAATTCTGCAAAAAATGGCTGGAAGCGCAGGGTGCCGAGGGCGTTTATATCGACGAGGCGAAGAACTGCGTTTATCCCATTGGTTGCGAGGGCAGAGACGATATCGTGGTCTTTATGGCACACACCGACACGGTTTTCCCCGACCTTGAGGGCTTTACCGTGACGAGCGACGGAAAGAATTTCTGCGCACCCGGTGTGGGTGACGATACCGCGTCGCTTGCCATTATGATGATGGCGACCAAGTATATCATTCAAAACAAGATTACCCCCAAATGCGGCGTGCTGATCGTTGCCAACGCAGGAGAAGAGGGGCTTGGAAACCTGAAGGGTTCAAGACAAATCATGAAGGACTATGAGGGCAGGATCAAGCGATTCTACACCTTTGACGGCCGATACGACGTCATTTCCTGCAAGTGCGTGGGCTCTCACCGTTACGAGGTGACCTGCGAGACCGAGGGAGGTCATTCCTTCGGCGCATTCGGCAACACCAACTCCATCGCTGAGCTTGCCAAGGTGATCACCGAGCTGTATGCGGTTGAGGTTCCCCACAACGGAGATTCCAAGACCACCTACAACGTCGGGCTCATCGAGGGCGGCACCAGCGTCAATACCATCGCGCAGTCGGCAAAGATGCTCTATGAGTATCGCTCCGATGACGCGGAATGTCTTTCGATCATGGAAAAGACCTTCAAGAGCGTGATCGACAACGCCAACGCCCGCGGAAAGGGCAGATTCACCGTTGAGACCGTTGGCATGCGTCCCTGCGGCGGAAAGGTAGATCAGGACGTTCACGAGGAAATGATCACGCGCGTCATCGAGATCTGCGAGAAGTATTCGGGATTCGAATGCAAGAGAGGCAGAAGCTCTACCGACTGCAACATCCCCATGTCCATGGGAATCCCCGCAGTATGTCCCGGAATCTTTATGGGCGGCGGCTCTCACACCAGAGAAGAGTGGGTGGAGATCGCAAGCCTCCCCATCGGTCTTCGGATCTGCTCGGATATTATGCTGGATTATTTTGAAATCTGAGCAAGACGTTTCATCGACCAAATCAAGCGTTAAAAACGCGCGGCAATCCGCTTTAGGGCGGAGTGCCGCGCGTTTTTTGGGTAATCTTCCATTTTTCTTTTCATTTTGATAAAACCAAAACGTCTCTCTTTACAAACAAGACTTTCTATGCTATAATAAATCCATCACCCCAAAAGGCGGTACGTGCCATGAATAACGAAAAGATCTACAAATACGAAATGCACATCCACACCAGCCCTTGCAGCGGCGCGGGCTCGGATATTCGCGAGCATATTGACGCATTGATGGAGAAGGGCTTTTGCGGAATGGTGGTCACCAATCACTTCTACAACGGCGACACCAGAATCGACAGAAGCCTGCCTTGGGAGGATTTTGTGGCCACCTACAGACAGGACTATCTCTACGGGTTGGAATATGCCAAGCAGGTTGACTTCGACCTGTTGTTTGGACTGGAGGAGCACGTCGGAAACGGGCAGGAGATCCTCTTGTACGGCATTACCCCCGATCTGATCGCGTCTCACCCCGAATTGAGATCGGGAGACGTAGAGACCTATCTTGAGGTCGTGCACGCCGCGGGCGGTCTGATTTATCAGGCGCACCCCTATCGGGATCGGTTTTATATCAAATGCCCCTTCCCTCTCCCCTGCCTCGACCGTCTCGACGGCATTGAGGTCTACAACGCCTCCAATCAGCCCGAGGCAAACGAGCGCGCGCAGAGACTTGCCGACGAGCTGGGGCTTGCCTGCGTCGCAGGCTCTGACGGACACAGCCTGCAATCGGGCGGACGCGCAGGAATCGCTACCAAGGAGCGAATCCGTAGCAACGACGATCTCATCCGAATCCTACAAAGCCGAGACTACACGATCATCAAGGAATAACGAAACGAGCACCCCAAAGGCGGAATGCCTTTGAGGTGCTCTTCATATATGTTGTTTGTAGGAATTATTCCTCGATCTCTCTTGCAACTTCCTCTGCCTGAATGTCGGGATCGACGTTATACATCGGCTCGATATCCTCGCCCTTCTTCACTCTTCTGAGATAGTTGACCGTAATCTTAACGACCAGAGGCGAGAGCACGATCACACCGATCAGGTTGGGGATCATCATCAGACCGTTGAAGGTGTCGGAGATATCCCACGCAAGGGAGGAGGTCAGAACTGCTCCGAAGATAACGGTGCAAACGTGAATGATGCGGAAGATATAGGTGGTCCTTGAGCCAAAGAGGTACTCCCACGCCTTGGAGCCGTAGTGAGACCAGCCGAGAACGGTGGTAAACGCGAACAGGAACATCGCGATCGCGATGAACTTCTCGCCAAGGTTACCCCAAGAGAAGACCGAGTTAAATGCGCCGCCCACGAGGGTCGCGTCGGTATAGCCCTCTGCAATCTCACCTGTCAAAACGTTGAATACACCGCCGTCCAGACCGCCTGCGGTCAGGATAACCAGAGCCGTCATGGTGCAGACGATCATGGTATCAGCAAATACCTCAAAGATACCCCACATACCCTGCTTAACGGGCTCCTTGATATTGGAGTTGGAGTGAACCATAACGGACGAACCGAGACCTGCCTCGTTGGAGAACACGCCGCGCTTAAAGCCCTGCGTCACGACCTTGCCGATCACCGCGCCGATTCCGCCTCCCACGAATGCCTCGGGCTTGAACGCGTTGACGAAGATCGCCTTGAAGGCGGGAAGAATGTTTGCGTAGTTGACGCCAATGATTGCCAAGCTGCCAAGGACGAACAGAACCACCATTGCAGGAACGATCTTCTCCGCAACGTTCGCGATTCTCTTAAGACCGCCCAAGGTGATCAGCGCAGTCAGCGCCATGATCAAAGCGCCGAGAATGATATTGTAGAGAGAAACGCCCTCAAACAACTGAACCGAGGAAAGCGCGGACACGTCAAACGCGCCTGCGATATTGGTCACGATCTTGTTGACCTGACCCATACTTCCGATACCGAAGGAAGCCAGCATGGTAAAGATACAAAACAGAATGGCAAGAACCCGTCCGACATGCTTCATGCCCTTCTTTTTGCCGAGACCGTCGGCAAGGTAGTACATCGCGCCACCGGACCACTCGCCGTTTTCATTCTTGCGGCGGAAGTAGATACCCAGAACGTTTTCGGAATAGTTGGTCATCATACCGAAGAAGGCAGCGACCCACATCCAGAACACCGCACCTGCGCCACCGATGCAGATCGCCGCAGCAACACCCGCGATGTTACCCGTTCCGACCGTTGCGGCAAGTGCCGTACAAAGTGCCTGGAAGGGCGAGATAGTGCCCTTTTCCTTGGTGTGCTTGATGACGCTCTTGTCAAACAGACTGCCGAGCGTGTTCTTGAACCAAAGACCGATGTGCGTCACCTGGAAGAACCTTGTGAGTGCGGTCACTAGAATACCGGTACCGATCAGGAGGAAGAGACCGAAGACGCCCCATACGACACCGTTGATCTTCCCGTTCACGGTCTCCAGAGCTTGAAGAAATGCGTTCATATTATATGAACCTCCTAAAATTTTTCAACCAAATAAAACAAAAAATCACCGCCAACCATTCGGATAGCGGTGAACATAAAGAAGTCAATCTAACAAAGACAAGCTTTGTGAAAAAATGATCTGTCCTTTTGCCTGAGAGATTATGGCTTGTATCCCTTGCCCCTTCGGCACCCGCGCGTGGCGGACTTCTCCAGATTGCTATCCGTCAGCAGTCTCCGTCTTACCGACACCCGAGAGTATTACCCCTTTGGAAGAGCTTGCGCCCTATCTCCTGCTGATTTCATTTAGCTTTATTCGGTTTATGTGCCGATTATACTCCCTTTTTCGACAAATGTCAATAGACATTTTGCATTTTCGAAATTCTCGGAAATATGCATTACATTTTACAAAACACACACCAAGAACTTGTGCAATTTTACCGTGCGAAACTTGAACTTTTTTCCTTTTGGGGTTGAAATTACACTTGTTTTATGGTATAATGTTCTCGTCAGTAAAAGCCTTTGGAGGAATTTGAAATGCAATACAAGAATATTGAAATACATAACGTTGCAGAGCTGATCGAATTTGAGGACGGAAGCGTTTCCTGGAGACGCGTTCCTTTGGACGTATACGATCAGATGGAAGCAGAGGGCAAGGAGATCGTGGCGCACAACGCCACGGGCGTTGAGCTTCGGTTCGTGATCAAAGGCGAGTCGGCAACCATCCGCATGAGCACACTCAAGAACAATCCCAAATCCTTCAGCACCTTCCACGTCTATCGCGGCGGCATTCAGGGCGGATACGAGGATCACGAGGTCCATCGCCACGTAACGGGGGAGATCCAGGATTTCGAGATCAAGAGATCTGCCAATATGGACAGATTGAACACCATGACCGAGCGGAACGGGCACGACTGGGATCCCGAGGTGGTCCGCGTGATCTTTGACAGAGGACGCTATCGCATCTACGATATCATCGGAGACGTCGTTCCCCCGACGCCCGAGCAGTGCCCCAAGAAAACCCTGCTCGCCTACGGCTCCTCCATCACACACGGCTCCAACTCCATTGACGCATCCCACTCGTGGGTGTCGGTTCTCGCGCACAACCTCAACGTTGACGCGCGCAATCTCGGCATGGCAGGAAGTTGCGCGATGGAGCCTGCGATGGCAGAATACATCGCCGCCGAAGGAGAGAGAGGAAACTGGGATCTCGCAACGCTGGAGCTTGGCATCAACGTGCTCCACTGGAACAATGAAAAAGCAGGCCCCCGTGTCGAAAACATCATTCGTCAGGTGGCGGGAAGAAACCCCGACAAGCCTGTTTTCGTCATTTCTCCCTTCTATCATTGCGGCGACGATTTCTCGCAAAGCGGAAACGGCAACCGCTGGAGAGCACTGATCGAGGAAATCGCGAAGAAACTCGACTACAAGAACGTCACCTATATCAATGGTTTTGACGTACTGGATCACATGAGATATATGTCGGCGGACGAGGTGCATCCCAACATCTACGGCGCACAGCGCATCGCCGATGTGATGACCGAGAAGATCCGCGCGGTGATCGAGAAATAATAGAAAAAGCGAAAAGGAGTACGGACAATTTGTTCGTACTCCCTTTGCTTTTGCGGCAGGAAAAACCTGCTTTATAACGCTTCCCTTGGGATTGCTTTCCGTAAAGATCTTAAGCCTTCAACACCGTAAGGATTACATCAAAATTATTTATAATCTATTCCTGTTACGTTGTCATCCACCACGCTTTTTACCACAACCGACGTGGGAACAGTAAGTATAATTTCCTCAAGATATGGGGCATTGCGCCGGTCGGTGACGCAAACCACCATCTTCTGGTCGGTACCGGAATATGCCCCTTTCGCATCAACCACGGTGGCAGTCTGTTTCAGTTTTTTGGTTATTTCCTCGCAGAGCTCCTCTGATTCAGAGGTTATGATCTCATATTTGATTGCATGATGCTTTCTCGATCGGATGCTGTTGCTGATGCTGCTTGTAATAAAGGAATATAGAATACTGCAGATCACCGGTTCCATTCTCATTCCGTAAACAAAAAACGAGGTACATGAAATGAGCAAATTTATAAGGAAAATGACATTCATCAAATCGAGATAAGGCTTTTTCTTTTTAACCACCGCCGCTATGATGTCGGTGCCTCCACTGGAGCTATTCAAACAAAGGGTGAGGGCGTATAGCAGTCCGCGTATAACGCCTGCCGCAATAGGTGCCAGTACCACACTGCTCCCCGTATCGGTATGGTAACCGAAATCTGATGATACCATATTTTTTATTAAAATTGATGTAATTGAGAATACAGCAACATATAGTGTGCTTTTTACAGCAAAGTCGCGGTTTAAGCAGAAAAAGGCGAGAATGACGAGGGGAACGTTTGCGAGAAGCGACAGATACCCTATATTGATCCCTGTCAGGTCTTGTATCATTGTGCAGATGCCGTCGATTCCCGCAGGAGCAAAGCTGTTCGGGAAGATAAAGATCGCGTAATTGAGCGCAGAAAGCACGGCAATAACCGAGATTGAAAAATATACTGCTTTTTTAGTGAATTTCATAATTTCTATATTATTCCTCAAAAAAATCTTGACTATATTATAAAACGAGATTATAATATAGTCAAATACTTATAAAATATAGTTTTCATAGAAATAAACTATAATGAGGGTGGAATATGTTCAGTAAATACAAATACGTTTATGCAGTATATAAGGAACAGAGCTTTACGCGGGCGGCGCGAAAACTCTTTATATCCCAACCTTCTCTCAGTGCGGCAATAAAAAATATAGAAACCGAGGTGGGCGCACCGCTTTTTGAAAGGTATGGAGGGAAAATTAAGCTTACCGAGATAGGCGCGGAATATATTTTAGCAGCCGAGCAGATCATGAGTGCAGAGAATGATTTTAAGCGTAAAATAAATGATATTTACACGCTCGAGACGGGGAGACTCACCGTTGGAGGCACAAACTATCTGTCGTCGTATGTTTTGCCAAGAATCATCACCGGTTTTTCCTCCTTGCACCCAAATATTGAGGTAAATCTCGTTGAAGCCAATTCGCAAAGTCTCGGAACAATGATGAAGGATGAGCAGATAGATATTGTGGTGGACAGCTTTGACAATATTGGTGAGCTATATGAAGGATACCCTCTTGCCAAAGAGCGGATCTTTTTGTGTGTTCCCTCGACATTTGCAATAAACGAATCCCTACGGAAATACCGTATAACTCCCGAGATTATACGCGGTGGAAAGGATATGATAGAGTCGATACCGTCTATCCCTATAGAACGGTTTGAAAATGAAAACTTCATACTCCTCAAAAACGGCAACGATATGTATTATAGAGCAATGAATATATTTCATAATAGCGGTATTACGCCGAAGGTATTATTCAGTGTTGACCAGCTTAATATATCTTACGCTCTTACAGAATCAGGAATAGGACTTTGCTTTGTAACAGATACTTTGATCAAATACGGTGGAATTCACGGAAATGTGTCATTTTATAACGTTGGCGAAGAGCATGGCAGCAGAACGCTTTATATCGCCTACAAACGCGGAAGATATTGTACTCGTGCCATGCGCGAATTTATCAAGATAGCAAGAGAACTAATCGATTGAAGAAAGGCACTTGCGGAAGAATTCCGCAAGTGCCTTTCTTTACGATCACCGTGTTTATCGGAGGGGATCAACCTGCTTTATAGAAGGTACCCCTTCGGCGTCTTCCTTCTTTTATACGACCTCCATCACGATCGTTTGCTCCTCCCCCGTTTTTTCTCCCCCGCGGTCGGCGGCGGTGATCCGGACGGTAACTCGCTTGCCCCGCCACGCCTCGTCAACCAAAAAGAGGTTGTAGAACTCATACACCGAACGCCCGATGGATTTTCCACCGTCGATGCGTTCCATCAGGAGCTTCCTCTCGACGCGTTGTTTTTTCACACCGTCATCGAAAATATAGACAATTTTCTCCACCGCGTCGCAAATCTCATAGGTGTTATCTTCACGCAAGACGAAGGATGCGGGATCGAGCTGCCAAGGCTTGACCACGCCCGTGATGGCAATATTGTCTCCTGCGCGAACCTTCACAACGTCCGTATCAAACGAAGACGAGATCACGCCCTCGCCGCCAAGATCAAAGACGTTCTCCCGCGCTTTTTCGTTGACGGTGTCCACTCTGTAAACGTGCAAGAAGGAATCCTCTCCAAAGGGCAGGATCTCGCCCTTTCTATCGCCGATCTCCGCCTCTCCGATGTCATAGTGGTACGCCGCAAATCGCTCGGGCGAGCCGACGTAGCCCCTCGATTGGAGGAACGCCAGCTCGGTCTCATACGACGTGCTGGTGGGATCGATCAGATAGACGAACATCCGGATCTTCGGCCCCTCAAACATGGCAAGATCGCACGCGCGGTAGAGCGGCAAAAGCCCCATGTGGTAGTCCCAATGCCCAAGATAAGGATCGAGGTAACCGGGGAGCGGATCGTTCATGATGAAAAATCCTGTCTGCTCGCTCCACGCGGTCATATTTTTTCTGTGCGCGATGGGGTTGAAGCGGCAGATGAGCTGATCCGCCCGATCTCCGATCTTCAAATCCTTCTCTGCCCTTGCGAGCAGATTTCCGTCTCTGTCCGTCAGCTCCGCTACCAACGTGTAGCGTCCTCTCGGCAATACGGTATAGGGGTTTCCCTTTTCGTCGGTAAAGCCTACCCCGTCATCGCAAATCAAGCCGTGTGCCTTGTCGGTCGCGCTGACGATGACCGCCTTGAAGGTGTCGTCCGAGTACCAGCATTTGATGGTCGCTTCCCGCATAGAGTCCTCGGGATCGCCCGGATCCCTCACCATCAGCTCGGGAAAGCCGAACCGCTTCATCTTCTCCCGATCGGGGTCAAGTGCCTTTGCATAGCAGGTCAGATCGGGATGATCGGCGTAGACGTTTGGGTTGTTTTTTCGATCCTGTCGCGCTAAACGCAGAACCTTCCCCTCTCGGTCGAGCAGCTTGACCGTCAGCACCGCATCCTCGGGAAGTGATTTTTCATGACGGATCTTTCCCACGACAGAAAAATGACTGCCGTAGGTGACCGTGGGGCACTCCTCCGACGGAACGGCAAAACTCAGCGCATAGGCGTCCTTCATTTCCGTCACTCCTTCCCGTTTTTGTTTTCCTTTGGTTTATTGTAACACGTTCCGTCCCCAAATGCAAGAGATTTTGAAAAAACTCACCTGCCGCGAGGTTCCAACTGCGCCCGCGCTCTTGACAATCCACGTAAAATGTGGTACAATGAGCGCAAAAGGATCACTCCCAAAAAATGCAGAGACGGCACGCCGTCTCGTGAAAGGAATCCTCAATGTCAAACAATCCATCCATCGAAAAAATCGATCAGAATATGGCGATCCGCGCTACCGTCAGCGAGCCGGATATCTGCTTTTACGACGTCAGAACCCCCCCTTTTGACGTCTACGGATTTTACAATTATCAGACCGAGCCGGAGTTCAAGCGGATGCCCGACGCCGTGGCGGAGCAGGTCAACGAGGGCGTCAAGACGCTCAACTACGCGACCGCTGGCGGCCGCGTGCGCTTCTCTACCGATTCGCAGTACGTGGCGATCCGCGCCATCATGCCTCACATCGAGCATATGTCGCATTTTGCCATGACGGGGTCATCCTCCTTTGATCTCTTCATCGACGATCCCGAAAGCGGGATCAGCCGCTTTCACCGCCCCTTCCGCATCGACAGGGACGCCAAGGGCGGGTATGAATCAATCATCAAGTTCAGCAAAAAGCGTCTGCGCTATTTCACCATCAACTTCCCTACCTACAGCTACGTCAAGGATCTTTTCATCGGTCTGCAGGACACCGCGTCGCTTGGCGAGGGAATGAAATACCGTGATCTTGCCCCCGTGGTTTACTACGGAAGCTCTATCACGCAGGGGGCTTGCGCCTCCCGACCGGGCAACATCTATCAGAACATCATCAGCCGAAACATGAATCTGGACTATATCAACCTCGGCTTTTCGGGAAGCGGCAGGGCGGAGGACGCCATGGTGGACTACCTGTGCAGCCTCGAGATGTCCGCATTCGTGTGCGACTACGATCACAACGCCCCCGACGTGGCGCACCTGGAGGCGACCCACCGCAAGATGTACGAAAAGATCCGCGCCGCTCACCCCGAGATCCCCTATATCATGATCTCGCGCGTGGATTTTGACTGCGAGTACGATGTGAACATCAAGCGCCGCGACGTGATCATCGACACCTACCGCTACGCGAGGGCAAACAAGGACAAGAACGTCTACTACATCGACGGCGCGAGCGTCTTCCGCGGTCCCTATCAGGATCTCTGCACCACCGACGGCTGTCACCCCACCGACATCGGCTTTGCCCTCATGGCAGACGCCATCGAGTGCGAGCTCAAGCGCGCGTTTACGCAAAAGCTCTTCTAACATCAAGAAATCTGCAGGACAAACACATCCTGCAGTTTTTCTTTTTCATTCCCCCAAAAGATGTTCCAATCCGGTGTTGACAAATGCAAAAGAATGTGATAGAATAATATGGAATATTTTTATTTTTGAAGTGAGGACTAGTTTTATGCATTGGTCAGAAGAAATTGCCCAAAAGATTATTGCGCGCAACCCCGAAAAGGAGGAGTATATCTGCGCCGCCGGTGTCAGCCCTTCCGGCTCGGTTCACATCGGAAACTTCCGTGATATCGCCACCCCTCTGTTTGTGGTAAAAGCACTGCAGAAGATGGGCAAAAAGGCAAAGCTTCTCATTTCTTGGGACGAGTATGACCGTTGCCGCAAAATCCCTGCAAACGTCAAGGAGGTCGTGGGCGACGCATACGACAAATATATCGGATGCCCCTACGTAGACATTCCCGACCCTTGGGGCTGCCACGAAAACTACGCCCAGCACTTTGAGGAGGAGTTCCTCAATGGAATCAAGCCCTTTGGCATCGAGCTGGACTGCCGCTATCAGGCAGAGATGTACCGCTCGGGTAAGTACACCAAGGACATCATCGAGTCTCTGCAGAAGAGAGGCGAGATCTTTGAGATTCTGGATTCCTTTAAGACCAAGGATGCGGACAAGTCTCCCGAGCAGCTGAAGACGGAGCACGACGCGGAAAAGGCTTCCTACTACCCCGTGAGCATCTTCTGCCCCGAGTGTCACACCGACTTCACCACCATTACCAGTCTCTCCGACGATTGCACGCAGGCAGAGTTCACCTGCCGCTGCGGTCACAAGGGTCAGTTCAACTTCCTTGAGAACTTCAACTGCAAGCTCGGTTGGAAGATCGACTGGCCGATGCGTTGGAGATACGAGCAGGTTGACTTTGAGCCGGGCGGAAAGGATCACGCCGCTCCCACAGGCTCCTACAACAACTCCAAGATCATTTCCAAAAAGGTCTTCGGCTTTGAGGCTCCCCTGTTCCAGGGATACGAGTTCATCGGAATCAAGGGCATGACGGGCAAAATGTCCAGTTCCTCCGGCCTCAACCTCACCCCTGACACCCTTCTGAAGCTCTATCAGCCCGAGGTGCTCCTCTGGCTCTACGCCAAGACCGAGCCCACCAAGGCGTTTGACATCTGCTTTGACGACGGAATCCTGCGCCAGTACTTTGAGTTTGACAAGATGCTCACCGACTGCCGCCAGGGCAAGGCAAACGAGGCAGCACAGGCGATCATGGAAAAGTGCATGATCGACGGCAGAACCCTCGAAACCGTTCCCATGGGACTTCTCGTTCAGCTCGGCTCCATCGTGGACTTCAACGTTCCCATGCTGGAAACCGTCTTCCAGAAGATCGGCACGCCCTACACCTACGAGCAGTTTGCCGACCGTCTCAGCCGCGCAAAATACTGGCTTGAGCAGTGCGCGCCCGATCAGGTCAACCGTCTGCGTACCACGCGTAACTGGGAGATCTATAATACGCTCAGCGACGACGAGAAGAAGGCGATCGCACTCCTGCACGAAAAGATCTCGGCAGGCGGCTACGATCTCGACGGACTGAACACCATTCTCTACGACATTCCCAAGACCGTATATCCTCACCTGATCGACACCAAGGAGCTTCGCGGTCTGCAGGGCGCGTTCTTCAAGAGCGTGTACAAGCTGCTCATTGACAAGGAGCAGGGACCGAGACTGTATCTCTTCCTCTACGCGATCGAGCCCGAAAAGTACGTCGGACTTCTCGACTTCTCCTATCCTCAGACCGAGGAAGAAAAGGCGATCGACGCGGCAGCCGCTTCTGACGCTTGCCCCGTTGAGACCGAGGAGACCGTTTACGGCGAGGCTGACCCCGTGGAGCCCATCAAGGAGCAGGTGGTCATGGAGGACTTCGAGAAGCTCGACCTCCGTGTGTGCAAGATCCTCAAGGCTGAGGGCGTGCGCAAGTCTCACTCCTGCCTCAAGCTCACCCTGTCTGACGGCATCGGCGAGCGCGTGATCATGTCCTCCATCAAGTCGGAGTACTCCCCCGAGCAGCTGGTCGGCCGAAAGATCATCGTCATCGCAAACCTCAAGCCCAACCGTATCTGCAACATCAATTCGCAAGGTATGCTGCTCGCGGCGACCAACAACGCTTGCGGCTGCAAGGTCATCTTCGTGGACGATTCTGTTCCCGAGGGAACTGCGATCCACTGATGCAAGGAGGATTTTGACATGAATCTGAACGTGAAATTAAAGCTCACTCGCGGCATGGAGGCTCCCGCCTACGCAACAGACGGATCCGCCGCAGTTGACCTGCGCGCGGCACTCGACGAGGGCGCAGAGGTTGTCATTCTGCCCGGCGAGAGAGCATTGATTCCCACAGGAATCGCGATTTCGCCCGAGACGCGGGACGTGGTTGCCATCATTGCGGGAAGAAGCGGACTGGGCATCAAAAACGGTGTCACGCTCGCCAACGGAATCGGCGTGATTGATTCGGACTACCGCGGAGAGATCCAGGTTGGTCTGATCAACCGCGGAAACGAGCCCTTTAAGGTGCAACGCGGTGACCGCATCGCGCAGATGATGTTTCTCCCCATCTGCCACGCAAGCTTTGCTGTTTGCGAGGAGCTGGACGAAACCGAGCGCGGAGCGGGCGGCTTCGGCAGCACCGGTGCGAAATAAACAGAAAAGAGAGAGGCTTCCAAACGGAAACCTCTCTCTTTTTATATTGTCTGATTACTTTGCATAATCCACGGTGCGTGTTTCGCGGATCAGGTTGACCTTGATCTGGCCGGGGTACTTCATTTCTCCCTCGATCTTCTTGGCAATCTCTCTTGCAATCAGCTTCATTCCCTCGTCGGAAACCACCTCGGGCTTGACCATCACGCGGACCTCGCGGCCTGCCTGAATGGCAAACGCTCTCTCGATTCCATCGAATCCGGTAGCGATCTCCTCAAGCTTCTCAAGACGCTTGATGTAGTTCTCCATATCCTCGCGGCGTGCGCCGGGACGGGCTGCGGAAACTGCATCTGCCGCCTGAACCAGAATGGCGATCATGGTCTGCGGCTCTACGTCGTTGTGGTGCGCCTCGATGGCGTGAACCACCTCTTTGTTTTCCTTGTACTTCTTCACCGCGTTGACACCGATCTCAACGTGAGATCCTTCCATGTCCTGCGGGAAGGCTTTTCCGATGTCGTGAAGCAGTCCTGCGCGACGCGCGATCGCGCCGTCAAGTCCGAGCTCCTCTGCCATCATGCCTGCAAGCCAGGAAACCTCGACCGCGTGCTTGAGCACGTTCTGACCGTAGCTGGAACGGTAGCGAAGTCTTCCCAAAAGGCGAACCAGATCGGGATGTACGCCATGTACGCCTGTCTCGAAGGTAGCTCTCTCACCTGCCTGCTTGATGACTGCATCGACCTCTTTCTTGGACTTCTCCACCATCTCCTCAATGCGGGCAGGGTGAATGCGTCCGTCGGAGATCAGCTTCTCAAGCGCAAGTCTTGCGATCTCTCTCTGTACGGGATCAAATCCCGATACGGTGATAATCTCTGGCGTGTCGTCAATGATCAGCTCCACGCCGGTGAGCATCTCAAACTTCTGAATGTTTCGACCTTCTCTTCCGATGATGCGTCCCTTCATCTCTTCACTCGGAATGGACACAACCGAAATCGTTGCCTCTGCAACGTGGTCGGCAGCGCATCTCTGGATTGCAAGCGTCAGAAGATTCTTTGCCTTCTGATCTGCCTCCTCCTTGAACTGGGTCTCCAGCTCGTCCAGCTTTTGCGCCATTTCGTGACGGGTCTCGGATTCCAGTCTGGAAAGCAGCTCCTGCTTTGCCTCCTCAGCCGTGTATCCCGAGATCTCCTCAAGACGCTTGACGTGCTGCGCCGCGATCTCCTCGATCCGTGCGCGCGCCTCCTCGTTTTCCTTCAGCTTCGCGTCAAGAACCTCGTTTTTACGCTCCAAGGATTCATATTTCTTGTCAAGCGTTTCTTCCTTTTGGTTCAGTCTGCGCTCCTGACGGGATACCTCCGCGCGGCGCTCCTTGAGATCACGCTCTGTCTCGTTACGCAAACGGAGGACCTCCTCCTTTGCCTCAAGGATCATATCCTTCTTTCTGGCCTCGGCATCCTTTTCGCTGCGCGCCAGAATTCGTTTTGCCTCATCTTCCGCTGAAGCAATCTTCAATTTTCCATTCTTGATCTTGACACTGCGAACTGCGGTAGAAATGCCCCAATAGGACAACACGCTCACAACCGCGCCGCCTGCAATGCCAATCACAAGACTGATCGGTTCAATCATAAACACCTCCTTGAATCTATATTCGCTATATTAGTATGAGAAATAAGCATAAAATGCGTATCATACTCTTTAATTATACACAAATATAGGGAAAATGTCAAGAGAATTTACGTGTTTTTTTGCACTTTCCAACCCCTTTGCAGCAAAGAAGACGCCCCCCGATCGGAAAGCGTCTCCCTGCATTTATTTCTTTAACATTTCCTTGAGGTCCTCTACCGTTTTTTCCTCGTAGCTGCAGACATCTCGCGCAAGCTTCAAGGACGCCTCCGACACACCCGTGTTCTCGGATTCGCGGATCCATCGGAGCATTTCTCCTACCCCCATCGTCGTTCCCTCGATCATCATCTGAATCAGGTGCTCGGTGGTGCAATCCTTCATGGTGTTCATCATAATACCCCATTTTGCGCCCATTTTTGCGAGCATTCCGCCGTCATCGGGCTTGACCCCCTCGTCATCCAACAGCTTTGCCGCGCGCGCCGCAAAGCCCGAATAGACGCTGAGCTGAACGGTGAGTGCGCTTTTGAGGTGATCGTCTCTTACCTTTGGCATCAGATCCAGGATCGACTCCTCTGCCATCTTCACGTTTCGGTATATCTCTCCGACAAGGTCGGCACTTCTTCTTACCACGACTGTTCCTGCCATGCTTATTCTCCTTTTCGTTATGGTTTTCGATTTTCATTTACTATCTTCCCCACGTTTTTCGGTTTTATTCCCCTTTTTGAAATCTGTGAATTTTTTAGAAAAATGCGCTTACCGCTTGATTTTATATATAAAATGTTATATAATAGTGTAAAATGGTGTATTGTACCCAAAACACAGGAGGACGTCACATGGAACGAGTTTCCAAACATAATTATTATCTTGACATTGCCCAGACCGTGGCAGAGAGATCCACTTGTCTGCGTAAGATGTACGGTGCGATCATCGTCAAAAACGACGTGATCATTTCCACCGGCTACAACGGCGCACCGCGTGGAAGAAAGAACTGTTGCGATCTCGGTACCTGTATGAGAGACAAGCTGCAGATCCCGAGAGGAGAGAGATACGAGCTTTGCCGCTCGGTTCACGCAGAGGCAAACGCGATCATTTCCGCCTCCCGCGACCAGATGCTCGGCTCCACGCTCTACATGGTAGGCGTTGATGCAAAAACCAAGGAGCTGATCGCAGGAACCTCCAGCTGTATGATGTGCAAGCGTCAGGTTCTGAACGCGGGCATTGATTTTGTGGTCATTCGCGATACCAAGGAGGAGTTCCGCATTATCCCCACCTCCGAGTGGATCGATTTTGACGACTCGCTGTCCGGTGTATTCGGCTATTGAGGACCCTGACATGAAAAAAAGCATTCTGCTGCGCGTCTCGGCACTTTTGATGGTGTCTATGCTTCTGCTCTGCGGATGCACGAGGAAGCTCACCTATCAGGACGGTGCCTACCGAAACGAAGCAACGGGCGCATCCTTCTGCAAGGCGTCCATGAATTACCGCGCGCAGTCCATCGTGCGCGAACCTGTAATATTCAATCTCTCACGAAACAAAAAGCAGGATCCCACTCCGCTTTATGCGATTGACGGTCTGTCCGAATCGGACTTTCTCACCGACGAGAGCTTCACGCTCTATTACAACAGTAGCTTTACCCTTCCCTCGCTTGTGCAAATGAACCCCGACACGGTTTATATGCGTCTCTCCGGAGATCAGACGGGAAGCATGGCGGGATACCTTGGTGAGGGCCAAAAAGCCGCAATCGACGACCTGGTCGACATCCTGACGAACGGTACATCTCACTCGGGAAACAAGATTGCGCTTGCTCCGACTACCTGCTACGAGCTTCTGTTTGCGTCGGAGGAATACCCCGGCATCTTCTTCGTGTTGGAGTACTGGACCTATGACGAGGACGTGACGTATATTGATGACGCGGGAGAGATCGAATTGAAACAAGGCATCGTCTATGACGTTGTAGCCGACCGCTTCTTCGTGATGGGCGAGATTCTGGAAGGTTATTTTAACATCGCCGAATAAGGCGGTCAAAAAGGAGTTTTATGTCAACCGTACAACCAACACTGGAAAAGCCGGCAACGGATATCCCCGAAAATCCAAAACGAATCTGCTTTGTGTGCACGGGAAATACCTGCCGCTCCCCTATGGCTGCGGCGGTTGCAAACGCGATCGCATCCCGTGAGCTGGATTCCTTTCCCGAATCGGTTCGGGAAAGGATGGTGCCCCGTCTTCTGGCTTACAGTGCGGGAATTTATGCGCAGAACGGTGATCCCATCGCAAAAAACGCAATCGCGGCGCTGGAGGCTGCCGATATCCCCGCCGTTGCAGGCTTGGATTATCACAGTCACACGGCACACACTCTAGGTGAAGAAGAGGCCGAGGGGTACGATCTTCTGATCGGGCTGACACGGGAACATGCCATGGCGATCCTCTTTCGCTTTCCCCATCTGGCGCAACGAATCACGACCTTTCCCACCGACATCTCCGACCCCTACGGAGGCAGCCCCGAGGTCTATCAAGCGTGTCTTGCACAGATCACCGAGGGCATCCGACAGGGACTGTTTGACAAGGAGTCGCGCCTATGAAGCCGTTTACCATCTCGCAGCTTCTCCCTTCTCATCTGGAGGGCGTGGCTGAGCTTGAACGCCTGTGCTTTGCGGAGTCCTGGAGTCAGCAATCGCTCGCGCTTTTGTTGCAGGACGCCAATCTCGGCGTGGTCGCATTGGACGAAGACGGAGCTCCCATCGGATACGGAGGTCTTCTGACCGTTCTTGACGAGGGGCAGATTACCAACATCGCCGTACACCCCGAGCATCGAAAAAAAGGCGTCGGGAACGCGATCCTGAAGGAAATGGTCTCCGAATCAAAGGCACGAGGCATCCGAGAGCTTTCTCTGGAGGTGCGGCAATCCAACCTCCCCGCCAAGGCATTGTATCAATCCCACGGCTTTGAGATCGCCGGCGTTCGGAAAGGCTTTTACCGTCATCCCACCGAGGACGGGCTTGTCATGATCCTCTCCTTGGATGCGGGCACACAAAATTAGATCATTCATTTGGTTTTATCTTTTTTACACGGAAGGAAAACTATGTACATTTTAGGAATTGAGAGCTCCTGCGACGAGACCTCTGCGTCGATTGTAAAAGCGGAAAACGATACGCTCTCCGTTTGCTCCAACATTGTCGCATCTCAAATTGAAATCCATCGGCTCTACGGCGGTGTCGTTCCCGAGATCGCCAGCCGCGCACATATCGAGGCAATCACCTCTATTACCGAGCAAGCACTGAAGGAAGCGGAAATCGCTCTTTCAGACGTCGGCGCGCTCGCCGTGACCGCATTCCCCGGACTGATCGGCGCGCTGCTCGTGGGAGTCAATTTTGCAAAATCCTTGGCGTTTGCCAACAACATTCCTCTCGTACCCGTCAATCACATTCACGGGCACGTCGCCGCCGCATACCTGTCCAATCCCGATCTGAAGCCGCCCTTTTTGGCGCTCGTTGTTTCGGGCGGTCACACCTCCATCTACGAGGTGTCTTCTCCCACCGAATTTCGGGAGATCGGCGCGACCAGAGACGACGCGGCAGGAGAGGCCTTTGATAAGGTCGGCCGCGTGATCGGGATGCCCTATCCCGGCGGCGCCGCCTTGGACAAGCTGGCATACGAGGGAGACAAGCAGGCAATCACGCTCCCCTCTCCCGCCCTCTCGGGAGACACCTTGGACTTTTCCTTCAGCGGAATCAAGACCGCAACCCTCAACTATCTGAACGGCATGGCGCAAAAGGGACTAGAGATCAACCCCGCAGACGTTGCGGCGTGCTACACCGACAAGATCGTCAAGGCGCTGACCTCCAAAACCGAGCTTGCGCTGAAGCAAACCGGCATGAAGACGCTGGTACTGGCAGGCGGTGTCGCCGCCAATTCTCACCTACGCGCCTCTCTGCAAGCGATGTGCGACCGCAAAAAAATCCGCCTTGCAATGCCTGACCGCGCGCTTTGCGGAGACAACGGCGCTATGATCGCCGCCGCAGGATATTTTCAGTATCTGAAGGGGAATTTTGCAAACACATCGCTCAACGCATCTGCCTGCGATGACGGAGACGGCATCTGAAATCCTGTCAAGCCCTTTTTGAAAAAATCTTTTGGAAAACATCAAAATCGTGACTTTTCACAAAGTTTCAATTTGTTTGAAATTTTTTCTCAAAATCATTTTTCCACACGACTTTTTCACAACCTGTTGAAAACCTTGAGAAATACTTTTTTTGAGCAAAAAATATGTGGAAATTAGTCGAAAAAAACACTTTTGACTATGCATTTTGTGGATAACTCTGTTAAATTTGTTGAAAAATCATGCTTTTTTGCATTGTGGAAAACATTTTTTCGGTTTTGCCATCTGCTTTTTCATAGAAAATTTTTCTTGTCTAAACTCCACAAATCGTCTCATTTTTTTTTGCGCGAGATCCAAATAGAAAGAAACGAGGATACCCATCATGGATCATCTGAATCCTTCTAAAAATCTATATGGAAACGACACCTCCGACCGCTGCGAGCGTCCGGAGGTATCCCCTGCTGTCATTCGTCGTCTTCCCCGCTATTTTCGGTATCTGCGCGAGCTGATCCGAAGAGGAAAAAAGCGCGTCAGCTCGAGAGAGTTTGCGAACATGATGCACATCACCGCGTCGCAGATCCGTCAGGACCTCAACTGCTTCGGCGGATTTGGTCAGCAGGGCTACGGCTACAACGTGGACTATCTGTACGAAAAGATCTGCGAATTGCTGGGTGTTGAAAAGGGACTGAATGCCATCATCATCGGAGCCGGAGACCTCGGAAGAGCGCTGGTTCGTTCTTCCATATTTGAAAAACGAGGCGTCAATATCCTTGCGATGTTTGACGTCAACCCCGCGCTGGTGGGACAAACGTTTGGTGACGTCAGGATCTTTGATATGAAGGATCTGGCGGACTTCTGCACGAGCAAGCCGGTTGACATTGCCGTTCTCACCATTCCTAAGGAAGCGGCAGAGGACGTCTCCAAGCAGCTGACCGAGCAGGGCGTAACGGGAATCTGGAACTTCACGGGCAAGGACATCGAGCACGACGCCTCCAGGATCGCAGTGGAAAACGTCCATCTGGGAGACTCCTTGATGTATTTGAATTATCGCGTTTGTCAGCTTTCCGAGCAAAACGCAATCGGCAAAAACAGGCGGAAGGACGGAAGGAAATAATATGGACTTAAAATGGAATTACGGGCAAAGCGTATTGGTTCTTCCCGCATCGGTATTGTCTTCGGACGCCACGGCCGAGCAGCTGCGTGTTTTGCTTTGGCTGGCAGAGGACGCAAGCCTGTCGGGAAAGCCCGCGCAGCTTGCCAAGCTTGCAGACGTAGATAAGAGTGCTCTTTCGGATATTCTGGACTACTGGAAATCGTGTGGGGTTCTGACCGACGGAAAAGAAACGGAGGTCGTATCCTCCCAAAAAGCCACAAAGAAGAAGACAACCGAATCGGTTGAGAAAAATCCTCCCAAAAGGGTTCTGCAGCGCGCAGATGAGCTCCCGACCTACAACACCGAGGAGCTGTCGGACATGATGGAGAAGCGCGCTTCCCTTCGCATCCTGCTGGACGCCTGCCAGAACATTTTCGGCAAGATGTTTAATCCCCACGAGATCAATATTCTGTTTGGCATGGTGGATTATCTCAAGCTTGAGGACGAATATATTCTGATCCTGCTCGCGCATTGCAAGCGACTGGAGATCAAGAGCTTTAGACAGGTGGAGAGATACGCCATCTCCCTGATCGACAAGGGAATCACCACGGCAGACTCGTTGGATGCACACCTTCAGGAAATGGAGGCGGCACATCAGCTTGAGGGCACCATTCGCCAGATGTTCGGACTCAAGAGCCGCGCGCTCACGGCAAAGGAGCGGGGCGCCATTGAAAAATGGGCCTCCTACGGATACGGCGAGGACGTCATTCGACGGGCATACGAGATCACGGTCAATTCCACCGGCAACGCCTCCATCCCCTACGCCAATTCCATTCTGGAGCGTTGGCACTCGGAGGGACTCAAAACGGTCGAAGAGATCGACCAAAGGCAAACAGAGGAACGCGCAGAAAAAGAAGGCAAGACCACCTTTGGAAACAGCTTTCAGACCGACGACTTTTTCAAGGCGGCGCTTGAAAAGAGCTTCCGAAGCAATTAACGCGCAGGCACAGAGCAAGAGAAAGGAACTACCTCTATGGGTTACAATAAGGAAAATTTTAAGAGGATCCGAGCTGAATACGAAACGAAAGCCCTCCTGGCGCAGCGCGCCGCAGACGGCAGACGCGAGGAGGTACATCAGGCGATCCCGCAGCTCCACGAGCTTGACCAAAAGCTCTCTTCCTTTGGACTTCGCATCATGAAGCTTGCGATGGAAGGCGGCAACACGGACGAGGCGATCGCCCGTCTGCGCGAGGAGAACCAACGGATTCTTGCAGAGCGTCGACAGCTGCTGGAGGCCAACGGCTACCCCGAGGATTATTGCAAGCCCCATTACGAGTGCAACGAGTGCAACGACAGCGGCTACGTCGGCATTCAGATGTGCGCCTGCATGAGACGGCGTCTGACAGAGGCAGGCATGGAATCCTGCGGTCTTGGCGGACTGATGAAAAAGCAGTCCTTTGATAACTTCTCGCTGGATTTCTACCGTCACAACCGCGAGGAGTATGCAAGAATGGAACAAAGCTTCCATAAGCTCAAGACGTATGCGGAAACCTTTGCGATGGATGCAGAGACACCTCCCGAAAGCATCCTGCTCCTGGGCGGTACGGGACTTGGAAAAACGCATCTCTCCACGGCGATTGCCAGAACGGTGATTGAGCGCGGATATGACGTCTTCTACAACAGTGCCGTCGGTATGATCTCCGACTTTGAATGCCGTCGCTTCGGAAACGCTTCGGCAATGGGAGACGCGGACAACACCGACCGCTATCTCACCTGCGATCTGTTGATTCTGGATGACCTCGGAACCGAGGTGTTCAACCAGTTCACGCAATCCACGATTTATTTCGTTCTCAATTCCCGACTCAACTCCGGACGTCCCACCGTCATCAGCTCCAATCTCAAGGCCGAGGAGCTTCGGAAGCATTATTCCGACCGCATCACCAGTCGCCTCTTTGGAGAATTTCATCTGATCCCCTTCTTTGGCGTTGACATCCGCAAACAGAAGCTGAGGCGATAATAAAAACGCAGGCGGAGCATCCTCATGGCTTCGCCTGCTTTTCTTTCCCTACCAAGCGCAGTTTTCACCTTGTAGGGTATGACTGCCCTTTCTGTAAAAAAACCTTCAAAACGGTTGTTTTTGAGGTCTGTTAGCGGAAATTCTATTGACAAACCTTCCATTTAATGATACAATAAAGAATATTACACGATTCGACTTGAAAGGCGGACCCCTTATGCCCATTACCGATTTACTGCGAAAGAACGCCAAGGAATTTCCCCACGACGTGGCGCTCGTGGAAATTACCCCCACTACATCCGACAAGGGCGGAAAATCCTGGCGTGAATTTGCACTCACACACCCCACCGGCGTCAGCGGAAGACGCGAAATGACCTGGCTTGACTTTGACGAGAGATCCAATCGCTTTGCCAATCTCCTGCTTGCCAGAGGCATCCAAAAAGGAACGAAGGTTGCGATCCTTTTGATGAACTGTCTGGAATGGCTTCCCGTTTATTTCGGGATTCTGAAGGCAGGCGCCATTGCCGTTCCTCTCAACTATCGTTACGCCGCAGATGAGATCAGCTACTGTCTCAAAAAGGCAGACGCAGAGCATCTGGTGTTCGGTCCCGAGTTCATCGGACGTGTGGAGGTCGCAATGGAGACCTCCACCGGTATGGGTATGTGGATCTACGTGGGCAACGATTGCCCCTACTTTGCAGAAAGCTACGATACGCTTACGGCAGATCAACCCTCGACCGACCCCTTCGTTTCGCTTACAGAGGACGATCACGCCGCAATCTATTTTTCCAGCGGAACGACAGGTTTCCCCAAGGCGATCCTTCACGATCACCGCAGCCTTTCGCACGCGGCGGCCGTTGAGCAGAATCATCACGGGCAAACCAAGGACGACGTATTCCTTTGCATTCCGCCCCTCTATCACACCGGTGCCAAGATGCACTGGTTCGGAAGCCTTGTCGTAGGCTCCCGCGCAGTCCTTCTCAAGGGAACCACCCCCGAGCTGATCGTACAAACCGCATCACAGGAGGCTTGCACCATCGTATGGCTCCTGGTGCCGTGGGCGCAGGATATTCTCGACAGCATTGATCGTGGCGAGATTGATCTTGATCGGTACGATCTCTCCCCCTGGCGTCTGATGCACATCGGCGCGCAGCCCGTTCCTCCCAGTCTGATCAGACGCTGGAAGACGGTCTTCCCAAGCCACGAGTACGACACCAACTACGGATTGAGCGAATCCATCGGCCCCGGATGCGTGCATCTCGGCGTGGAAAACATTCACAAGGTTGGCGCGATCGGAAAAGCAGGATACGGATGGGAGATCCGCATCGTGGATGACAAAAAGCAGACCGTAGCCAAGGGCGAGATCGGTGAGCTTGCCGTCAAGGGTCCGGGTGTGATGAAGTGCTATTACAAGGATCAAAAATCCACCGACGAGGTACTTGCCGACGGTTGGCTCTTTACGGGCGACATGGCGCAGGAGGACGCGGACGGATTCATCTGGCTGGTTGACCGCAAGAAGGACGTCATCATCACGGGTGGAGAAAACCTCTACCCCGTTCAGATCGAAAACCACATTCGCAGGCATCCCAAGGTCAAGGACACCGCAGTCATCGGTCTGCCCGACAGCCGCCTTGGAGAAATCGCAGTGGCAATCGTGGAGATCAAGGAAGGCGAGTCGATGACGACCGAGGAGTTCAACGCGTTCTGCATGGAGCTCCCCCGCTACAAGCGTCCTCGCCGTGTGTTCTTTGATGAGATTCCGCGTAACCCCACAGGAAAGATTGAGAAGCCCACCCTGCGTCAGCGTTACGGTGCGTCCCATCTGATCTCCGACCAAAACGAGATCAACCAATAACAGAGAAATTGAAATTTTCCAAAGGAAATACATCTATGAAAAAATTATTACTTGGAAATGCCGCAGTTGCTCGCGGCGCATATGAAGCAGGTGTACGCGTAGTTTCCTCCTATCCCGGAACTCCCAGCACCGAGATCACCGAAAATATCGTTCAGTACGAGGATATTTTCGTAGAATGGGCTCCCAATGAGAAGGTTGCCGCAGAGGTTGCCATCGGCGCATCCGTCGGCGGCGCGCGCGCGATGTCCTGCATGAAGCACGTGGGACTGAACGTCATGGCTGACCCCGTATTCACCGTCAGCTACATCGGCGCAAACGGCGGTCTGGTCTTCTGCGTTGCAGACGACCCCGGAATGCACTCCTCCCAGAACGAGCAGGATTCCCGTCACTACGCCGAGGCAGCAAAGATCGTCATGCTCGAGCCCTCGGATTCGGCAGAATGCAAGGAGTTCACCAAGGCGGCGTTCGCCTTGAGCGAGGAGTACGACACGCCCGTGTTCGTTCGTCTTTCCACCCGCGTTTCCCACTCCCAGAGTCTGGTCGAGCTTTGCGACAAGGAAGACGTCGCGCTCAAGCCTTATGAAAAGAACATTCGCAAGCACGTGATGATGCCCGCAAACGCAAAGGGCAGACACGTAGTTGTTGAGGAGCGCATCGAAAAGCTTCGCGCCCTCGCGGAGAACTGCTCCTTCAACCGCGTGGAGGATAACGGCGCAAAAATCGGCGTGATCACCTCGGGCGTTGCCTACCAGTACGCCAAGGAAGCGCTCGGAAATCGCGCAAATTATCTCAAGCTCGGTATGGTCTATCCCCTGCCCGAGAAGCTGATTCTGGATTTTGCAAAGGATCTCGACGAGCTTTGGTGCATCGAGGAGCTGGATCCGATCTTTGAGCAGCACATTCGCGCACTGGGTGTTAAGGTGAAGGGCAAGGAATACTTCTCCCTGCTGGGTGAATATTCTCAGAATATGATCAAGGCGGCTGTTCTCGGCGAGAAGTCCGAGGCGCTGACCTCCTCCATTGAAAACATTCCCGCTCGTCCTCCCGTGATGTGCGCGGGATGCCCTCACAGAGGAACCTTCTACGTCCTTAAAAAGCTCGGCGTGACCGTTTCGGGCGATATCGGCTGCTACACCCTCGGCGCGGCGGCTCCCCTTGCAAGCGTGGACACCACCATCTGCATGGGCGCATCTGTCAGCGCGGCACACGGAATGAGCAAAGCAAGAGGCGAGGAATTCAACAAGAAGCTGGTCTCGGTCATCGGTGACTCCACCTTTATGCACTCGGGCATCACCGGACTGATCGATATCGTTTATAACAAGGGCAACAACACCGTTCTGATCCTGGATAACTCCATTACGGGTATGACCGGACATCAGGACAATCCCACCACCGGCAAGACCATCCGCGGCGAGGAAACGCGCGCGGTGGATCTTCTCAAGCTCTGCCACGCCATCGGCATCGAGCGCGTGCGCGTGGAGGATCCCTTCGACGTCAAGGGTCTGGAGGCCGCTCTGAAGGAGGAGCTGGCTTGCAACGAGCCCTCGGTTGTCATCGTTCAGCGTCCTTGCGCGTTGCTCAAGACCGTAAAATATTCGGGCGTATGCCGCGTGGATGCGGACACCTGCAAGAGCTGCAAGCTTTGCATGAAGCTCGGATGCCCTGCCATCAGCTTTAAGGACGGCAAGGCTGTGATCGACCCCGTACAGTGTAACGGCTGCGGACTTTGCACGGCAGTATGCCCCTTCGGCGCAATCAAAAAGGAGGAAAGATAATGTCCAGCAAGAATATTATGATCGTCGGCGTCGGCGGACAGGGAACTCTTCTTGCCAGCCGCATTCTCGGAACTCTTCTGACCGAAAAGGGCTATGACGTCAAGCTTTCCGAGGTGCACGGCATGAGTCAGCGCGGCGGAAGCGTGGTAACCTACGTAAAATACGGGCAGGAGATCTTCTCCCCCATCATCGACCAAGGGGAGGCAGATATCATCCTGGCGTTTGAGCGTCTGGAGGCGCTTCGCGCACTTCCCTACCTCAAAAAAGGTGGACGCATCATTGTCAACGACCGATCCATTGATCCCATGCCCGTCATCACCGGCGCGGCAGAATACCCCGAGGGAATTATTGAGGAGCTGCAGAAATTTGCAGACGTCATCAGTCTCGACGCCCTCTCCATTGCAGAAGCGTGCGGCAGCGCAAAGGCGGTCAACGTCGTACTGATCGGCGTTTTGGCAGGCTCTACCGAAATCCCGCGTGACGCGTGGATCGAAGCACTCAAGGCAACCGTTCCTCCCAAATTCCTGGATATCAATCTCAAGGCATTTGACGCAGGATATGAAATTTCCAAGAAACAGTAAAGCGAGGAATAAAAACAATGGCAATGTTGAACGAACGGGAGGAAACCCTCTCCAGAGAAGAACTGCGCGCGCTTCAGAGCGAGCGCCTCGTATGGCAGGTCAAGCGCACCTACGAAAAAGTGGAATGCTTCCGCCTCCGCATGGATGAGCTGGGACTGAAGCCCGAGGACATCAAGAACGTTGACGATCTGTCAAAGCTTCCCTTCTCCTACAAAAAGGACCTCCGTGATTATTACCCCTACGGACTCTTTGCAGAGCCCCTGAAGAACATCAAGAGAATCCACGCCTCCAGCGGAACGACCGGCAAGAGGATCGTGGTCGGATACACGCAAAACGACCTGGATATGTGGGCAGATTGCTTTGCAAGAATGCTGGTTGCCATCGGCGCAACCGACGAGGACATCGTTCAGGTGTCCTACGGCTACGGTCTGTTCACGGGAGGTCTCGGCGCGCATGACGGCGCAGGACGCATCGGCGCAACCGTCATCCCCATGTCTTCCGGAAACACCCCCTTGCAGATCCAGAATATGATCGACTTCGGCGCGACCATTCTCTGCTGCACCCCCTCCTACGCCCTCTACATCGGCGAGGAGATCGAGCGCGCAGGTCTGAAGGATCAGCTCAAGCTCAAGGCGGGCATCTTCGGTGCTGAACCCTGGAGCGAGAGTATGCGCCACGAGATCGAGGAAAAGCTTGGCATCAAGGCGTACGACATTTACGGTCTGTCCGAGATTCTCGGTCCCGGTGTCGGCTGCGAATGCACCGAGCAAAGCGGCATGCACATCTGGGAGGATCACTTCATTCCCGAGATCATTGATCCCGATACCTGCGAGGTGCTCCCTGCAGGAGAGACGGGAGAACTCGTGCTCACCACCATCACCAAGGAGGGCTTCCCTGCCATCCGTTACCGCACCAGAGACATTTGCCGTCTGGAGTATGCGCCCTGTAAGTGCGGCAGAACGCACGTGAGAATGATGAAGCCCAACGGACGAAGCGACGATATGCTCATCATCCGCGGCGTCAACGTCTTCCCCTCTCAGGTCGAGGAGGTGCTCCTCTCGATCGGCGGCGGCGAGATCACGCCCAACTACTTCATCACCATTGACCGTGTTGATAACAACGATACCTTTGACCTTGACGTGGAAATGAGCGACGCATTCTTTGCCGATGACGTGAAGTCCATCGCCAACGTAGAGCGTCAGATCGCCGAAAAGCTCCGCTCCGCGCTTGGACTCGGCGTCAAGGTTCACCTCGTGAACCCCAAGTCCATCGCAAGAAGCGAAGGTAAGGCAAAGCGCGTCAACGACAAGAGAAAACTCTAAGGAGGACACAGTACCATGATCGTAAAGCAGGTTTGTGCATTTATTGAAAACAAGACGGGCAGGCTCTCCGAGCTTGCGGACATCCTCGCGACCAACGGCATTGATATCAGCGCACTCTCCTTGGCAGACTCCACCGACTACGGCATTCTCCGTATGCTGGTGAGCGATCCCGAAAAAGCGGTTGAGGTCATGCGCTCCGCAGGCGTGGTCGCAAAGATCACGGAGGCGTTGGCAGTTGCCATTGAGGACGTCCCCGGTGGATTTGCAAAGGTCGTCAATCTTCTCTCCGAGAAGAACCTCGAGGTCAAATATATGTACGCCTCGGTGGGACACATCCACGGAAAGGCACTCATGATTCTGGGAATTGACAACGCAGCAACTGCTGAGCAGATCATTGCAGCGACCGAAGCAGGCAAGATCGATCCTGCAGAGATCTACAGAATCTAAATACAAAAGGCGTCAAGCACCGAACGGTGCTTGACGCCTTTTCTTTATACCAATTTCTTAATCAAGTATGAGGTAATGGGCTTCCCTTCAAAAATTTCATTCGCGTTTTGAGCTACGTCCTCACAGGTCAGCTTCTTGGTGCGGCGGTTTTTGGGGTCGCCAATGCCCGTCTCGTACATCCATACGCCGTCGTACCCCACCTCTTTGAGAGTACTGTAAAGCAAATGCCAGTCCACAAGTCCCTCCCCGGGGAACCAATGCTTCTCGTCAATATAGTCGTAGTCGGACACGTGAAGCGTCACGATCTTATCTCCCACCGCCCGAATGAAATCCACGAAGGGCTCCTGCAAGAGATGGTTGGTATCAAAGCACACGCGCAGATCGGGGTGCGCCGAGAGCAGCTCCAGCATCTCCTCCGAGTTCTTTCCAAGGCAGGTGCGGGGCAGATTTTCCAAACACATCACAGCGCCCTTTGTCTTGGCAAACTCTGTCAGCATATACAGAGACTTCTTGGATCGCGCCATGTGCGCGGGGCGATCCTCGTCCGAAATGGGCTCGGTGCTGGGGTGGATAATGAATTTCTTGATTCCTATCTCCACGCCCTGCTCAATAATCGAGCAGAACAGCTTGACCGTCGCGTCTGCCGTGGGCACGTCCGAAATGTCAAACTTCAATTCGTCATCCCAAAAAGGAAGATGATACGACCACAGATCCACGCCGTACTGCTTTGCCCATGCGGCAAACTGCGGAAGATTGTCCGCCTCCAGATGCTTTTTCAGGCTGTGCGAGACCTCCATCGCGGCAACGCCTGCGTTTGCCATGTTTTGAAACATTTCCTCCGTAATGCGAAGGGAGGAAACAGAAAGACCGACCGGATACATCGTAACACTCCTTTTTTCGTTTTTTTCATTATAGCACACCCCGTCCGATCTGTCAATAAATGACACAAAAAAAGGAAGCCGAGGGAAATATTTTCCCTCGGCATTTTTGTTTATTAGCGATCCTTGATCGCATCAACGGGCTTCTTTCTTGCAATATTGCTCACGGGCAGATAACTTGCAAGAAGTGCGACCACGACGCTGATCACCAGCATCAGCCCAAACTGACGCACACCGTAATGCAGGAGCGTGATATTGATGCCGCTCTTATGCATCAGGTTATTGGCAACGATGATTCCCGCCACAACCAAAGCCGTGGAGAGCAGGAAGTTGATCGCCGCGATCATGAGGGCCTCTCCAAAGAAAATCTTGAAGACGTCGGAGGAACGCGCGCCGACTGCTCGCAGCACGCCAATCTCTCTCTTCTTGTAGGAAATAGACGTTGCGATAAAGTTCATCAGAAGGAGTGCCGAGAAGACGGCGAATCCGATTCCCACGTACAAGAAGACCTTCGATCCGATTTCGATGAAGCTGTTGAAGGAGTCCAGGGTCTCCATGATGTAGTTCTGAAGCACGAACTGAAGATCTCCGCTCTCGTCATAGGACATCTCCACCAGTTGTCTGACCACGTCGACGTCACTACCCATAGGTGCCAACGCATACGCCCAGATACCGTCGTCGTGATCGGCAATCTCCTCGGTATAGTACCATCCGCCACTGTTCTCCTCCATCCAAGTCTGATAATCGGCAAGAACGGTATCATTGATGATCAGATTGCTGAAGATATACTGATTCGAATCGTAAATACCGACGATCTTGAAATCATAAACGCCAAGGGAGGTATTCGTCTGAAGCTCGAGATTTTCCTCAAACCGCTCGATGACAAGCGAGGAAAGAAGCTCTGCCTCGGTTCTGCCGCTTGCCTGCAGGAGTATCGCCTTTGCCTCGCGCTCAAGCTCTTCACCGGTCACCGTTCCGTAGGGATTTCTGTTAAGACCGCCATTACCGTCGGTCAGATAGATCCGATAGAACTGCATGGTCCAAATTTTCTTCTGCTCATCCAACGCACCATCCCATTCATCCTTGTAGGAGAATAGGTCGGACGCGAGCATCATTTCCATAAAGTCTTCGTTTGCAAGCAGCGCATCAATCTCGCGCTCTGCTGCAGCCTGTGTCAAAAGCTCGCGAATGCTCCACGTCTCGACCGAAAATTCAGGCTCGGAGGCAGAGAGATTCCTGACCCATTCCTCCACTCTCTGAGCAACGCTTTCAGACGCCAGCAGAGATGCATCCAACCCAAGCGTTTGCGCAACGGTCGGGACAAACAATGCTCTTACCTGTTTCTCGAACTCATAGGAGTTTTTGAAGCCGGATCGGTCGTATACGGGCGCATCGTACTGTCCCTGATCAAACCAGTATTCCTTCCAGAACTGTCTTGCACTTTCCCGATCCTGAATATGATCGCCATATCCGTTATCACGCGCGTATGCGCTCACCGCATCCACGACCGCCTGCTCTTCCAGCATTTGATCAATATAGGCAAGCATTGCGGATTTTTTGAACTGTTCCCAAGCAGAATCCTGCTGTCCGATCTCATTCCAATGCGCCTCGGCAAATGTTCCCGCCGTGATCGCGTCGTTCTTCATCTTCTCAACGTCCAGCGCGATCTTTACGCTTGACGGGTACAGGGATTCGATGATGGAGGAAGGCAGAACGACCTCGTCGGCCGCAAGGGTGGTGCGCTCGTTTCCGTCGAGCCACTTGATCGTCAGCTTGGAGAGCGCCGAGGACGTTGCGGCTTCGCTGATGCGATTTCCGTAGTTCATGCCCATATCCTTATCAGAATCCGATTGAGCCATGGGATCGCTCACGGAAATATAATAGATAGAATCCCATCCGTTGAAAGGCGTTCCAAGCGAGATATACATGTTGGGAGGGAACAGTTCTGCCATCTCGTCAATATCCTCGTCGGTGGTATAACCAAGGGCGTGGAAGCCGTAGTTCAGCTCGCTCATGATCTCCATCTGAAGCACGCTTTCCACCAGCATATTGGTGTCCTGCTGACCGGGTACGGTGTTTTCGTCATCGGGCAGGAAGCCCTCATAGCGAACGTAGTCAAACCCGGTATCGAGAATACCGACGATCTCAAAGGTATATCCGCTGTCACCGGAAAGGGACGTACCGCCCGAAAGAGTGAGGTGCTTTCCGATGATGGAATTGGGAGAGTCTGCGTCCTTCGAGACACTTCCCGCGGCAATACTCTCGTTCTTCACAGAATTAACGAATCCGAATTCATTAAACTGTCTGTACATCAGCTCGGTGATAACGATCTCGCCCTTCCCCTCTGGCATCCGTCCGATGAGCTGATATCCCGTTTTGGCAATCTGCTCGGCATCGAGTGCCACCAAGCCGTGAATCTTTCCGGTATAGACCTCGGTCTGGGAATGATTCTGCATCATGGAAGCGATCGACCATCCGCTGTTATACATCCGACCCGTAAAGACGGGAACGAAGTCAAGCCCCGTGGTCTCGCGGAGATACTGCAGATCCGCATCGTTGAGTGCGGCTTCGGTGTAATACATACTCACCTCCCCATCGGAGGTGGTAATGGTACGGCGCACACCAAGCGAGATCGACGCATTCTTGACGTTGGAATCCACGAGGGAATCGGTCGCCGCGGTGATCTTTTGGTACGCCGCCATGCTATCCGCAAATCCAAAAAGCGCAAACGCGATGGTGGACAAGAGAATGGTCATGGTCAAGCGGAACTTCTTGTGCTTGAGCCCGCTCGCACCCATACGGAGCGCATTTTTGACAGGAAGTCTGGAGCGAATGAAGTGACTGTCCTTCTTTTCGTACTTTTTCAGTCTGACGTCCTTTTCCTCATCCGTTCCTTCGAACACCGAGATGGTTCCCTTGTCGCTGATGCCTGCGGCTGAACGAAGCTCGTCGTTGACGCGTCCGTCACCCGAGAGCAGAATATCCGCCTGATCGTTGCGCGCGAGGTATTCGTTGATCATCTGCAGATCCCGCTCGGTCAGACGGTATCCCCGCTTGATCCGAAGGATCTGACCGCTGAGCTTGTCAATGCCGTCGCTGAGCCGCTCGCTCTCGTGCTCGTGCTTGGTCACGTCGGAAATAATCTTTCCGTCCGACAGCTCCACGATTCTGTCTGCGTACCGCTCGGCAAAATCACGGTCGTGCGAAACGATGAGCACCAGCTTTTCCTTGGAGAGAAGCTTGAGGGAATCAAAGATCTGCTTACCCGTATTGGAATCCAACGCGCCCGTGGGTTCGTCCGCCATGATGATCTGGGGCGACTTGACCAGGGCTCTTGCAATCGCAACTCTCTGCTTCTGTCCACCCGAGAGCTCGTTGGGCTTTCTCTTGGCGTAGTTTATGAGGTCTACCTGCGAGAGGATCTCGTTGATCTTCTCGGGGGTCGCCTTCTTGCCCTGCAGCTCCAGCGCGAGCGCAATGTTCGCGCCCACCGTGAAATCGTCGAGCACGTTATATTCTTGGAAGATAAAACCGATAAAGGTGTTACGGTATGCGTCAAAATCAGATCCTCCAAAATCCTTGGAGGATTTTCCCTTGATGATAAACTCACCGCTATCGTAGCTGTCAAGTCCGCCCATGATGTTGAGCAGGGTGGATTTTCCGCTTCCCGACTTACCGAGAATGAACACCATTCCAGACTCGGGGAAGGAGATGTTGACGTCGTCAAGTGCCTTGACGGATTCTCCCGTTTTCGATTTGTAAATTTTTGTGAGATTCTTTATCTCGAGCATAGATTGTCCTCCGTTTTGTGATTTGACATGCTCTGTCACTGTGCTCATTATACAAGAAAACGTGAAAAAAGTCAAGTTTTTTATAGGGATTTCGCTTGCTTCAAAGCACAGGACGCTCACAGATTTTCTGTGAGCGTCCTGCCCCGATTATCGATTCAAGAACCAGATGGCAAAATTGAGGTACCCCGCAAAGGAGACCCAAAAGAGATAGGGGATCTGCAGATACGCCGCCGTCGGATACACGCGTTCGTAGGCAAGCATGGTGCGGATGATCAGGTACAACAGTGCCAACAGCCAAAAGAAGGAGAACAAGAACAGTCGAAGCCGAAAGAATAAAATACTCCAGAAGAAGTTGAAAACAAGACTGACCGCATAATAGACAAGCCCCCTTCGCGCCCGCCTCGGATCTTGCTCCCGACGCGACCAAATCATGCCTGAGCTGACACCCATAAGAACGTAAAGGACCGTCCACACAATGGGAAAAAGAATTGCAGGCGGAGCGAGGGGCGGAATCCGCAGGGTCTCGTAGATCTGCATATTCCCCATCGTGAGGAGCGCAGACAGAAGACCCACGCTCACGGGGATCGCGATGGCGATCGCATAGGTTTTGATTTTTTGCTTGGTAGTTGGATTCATTTCTTGCCTCCGTGCATTCCGTATTCCCTTCAAGTGTATGTGCGGGACGGCTTGATTTATGATCCTCACATCAATTCCGCCGCATAAAACTGCCTTTTTTTGCCCACGCTAATGAAAAAAAGGAGCTTTTTTATGTGCACCGCAATTTCTCATCTCTCACGCCGCCACTACTTTGGCAGAACGCTGGATCTGGAATACACGTATGACGAGCATATCGTCGTAACGCCGCGACGGTTTCCCTTTCGCTTTCTGGAGCTTCCCGCCGACGAAAACCACTACGCCATGATCGGAATCGCCACCGTCATGGACGACTATCCCCTCTACTACGACGCCTGCAACGAGCACGGGCTTGGCATTGCAGGGTTGAATTTCGTCGGTAACGCCGTCTACCTCCCTTGGGAGGAGGGGATGTATAACCTGGCGCAATTTGAGTTGATCCCCTGGCTGCTCGGCAGGTGTCGAAATCTCGCTGAGGCAAGAGCTGAGCTGGGACGCATCAACCTGCTGGACGTCTCCTTTCGCCGGGATCTTCCGGTTGCAAGACTCCATTGGATGCTGTCGGACAAAAGCGGCTCGATTGCCGTGGAGCCAACCGCCGACGGGCTTTGCGTCTACGACAATCCCGTGGGCGTTCTTACCAACAATCCCCCCTTCCTCCACCAGCTTGAAAACCTCTCACTCTATCAAAATCTCACCGCAGAGGAGCCTCCCTCCCCTCGCTTTGGCGGCAACTTTACAGAGTCTCCCATCTCACGCGGAACGGGCGCGTTGGGGCTTCCGGGCGACTGGACCTCTCCCTCTCGATTCGTCCGCGCGGCGTTCGCCAAGCTGAATGCTCCCCTCAAAGATACCGCTGAGGACTCGGTCAACCAGTTCTTCCACATTCTTGGCGCGGTGGAGCAGATCGAGGGATGCCTGAAATTGGGTAACGCTTCAGAGCACACGCAGTACACCTCCTGCTACGACACCGAAGGGAAAACCTGCTACTGCAAGACCTATGGGAATCACCGGATCTCCTCGGTTTCGCTCTCCGAGGACGCGATCAACGCCGCCACACTGCGATCCTATCCGCTCGTCAAAACCGAGCAATTCTATTTTCCAAAGGATCTCTCCTGACAAACGCATCGGCGTCACCCTTCAATCATTGTGACCGAATCACAGAAGAGCAACCGAAAAAATGGTACAATACAAAAAAACAAGAGATTTGCGCCAATCCATCGTCAATCCGTCCAAGGGAATCGGTTTTTGCGCTTCATTTCACGGAAAAACAGACGAAATTGCATTTTCCGAGAAAAAATTTTGAAAAACTCTTGCTTTTCCTACAAAAAAAATGTACAATATAGGGTGATAGAAAATCAAACAGAAGGGATGAGTGAGATGCACGAAATCTACAAAGAATGGGAAGGGTTCCGTACTGCTACCTGGACCAAGGAAATTAATGTAAGAAGCTTTATCAAGCATAACTATACTCCTTATGACGGAGACGAGTCCTTCCTGGAAGGTCCCACGCAGAACACGCTCGACCTGTGGGATCAGGTCATGGATCTGACCAGACAGGAAAGAGAGCGCGGCGGCGTATTGGATATGGACACCAAGGTAATCTCCACCATTACCTCCCACGCTCCCGGATACCTCAACCGTGAGAAGGAGACGATCGTCGGTCTTCAGACCGAAAAGCCCCTCAAGCGTGCGCTGATGCCCTACGGCGGAATCCGTATGGCAGAGAAGGCTTGCGCTGACAACGGCTACACCATCGACCCCGAGGTAAAGGAGTTCTTCACCAAGTACAGAAAGACTCACAACGCAGGCGTTTTTGATGCCTACACCCCCGAGATGAGAGCATGCCGCTCCAGCCATATCATCACCGGTCTTCCCGATGCTTACGGCCGCGGAAGAATCATCGGTGACTACAGAAGAGTTGCGCTCTACGGTGTAGACCGTCTGATCGAGGACAAGAAGGAGCAGAAGGAGACCACTCGTTCTGCAATGTTCTCTCACATCATCCGTGCGAGAGAAGAGCTGTCTGAGCAGATCCGCGCGCTTGAAGAGCTCAAGGAAATGGCTGCATCCTACGGCTTTGACATTTCCAGACCTGCCGGCAACGTAAAGGAAGCGATCCAGTGGCTGTACTTCGGCTACCTTGCAGCAGTCAAGGAGCAGAACGGTGCCGCAATGTCCCTCGGACGTACCTCCACCTTCCTTGACATCTACGCGGAGAGAGACCTCAAGAAGGGTCTGTTCACCGAGAACGAGATTCAGGAAATGGTTGACCATTTCATCATGAAGCTCCGTCTGATCAAGTTCGCACGTACTCCCGAGTACAACGCGCTCTTCTCCGGCGACCCCCAGTGGGTAACCGAGTCCATCGGCGGTGTTTCCATCAGCGGTTCTCACCTTGTCACCAAGATGTCCTACCGTTACCTGCACACCCTGTCCAACCTCGGAGCTGCTCCCGAGCCCAACCTCACGGTGCTCTGGTCTGTAAAGCTTCCCGAGAACTTCAAGCGCTTCTGCGCAAAGACCTCCATCGAGACGTCCTCCGTTCAGTACGAGAATGACGACCTGATGAGATTCACCCATGGCGACGACTATGCGATCGCATGCTGCGTATCCTCTATGCGTCTGGGTAAGGAAATGCAGTTCTTCGGCGCAAGAGCAAACCTTGCAAAGTGCTTGCTTTACGCGATCAACGGCGGTGTGGATGAGATCTCCGGAAAGCAGGTTGGTCCCGCTTACCGTCCCATCACCTCCGAGTATCTTGATTTCGACGAGGTTATGCAGAAGTATGACGATATGATGAAGTGGCTTGCTAACGTTTACGTAAACACCCTCAACGTCATTCACTATATGCATGACAAGTACTGCTACGAGCGTCTCCAGATGGCTCTTCACGATAAGGACGTTACCCGTTGGTTCGCAACCGGAATTGCCGGTCTCTCGGTCGTTGCAGACTCTCTGTCCGCGATCAAGTACGGCAAGGTTAAGGTTCTCCGCAACGAGCAGGGACTGGCAGTTGACTACGAGGTAGAGGGAGACTTCCCCAAGTTCGGAAACGACGATGACCGCGTAGATACGCTTGCTTACGATATCGTTCACCGCTTCATGGAGCACATCCGTAAGAACCATACTTACAGAGGCGGCGTTCCCACAACCTCTATTCTGACCATTACCTCCAACGTGGTATACGGTAAGAATACCGGTGCAACCCCCGACGGACGTAAGAAGGGTGAGGCGTTCGCTCCCGGAGCAAACCCCATGCACCGCAGAGATACCCACGGCGCAGTTGCATCCCTCGCATCCGTTGCAAAGCTTCCCTTCATCGACGCACAGGACGGAATCTCCAACACCTTCTCCATCATTCCCGGCGCGCTGGGTAAGGACGACCGTGTGTTCGCAGGAGACATCGACGTAGCGGTCAGCTTCGATTGCTCGAATGGCGCGTGCGCATCCCCCACGCTCTTTGAGGGACTTGACGACAACAACTAATATCTCTATTTTGCAGATTGCAAAGAAAGGAGTTTTCCATGGCAGCAACACAAAATCAAATTGACAATCTGGTCAACCTCCTGGACGGCTACGTTCAAAAGGGCGGTCACCACCTCAACGTAAACGTTTTCACAAGAGAAACTCTTCTGGACGCGCAGGCGCATCCCGAAAAGTACCCCCAGCTCACCGTTCGCGTGAGCGGCTACGCGGTAAACTTCATTAAGCTTACCAAGGAGCAGCAGGACGAGGTCATCTCCAGAACCTTCCACGATCAGATCTGATCTCCATGCTGGGTTACATCCATTCCACCGAAAGCTTTGGTACGGTTGACGGCCCGGGGCTCCGATTTGTGATCTTCTTTCAGGGTTGTCCCATGCGGTGTCTCTACTGCCACAACCCCGACACCTGGGAGATCGGCAAAGGAACCCAAATGTCAGTTGACGAGCTTCTGGCTCAGTACCAAAAGAATCGGCCCTTTTACCGAAACGGAGGAATCACCGTCACGGGCGGAGAGCCCTTGCTGCAGATCGAGTTTCTGACCGAGCTTTTCCAAAAAGCGAAAGAGCAAGGAATTCACACCTGTGTCGATACATCCGGAATCACCTTTACCCCCGACCACACCGAGCGGCTCGACCGCCTGCTTGAGGTCACGGACCTGGTGATGCTGGATATCAAGCACATCGACCCCCAAAAGCACCAAACGCTGACGGGGCACGACAATGCCAGAATTCTGGCGTTTGCAAAGCACCTTGAGAAAAGGAAGATCCCCCTGTGGGTTCGTCACATCATTGTAGAGGGCTACACCGACGCGCACACCGATCTGGTTGAGCTCGGACGCTTCATCGGCAAACTCTCCAATCTCAAGGCATTGGATGTACTTCCCTACCACACCATGGGCGTTTCAAAATATGAATCGCTCGGCATTCCCTACCCGCTGGCAGGCATGCCTGCCCTCTCCGTCTCCGACGCGATCACCGCAAAGGAGCAGATCCTGCAAGGGATTCGGGAAGTCAAGAGAAAATAACGCAAGAGGCAATCTCCAGATAAGGAGATTGCCTTTTTTATACTCTGCATTTTATTCCTACAGCATGATATATTTACACAGAATTTTCACCATTGCTTATCTTCATACGGAGTGTTTTCTACACCATTCTTTTGAAGTTTTGTAACCATACGGTCAAGTTTGCCCTTCCAAAGCTTTTTGAACCAATTTGTGTTGCCGAACCATTTTACGAGAGTAGGACTGATTGCGTAGTATGTATGAATGAACAATCTTCCGTACCAAGTAGATCCGAGAGTATCATCACGGTAACGGCGAAGCGTCCATACTTGAGGACAATCATACGAGCCATAAACCGCAGTGGCTACATAGCAACCACTTTTTCCAGCTGCAACTCCTTCTTGGGCATTTGGAAATTTGACTCTTATCATTTCTGCAATTTCATAATCTGTATCTTTGTTGTATAAATCAACTCCGCCTGTGTTTTTAACATCAATTTTCGCGCCATGATCTAACAACAATTTTGCAATTTCTCTTGCAGCCTCAACATTAGTCTCGTCAGGTTTTTTTCTACATACATACCATAAAGCAGTGACAGCATAATTTGATTTTGCATCAATATCACTTCCAGCTTCTACCAGGTATTTTACTGCTTCATAATCATAATTCGCGGAAGCGACCATTAATAATGTGATATTATCACCATACTTACATTTGATAATAAAATCAAGAGCATCTTTTTCCTCATTTTCCACAGCATTATACTGTGCGGCTTTTCTTAAATACGCCAAAGCATTTTTCTCGCCTTTGTTTGTAACACAGATAGCCAAAGCTTTGCCTGCATAACCAACGGGTGAATCGGCTTTCTTCTTTGTATACTCGCCAAAATAACCTAGAGCAAAGTACGAGTAACCATTTCGCAATGCTTCACAAGCCTTTTTAAGAATCTCTTTTTCGGATAAATCTTTACATTGTACCACAGTAATATTGGCTAATGAGTCCCCATAAGCTTCAATAACCTGATCTATCATATTGTAGGTGACATTCAAGGAATCATTTTCCACAAGTTGATTACGGTCTACAATATTACCATAGCCATTTTTGGTTACATATTCTTGCAAATGTGTTGTCGGGACAATAGTGCCTTCTTTTAATGTGTTAATAGCATCCATTATTTCAAATAATAATTTATGATGTTCTTCATTTGCGTTATCATAGTTATCATCTATTACAGATACGCCTTTTATTAATGTGTTAAAAACACTTTGTCTTTTATCTTTGGTTTCCGCTTCTAATAAAGCCAATTTAACTTGTGCATAGGTACTGTAAAAAATGGCTTCAATATTGGTTGGATCGTTTTGCTCAACCATATTATAGTATTTTTCAGTTTCTTTCCAGTCCTCTTTTTGTTTAGCGCGGCGAGCATTAGCAAGATATTTTTGAACAAAGGCGGAATTGTCCACTTTAACAGTACCTTGGACATCCACAGTGCCTTCAATCATCATTTTCTTGGCTTCTTCAACAGAATACTTGCAACCGCAAGTTTGGCACACAAAAAAGCCATCCTGTTTAATGAGCTCTGTGCCTCCGCACATTTCGCAAGTTAGTTGCTTCATTTGTCTTTATCTCCGTTTGCATTGTTATTTTAATATTTTACACTTCATATTGCGTTCTGTAAGTAATACATCAATCTCTCCAATGAGAACTTTCTTATCCGACACCGTTTTCATTTCTTCGACTTTGGCAGAAATGCGAGATTCTAATTCACCAAGCATTTCGTGGCTCATTGGATCGCTAAAACGTACCTTTTCGGAAAGCTTTTTGAGTTCCGCTTGAGTTTCATCATCGGTTTCGGTTTCAACGAGCATTTCAATATCGGTTTGCAGAAATTGAATAAATAATCGTTTAACCTTAATCTTTTCTTCCACGCGATTGATCTCGTTAGCCCCCGCTTGTCCCGCGATAGCGAAGAGAGCAGAGAGTGCAAGGATAATCGTACATACAACTACCGCTAACCACACGGGAAGTGTCGGGAAGATCATAAAGATTGCAAAGGCAATTAGTTGGATGGTCAGATAGGTAATTCCAATGTGAATAACGGGAATCCCAAGAAATTTGCTTTTCAAAGTATCCCTTTGGCCAAGAGCAATCTTCCATAAAGGAATTTGCACCGCAAAGGCTACCACTGAAAAAGCATAAGCCGTCCAAAACACAACTGTCTTGTTGGTAGGAATCACGAATGCAATTATGTTAAAGAGCACAAACACAACACCGAGTGCGAGATAGGATATCAAATGATTCTTCTTCATCGCTTAGCCCTCCCTCTTTGTACCGCATTTGGGGCAGAACTTGCCGGGGCGTTCAAACTGATAGCCACAATTTCTGCAAACATTATCGGGAACGGCTACCTTTGTGCCACATTCATCGCAAAACGCCGCGCCGGGCGTGAGCTTTGCACCGCAGTTTTCGCAGAAGGTATCTGCTGGAGCAGAAGGTTGTGATTGCGGTTGAGTGTTTACTCCATTGAATGCTGTATTTACAGCGCCACCAACCATATTAGCGATGCCGCCGCCAACACCTGCCATCATACCAAGACCGATGCCCATATTGGTGAACTGTCCTGCACCTTCATTCTTTGCTGCATCCTGCGCCACGTCAAAGCCACGTTCTTGCTGATAGGTATAACCTTCTTGTGCACGTTTGGTTGCTTGTGCCTGAGAGTCAATGACGACCTTCTGCGCCTCTGTCTGTGCGTGAATGATATCAGTCTGTTGCTTAAGCTTTGCCTCGGCAATATCCGCATACTGACGGAAGTGCAACTCCTTGAAGCGCTCGTATTGAGGGTCGCCATCTGGCTTGACTATTGTTGTTACATAGAAACGGTTGAGATTAATACCATACTCAAGGAAATCATCTATAAGCTTTGAATGAAGCTCTTTTGAAAATGCTTCAAGCTGCTCGTCAATCTCAAAAATGTTGATAGCGTTCTGCCGCATGGTCTGCGCCATATAGGTTTTGACTTTTGTCATCAACACCGCACGGAAATACGATACAAGTCGTTGACGATCAAGATTGTCCTCTGTTCCCACAAGCTTGATTAAGAGTTTTCTTGAATCCTCGACACTCAATGTCATCTCGCCTGATGCTCCAATGGAGATCGGGAACTTATAGGTAGGTTCTACATACTGAACCTTTGAGTCTGTCCCCCAACGAATTGCCATTTGTTCAGTCTTATTGATAAAATAGACCTCACAATGAAACGGAGTTTCTCCACCCGTAGGAATGTTAATAATTCTACGGAGCAGCGGAATATTCTGCGTTTCAAGCGTATGTCGTCCAGCTCCGAACAGATCAAGAGCTTGACCGTTAACAAAGAATACCGCTTCCTGCGATTCGTGGACAATCAGCTGCGAAGTTGTGTTAAAATCTTCGCATGGATGCTTCCATATAAAGGTACTATTATCTCCTTCATATTTGATAATATCTGCTATTGCCATAGTGTTCTCCTTTCACTTGGTTTTTCAAAAAAACACATATATTCTGATCTTTAACACAATTATACATAAAAAATATGTTAAAGTCAAGAGTAATTCTTAACTTTATCGAATTTTGGAGGTAATTGTGAAAATATACGACTATAATGGTAAGAAAAACATTTGCGGGGACAGAGTTCACGAGGCACGATGCAAGCACCGCTTAACTCAAAGCGATCTTGCCGCACAATTACAGGTTGCCGGAATCATTATAGAGCGAGACAGTATCTCACGTATTGAGATTGGAACTAGATTTGTTGCAGATTACGAACTTCGAGAATTGGCACGAATTTTAAAGGTTTCAGTCACCTGGTTGTTGGGGCTAGAGTAAGAAGTAGCTCTTATCTCATTCTCGATATCATCGAGAATAAAAAATGAGAAGACAAGGAAACTTCTTAAAAAAGGTTTCCCCGCCTTCCCAGATTACTTTACCTCGCCGGCACGGGCATATTAACGAGCATATTTTCAAGGAAGATTCCGTAGCCCGTGGTAGGGTCGTTGATGAGGACGTGCGTGACCGCGCCGATGATCTTATCGTTTTGAATGATGGGGGATCCGCTCATGCCCTGCACGATCCCGCCCGACACCGCAAGCAGATCGGGATCGGTGATCTTGACGGTGAAGCATTTTGAGCCTGTTGCGTCGCGGTTGATGTTTGATATCTCAACGTCATAGCGTTCGGTCTTGTTGCTATCCAAGGTCGAGAGGATATACGCCGCGCCATCCTGCACCTCCCCGCGCAGTCCGACCTTCATGGGCTCGGCAACCGCCTCGGGCAGCTCCGAAAAAACGCCCCAAACGCCGCAGGAGGTATTGCCGAGAAGTGCACCAACCTTGCCAGGATTGAAATATCCTTTGAGCTCCCCGGGTGCGCCTGAGACCCCCTTGACCACCGAGCTGATGGTCACATCGGACACCGTCCCCCGTCGCATGGAGACCAGCTCTCCCGTATCACCATCGCAGATGCCGTGCCCAAGCCCTGCGAATGCGCCAGTCTCGGGAAGAATGAAGGTCACGGTTCCAATTCCCGCGCCGCTGTCACGCACCCAAATGCCCGTCTTGTAACGAGCCTCGGAATTGGAGTAGACGGGGCTTAAATGGATCTCCACCTCTTCCTTATTTCTGCGGCAGTGAAGAACAAGCTCCTTGCCCTCGCACCCCTCAATTTTTTGGGTCAAGCCCGCCGCACTCTGCAAGGGCTCGCCGTTGACGCGCAGGATCACGTCCCGAAGCTTTAGTCCTGCCGCCGACGCAGGATTGACCTTCTTCCCATCGACCTCCACGTCACAAAAGCCGACCACCGTCACACCCTCGGTCATAAATTTCACTCCAAACGGCATCCCGCCGGGGGTAACCGTTAAATTTTCCAGCTCACTCGCTTCGAATGCCGCAACCGCTCCGCCCACGGATTCATCCACGCACACACCAACCGCGGTCGCAACAGAGCCGTCACCCGATCGATCTGCCGCCAGAGCCGCAAAAGCCGCTTGTGCGGGGAGTTCCTGCATCATTGTGGCATCCTTCCCGTCCGCCCCCAGCGCACCCACGCGGGCGGCGCAACCAATCATCTGAAGCACCGCCAGAAGCGAGCAGCCGAGCAGCTTCCAACCTTTTTTTTTTGCGTTCATTTCCCTTTCCATCCCTTTTTGCTTTGTCAAATGCAACCCGCATGAATTGCTGTTACTAATTTGCCCGATTTCCGTGCTTTCATGTCTAACAAAATTACATCATGCATCCAAATTTTGTGATCGCAAAACAGAAAAAGAAACGCCACGCGCGCCCGTCGCGACGCTTGATGATAGTGTTTCCGATCGCCCTCAAATCATACTTTGCGCAAAGGAAAAATCGGTATATTTTTGAAAAGAAACGAAAATGATCCCGAGAAAAGGACGCGAAGAAACGTTTTTTTCGAAGAAAAGGAATAAAAGCAAAAAACTCGAAAAAAATATAAGAAAAAGCAAAAAAACACTTGACAAACGCCCCCGAATCTGCTATAATATCATCTGTTAATGCGGCATCGCCAAGCGGTAAGGCAACGGACTCTGACTCCGTCATTACCTAGGTTCGAATCCTAGTGCCGCAGCCAACAAAAAAGCCTAATTTGTCTACCGGACAAATTAAGCTTTTTTGAATGATGTTTGCCTGCGGCAAATGATGTAGGCTTCGCCAATGATGACGGCTTCGCCTAATGATGTGTGGCTTCGCCACATTTTATGGCAAACATCGCATCATTGCGGAACGCAGTGGAGCAACATCATATTTGCGAAGCAAATGCATCATATCGCCGCAGGCGATGCATCATTTGACAGACATGCGATTTTGTGATATAATAGCAAAAAAGGAGATACTACTATGAAAGAAAACAAACTTGTCGAGCTTTCAATGGATTTTTCCGTTGACATTATAAACCTTGTTAGGTTTCTAAAAGCGAATCACGAAACCATTATTGCAAACCAAATCGGCAGAAGCGGTACATCTATCGGCGCAAATATCCACGAAGCACAGTATGCACAAGGCAAAAAGGATTTTATATCGAAGCTCGAAATTGCTCTTAAAGAAACCAACGAAACAAGCAAGTGGCTTGAAATGCTTTGAAAAGTGATTATATTGATGAAGCAAGACACAAAGCACTTGACAAGACCTGTTCAACTATAAGATTTTTGCTTGTTCGCTCTGTTCAGACAGCAAAACAGAATGCAAACAAATAGTTTTCAAGGATTTATCTTAGTTTTATGGTTTTTCTGTAAAATGAGTTTTCCAAAACGAAAGAGGTCTTTGCCTTTTGCTTAAAGGATGTTCTTTTTTGAACTATTGATCTTTAATTCGATATAAGCTATAATTTATATACTTTGATTTTTTCGTTTGTCAATATGGTTTGAATACTTTGTTGCTTTTGGAGGAAAAGAACAATGAAGAAAATTTTATGGATTTCTACGCTTTTGGTGGCTCTTGTGTTAGTATTTGCCTCTTGTGGGCATGAGCATGAATGGAAATCTGCGACCTGCACCGCACCCAAGACGTGTTCTGTTTGTAATCAAACAGAGGGAACGTCTTTAGGGCATACGTATGTCGCAGCGACCTGCACCGCACCCAAGACATGTTCTGTTTGTAGTCAAACAGAGGGAACGGTATTAAGTCACTCTTATTCCTCGGGTGTGTGTTCGGTTTGCGGTGGCGAAGACCCTGCTTTTGTTGCCCAATATGCTTTTATTTCAAACCAAGAACGATCATTGTGGAAAGAAAAAATTATAAATGTACTCTCTGCAGATGATTATTATGAACGAATAGAATATGGGTGTTTAGGCGTTGCTTTAATGGATTTGAACTTTGATAATACCCCCGAAATCGTTGTCGCTTACTCAGGCGGATCTATGGGCAACGTCTGTGTTGTTGCGTATGATCTTGAAGACGGTGAGATGTTATGCGTGCTCGGAGATACACCTCATTATAAAGATTGGAATAACGTATATCTTTGTGTGTACAGAAATAATGACGGAAACTATCTTATCGTCAATGAAGGCTCTCTTCGCGACGGATTGGAAGGGTATACGATCACATCGACATTAAACGACCAATTCAAGTTTGACGTTCTTTTCCAAGAGGTAACGTCTGCCGAGAATAATAAGCGCTATTATTGCGATGGCAACGAGGTCGACAAGGCAGAGTTTGAAAAGCAAAAAAATCAGTTTAAAAACAATTATGAAGAAATAGAGGAAACTCAAATAAAAATTGTATATTGGAACACAATCAACACAGAAACAAAAAGCGAAGCTATTTCGGCAATGGCGGACGCTTTGGTCAATTCCGAACAACAGTTTATTCGTTTTGATACAGCTCCGTCCACGGCTGATAAAACCGAGGAACAGACACTTGCCGATTGTAAAAAAGCATATTTGAATTTTTTGAAAGACAAAAAGGACTCTCATTATTTATTTGCGCTTGTTTTTATTGACGGGGATGATATTCCCGAGCTATATTTGCGTGGTGCAAGCGAAGCTGAAGGCGATATGATTTGTTCTTTCAAAAATGATATTGTTATATATCAGTATTTGAGTCGTACAGGTGGCGGAAAGTATATTGAGAAAAGTGGAAATATAATCAATCAAAACGGTCATATGGGGCTTTATTACGACGAAGTATATAAGCTTAACGAGAATGGTTTTTCCAAAACCTTGAACGCAAGGTATACGGAAAGATATCAGCATATTGGGAACCAAGAATATGATATTTATTGTGAGTATTTTATAGACGATATGCCCGTAAGCGAAGCCGACTATAATAATGCCATCAACTCGGCTTTTGATTTTTCAAAGGCGGTAAGACTTGATGAAAACGCCGTATCATACGATGCGATCATTGAGCAGCTTCAAAACGGCAATTCCAAGAACGGATAGATCTCATATAAAACAATGTCATCTATTTCGGTCACCAAACAAAACGCAAAGGACGCCAACAGGGGCTGTTTCATGGCATAACAAACTGTGAACGCTATGTGCAACTCAAACAAAAAATCAAGGCCATTCGTTGAGATGACCTTGATTTTTTGTTGTTTTTGCATAGGCAACTATCTCAAAAAAGTAATTTGAGATAGCCCCAGCGATATAAATCCCTTTCCGGATTTGCGATATGGTTGAACCGATGGTCTTGACTTTTTATCAATTTTTGACTAAAGGTTACGCCGTAACGCATACCACGGTCTTCTTTTCACCGTCTTCGCTCACGCTGTGGATGATCTTGCGTGGGCACTTGGCAACACAAGCGCCGCAACCCGTGCATTTGCCGTAATCGATCGAAGCAAGTGCGCCGTCAACATGGATGGCATCTGCCTCGCATGCGCGTTCACAAATCTTACATCCGATGCAACCGACCGAACAGTATGCACGCGTTTGTGCGCCCTTATCGGTCGAAGAACAGCCGACAAAATAGGGCGAATCATAAGGAACAAGACGAATGATATTCTTAGGACAGGTATTGACACAAACGCCGCAGGCACTGCAAAGAGAGGGCTCTACGTACGCAACGCCGTTTTTGACGCTGATCGCATTGGAAGGACAGACAGTGACACAACTTCCAAGGCCAATGCAACCGTTCGGGCAAAGCTTGTCGCCGCCGCCCAACCGTGCGGCAGACGTGCAATCGGGCGCGCCTGCATAATGATACTTGATCTTGGCGGCTCCCAATACACCCGAACACATAACTTGTGCGCGAAGGCGCACGACCTCACCGACTTCAACACCCATGATCGCGCCCATGGCTTTCGCCGTCGCCGTACCGCCGGGATTGCATGCGCCGATTTCGGCTTCCCCTTTGGCAACAGCCTCAGCATACGCTTCACAACCCGTATAGCCGCAACCGCCGCAATTGGCACCGGGCAAACATTCGGTCAGCTCGGCAATGCGCGGATCCTGCTTGATCGCAAACACGCGTGATGCGATTGCCAGAAGCAAAGCAAAGCAAAGACCCATCAGGGCGAACAAAAGTGCGGGAATCAAATAATCCATAACTCTCGTCCTCCCGAATCAAAGATATTTCATAACGTCAAGCCCCGAAAAGCCCGTGAATGCCATCGCAAGCAAGCCTGCCGCAATCAGAGTCAAGGGGAACCCGCGGAACGGTCTGGGAGGCGAGGAAAGCACCATCTTTTCGCGCACACCCGCAAAAACCGTAATCGCCAACGTAAAGCCCATACCCGCAAACGCACAGTAAACCACAGACTGCACGAAATCGTAGCCGCGATTGACGTGCTCAAGCGCCGCACCCAGCACCGCACAGTTGGTGGTGATGAGGGGCAGGAAAATGCCGAGTGCGCCGTAAAGGGCGGGAATGTAGCGGCGCAGGAACATCTCGATGAACTGCACGAGAACGGCAATCACGAGAATGAAGGCAATGGTCTGCAAAAAAGTCAGGTCATGATTGCCGTTCAAGGTGCTCGGCATCAAAAATGCATGATAAATGGCGTAAGTGGCGGCACCCGACAGCGACATGACGAAAGTGACGGCACAACCCATACCGAGCGCAGTCGAGGGTTTATCCGAAACACCGAGGAAGGGACAGCAACCGTAAAAACGCGAGAAAATGAAGTTGTCGGTCAGGAGAGCCGCAATCATGATGGAAATAATCGTTGTCATTTACGCCACCTCCTTCACTTCTTCGGCAGTCATTTTCTCTTGACGTGCCTTCGCCGCTTTTTTCTGACGGCGAACGAGATACTTCATGAGTGCGATCAGGCAACCGAGCGCGATGAACGCACCGGGTGCAGCCGAAAGCATTGCCATGGGGGTGTAGGCTTCGGTCAGAAAAGGAATCTCGCGACCGAAAAGCGTACCTTTTCCGATAAGCTCACGACCGAACGCCAACAAAGAAAGCGCGAACGTAAAGCCAAGACCCATGCAAACGCCGTCCCAGGCAGAAGGCAACGGTTTGTTTTTCGAGGCAAAGGCTTCGGCGCGTGCAAGGATGATACAGTTGACGACGATGAGCGCAAGGAAAGTGCCGAGCGACTCGTAAAGCGAGGGCAAAAATGCATTCATCAGCATTTGTACTGCCGTCACAAAGCCCGCAATGATGACGATGTATGCGGCAATCCGCACTTCTTTCGGAATGAATTTCCGCAAAAGAGAAATCAGAAAGTTTGAGCAGATAAGAACTGCCGTGGCGGCAAGTCCCATACCGACCGCTTTATCAAGAGAATCACTCATGGCAAGCGTCGGACACATACCGAGCAACTGCACGAGCACGGGGTTTTTATCAATCAACCCTTCACGCAGATGCGTCAGCAAAAAGGAAGATTTTTTCATGCCTGCTTGCCTCCTTCCTCCAGAATACTCACCGCTTCAACGGCGGCGTTTACGCCTTCAAGCACGGCGCGCGAACTATACGTCGCACCTGCGATCCCATCGATCTCACCGCCGCTGCTTGTAAGTTTTTGTTGTCCTTCCTTGCCTTCAAAGCTATCGCAAAGGATGTTTGCCAGCTTCTTGTCGGAAAGACCTTTTGTTTCGCTGTGAGAAACCAAACTGACACCGAGAATCTTCTGATCGGGTGTCAATGCGACCATCATATTGACGTCGCCTGCGTAGCCGACTTTGGTGACTTCGGCACAGTAACCGAGAAGAAGTCCTTCGCCGCCGCGGACTGCGTAAACGCAGGACACGCCGTCAACTTCGGAATCGAGCGTTTCATACTCACCTTCCATGTCAGGAAAGAAGGAAGACAGGATCTCTGCGCGTTTTTCTTTTTCGTTCTTTTCGATCAGAGGATCGGTGATACCGTTGATGACGGCAAGTGCCGTTGCCATCAAGGTACAGACGAGCATCAGAACAATACAGATTTTCAAAAAATGCTTCATGACGCTTTTTCCTCCTTTTTCACGTAAGGACGGCTGCCGAAACGGCGGGGCTTGGTGACTTTATCGATGTAATAAACCAAAAGATTGGCAATCAGGATCGAGAAGGAAACGCCCTCGGGATATGCGCCGAAATAGCGGATGAGCACCGTGATGACACCGCAAATGCAACCGTACAGCAATCTGCCGCGCGCGGTCACGGGCGAAGTTGCATAGTCGGTCGCCATGAAAAATGCACCGAGCATCAAGCCGCCCGACAAAAGATGCAAGAGCATGAAGTCAAGTCCGGATGCCCCTCCAAGCGGGAACAGGAAGGTAATCAGCGCGACGGTTGCAATATAAGCGACGGGGATGTGCCACGTGATCACACGTCGCCAGATCAAAAACAGACCGCCGAGCAGAAGAAGACAAACGCTGATCTCTCCGATACAGCCGTTTTTGAATCCGAAAAACATATCAAGATAATCGACACCCGACGTCAGCAACGTAATGTCAAGTGAAGTTTGCGCTCCGCTTTCAACCGCTTCAAGCGAAGCATCAAGAGCGCCCTTCAGTGCGGTGAGCGGAGTTGCGCCCGCACCGCCGTCAAGTGTGACTGCATTCTTGAGCGCAGGAAAAGAGGACATACTGTCGGGATAAGAAAAGAAGAGAAAGACGCGTGCTGCCAGCGCGGGGTTCACGATGTTTTTGCCGATGCCGCCGAAAAGTTCTTTGACAACGACGATGGCGAAAAATGCGCCGATCACGATCTGCCAGGGCGGCAAGGTGGGTGAAACGTTCATGGCGAGCAGGACACCCGTGACGACGGCAGATCCGTCGCAGACCGTGACGGGTCGCTTAGTCAGTCGGCAAAAGCCCCATTCAAAAAGAACGCAGGACAGTGCAGAGAGAACAAGCAAGAGAATCGATCGGATGCCGTACTCAACATCGGTCATAAAACACAGAACGATCCCGAAAATGAGCGCGGGCAGAAGTGCCAGCGTGACGGTATTCATCAGGCGCAAAGTCGTATCCTTGTGACGGATGTGCGGAGAAGGCGCGACGGTCAGAATGTCGGGGAAAACCTTCCCTGCCTTTTCGTCAGCTTGGACTTCCGCGGTTTGCGAGTTAACTTTTGTTTCCATGAAATCACCTCACGATTTTGCCCGACGGCGAGCATTCAGGTTGAATTTTGCCACGCGCACGTACTGGATGATCGGTACGCGGGCAGGACACACGTAAGAGCAAGTGCCGCACTCGACACAGCTTCTCGCACCAAACTCTTCGGCGCGGTCATATTCACCGCGACGGGAGAAGGCGGCAATGTAGTTGGGCATCAAGCGCATCGGACAGCTTTTGACGCATCTGCCGCAACGGATGCACTCGGCGGCACCGACGACGTCACCCGTTTCCCGACTCAGAACGAGCAGAGCGCTTGTCCCTTTGGTTACGGGCGTTTCGATATCCCATTGAGCAAAGCCCATCATGGGTCCGCCTGCAATCAAGCGTGCGGGTGTGTCCGAAAGACCGCCTGCCGCTTCAATGAGTGCGCTGAAAGGCGTTCCGATCGGCACGAGGAAGTTGCCGGGATTTTTCACGCAGTCGCCGTCCACCGTGACGATTCGTTCATACAGAGGCTTGTTCAGCGAAAAGGCGGACCAGACCGCCGCCACCGTTTCGGCATTGAAGATCACGCAACCAACATCTGCCGGCAACTTACCCGCGGGGATCTCGCGGCGAAGTAACGCATAAATAAGCTGACGTTCATCACCCTGCGGATACTTGGTCTTGACGACCTTGACCGAAATATCGTCGGTATCCTCGGTCAGCCCTTCCAGCACTTTGACCGCGTTTTGCTTGTTGTCCTCAATGGCGATGATCGAAGATGACAGTCCAAAGACGTGTGCAAGCACACGCGCGCCGTTCAGAACGGCATCGGGGTCTTCAAGCACCAGACGGTGATTAGCTGTGATGTACGGCTCGCACTCGGCGGCGTTGACGATCAACGTATCCACCTTTCCGAATGCGCTTCTGATCTTGGCATGCGTCGGGAAGGTCGCGCCGCCCATGCCCGCAATACCTGCCGCACGGATCAGTTCTATGGATTCTTCGACAGAAAGATCGCCGACCAAGCGGCCCGTCGGCGCGATCGACGGCACGGTTTCATTTTTGAAATCGTTATCGATGACCACCTGCATGACCTCGGCGCCGTTTGCACTGCGCTGGCTTCTGATGGCACTCACGGTCCCCGAAATACTGCTGTGAACGGGACAGCCAAGACCGTTTTCCACTTCGCCGATCACCTGACCGCGCAAAACGCGATCCCCGACCGCAACACGCGCAACACAGGGCGCGCCGATGTGCTGTAACAGAGGGATGAAGACCTGCGGGGGCGCCGCCAGCCGCATGATCGACCGATCCGCCGTGTTTTTATGCTCTTCCACATGAAAACCGCCGCGAAAAGTATATCTCATCGTAACCATGTCCTTTCCTGCGGAAGCAAAAACGCTCTTACCGCCGCATTCTCTTTCTCAAAGCCGCCAAGTGACCGACCAAAGAAAGAGATCGTTTGAATTTGCAATAGTTGCTATATACTATTATACATGATTCGCCTGATTCTGTCAACCGTCTTTTGGCAAATTTTTTGTGCAAAAAACGGTGTTAACCGAAAAGCCGCACCGTCTGGGCAAAATCTCGGTTTTCTCTTGTGCCGTCTGACTTTGCGCCTCTTTCTTCGATAAATTTTTGTCAATCTCGTGATGCACAAAAAAACAAAGAAATGCCATTGCACAAAAGAGCATGATTTTCAAGGAAAGCCCCACGCCGTCGGTTGCCTTACCGAAGCTGAAAAGGCGCATAAAAAGGGTGGCTGCGAGCACAGAAGGCAGAGGGCGCAACAGCATGGAAAAGGTCAGCCCCGCACCGATCTTGCGCCGCATGCCGATATAACTGCAAAGAAAATTGAAGGCTTCTGCAATCATGATGACGTAGACGTAACCGACGGCACCGAAGCGCGGCAAAAGCAACATGACAAGTACAATGCTGAGTATGGAATCGGCAATATTGACCACCATGGCGTAAAGTTGCAGTCCGATCCCTTTGAGCATGGCATCGGTGACGTGATCAAGATACATCAGCGGCACAAGCGGCGCAAGCAAGCGGATGAAACGTCCTGCTTCTGCCGACGAATAAAGGCACAGACCAAGCTCTTCGCCGAACAGGAAAAGCGCGGCACCGACACACAAAGCGAAGGCAAGCGTGGTTGAAAGTGACTCTGCGGTCATATGCCTGAGCCGTTTTTTCTCGTCACGCACAAGACTTTGCGTATATTCGGGCACTAAAAGAGAAGCAAATGAAGACAGAAGTGCCATCGGGTAAATGACGATGGGGAACGCCATACTGTGCAAAGCACCGTACGAGGCAAGCGCGCCCGAACGGTCGCTGCCCGCCATGGCAAGCGCCACGGGGATGAGCATATGTTCGACCGTGACAAGCGCGGAACGCGCATAAGCACCGCCCGCAATCGGTACGGAGATCTCGAGAAGCGGACGAAGCCCCGGTTTTTTGCGTTCGTTTCGGGGCAGGCGGGTAAGCGGATGGCGCAGATAATCGATACGGCAGGTGATCAGCAAGATCAGGCAGGAAAGACATTCCCCGATCATGCCGCCCAGCACCAACCCCACGCACGCATAGGTCACGCCGTAAGGGATCATGCGCCCGAGCAAAAAGACGGTCAACGCGATCTTGATCCACTGCTCCGCCACTTGAATTGCCGCATTCCTTGCCGCGCGGCGCACAGCAATGAAATAACCGCTGAAGACCGAAGAAAGCGCGATCGGTACAAGCCCGAGCGATAGCAAGCGAAGCGAGGGCAATGTCCTCGCGTCGTGCAAAACGTACGTTGAAAGGAAGGGCGCGAAGCTGAACAGCGCCAAAGATGCGGCACTTCCGCAAACCAAAGCGTACACGGCACACCGTTTCATCATAGCGCGTGCGTAGTCGCCGTCACCCCGACTGAGTGCGTCCGCTACCAGTCGAGTGAGCGCAAGACCGACGCCTGAGGTTGCAAGCGTCAGGAAAAAGCCGTAAAGGCTCATGGTCAGCGTATACAAACCGATCCCTTCTGCGCCGACACGGGACACCGTATAGGCGTTGAAAGATACCGACACTGTCCGCATAAGAAGTGCCGCCGCCGCCAGAGTCATTCCATTCATCAAAAAACTTTTTTTGCCCGAATTCACTCTTTTTCCCCTCTTTCACTTCACTTGATGGGCGAATTCTGTCGCTCATACATTTGATATATGAATTTCGATGAAAAATCATTCTTTTTTTGCTTTGAATCTCTTGCATCTTTCAAAATCGTATGTTATAATAATAGAAACAGGTATCCTTTTGACTGTCAAACGTAATTTACTCAAACGGAGTTTTTTCTTGTGTGTGATCAGATTTCTCTTGCGCGCAACCTGAATTCTGTGCGCGAACGCATGGCAAATGCCGCCGCGCGCGTCGGTGTGCCAACGCCTTCTTTGCTTGCCGTCACCAAAAGCTGTGATGACGACACTTTCCGCACAATGCTTTCTTTGGGCGTTCACGCCGTCGGAGAAAACCGTGCGCGCCAATGCGAAGCGCGGCATGAGATCATCAGAAGCGCAGGGGTTGCATGCGACATGCACTTCATCGGCAGTCTGCAAAAAAACAAGGCGAAATACCTTGTCGGGCGCATTGCTCTTCTGCATTCGCTTGATTCGATCGGTCTTGCCGAAGAACTTGACCGTCTTTCGCAAAAGAAAGGCATCAAAACCGCCGTTCTTCTGGAGATCAATAGCGGCAAAGAGGAAAACAAGGGCGGTGTCATGCCCGAAATGATCGATGAATTTGCCGCACAGGTTGCCGCCTTTCAAGGGCTATCGGTGCAGGGAATCATGACCATGGCACCCAATCTTGAAACGGCGGAAGAATACCGCCCGTATTTTCGGGCGACAAGGCGCGCTTTTGAAAGACTCACGCCTTATTTCGACACCGACCGCCCGATTCTGTCCATGGGGATGACCGATAGCTTTGAGGTCGCCACAGAAGAAGGGGCAACTATGGTTCGCGTGGGCAGTGCGCTCTTTGCGTGAACTTGAAAACGTTAATCAAAATGAATAGGATATATTCAAAAAACGGAGGAAACAAACATGGGATTTTTCGACCAAAAAAGAAGATACGATGACGCGGACTTTGAAAACGGCTTCATTGAGCCCGAGTTCACCGACGCTGATGAAGCGGAAGAGGTCGAACCTGTAAAAGAAACCGAAGCCGCAGAGGCTCCCCGCACAAAAACCGCATTCCATGGTACAGAGATCGGTGCCGCCGCAAGCCTTGAGCTCAAGGTCGTGCGCCCCGAGCAGTTCGAGGATTCCTGCGACATTGCAGATCACCTGCTCGCAGGCCGTACCGTCGTTCTCAACATGGACTTCATCAACAAGGACGTCACCCGCCGTCTGATCGACTTTTTGAGCGGCGTTGCTTATTCTATTCACGGCCGTTTCCAGCGCGTTGCAACGGGCACGTACATCATCACCCCCCGCAACGTTGAGGTTTCCGAGGCTGTCAAAAACGAAGAGGCTCCCGAAGAAGAGTCCTTCGAAGACGAGATCGAATACACCGAACAATAAGAGATTTTTGTTTGCTCGCCCCTTCCCCTTTGCGCAAAGCATCGGGGCAGGGGCTGTATTTGCTTTTCGCGTTTGATTCCGATCATGAGGAAGGAAAATTCATGAAGATCAAAGAATATCTCCGACAATTCAAAGAAAGACCCCCTCTCTCCAAAAAGCAGATCCTTTGCAAGATCGTGGCTATCCTGACTCTTCTTTTTGCCATCGTTTTTGACGTCATCACCAAAAAGATCGTGGTCAGCACCATGCAGCTCTACGAAGAGATCCCCGTCATTGACGGCGTTTTTCATTGGAAATACATTCAGAACAGAGGTGCGGCTTTCGGTATGCTTGCCGACCGACGCGAAGTCTTTCTCGTCATTTCTACGGTTGCCATCATTGCGTTGGCTGTCTATCTGTTCTTTACGCGCTGCGACCGCTTTTTCTGGATGCTGGGCATCGGTATGCTTGTCGGCGGCGGCATCGGTAACATGATCGACCGTATTCTGCTCGGATACGTGGTTGATTTCATTTACGTTGCCCTCATTGACTTTGCCGTGTTCAATATTGCCGATTGCTTTGTTTGCGTCGGTGTCGGCATTCTCATTTTCTTGTCGGTTGTTGACATCGTTCGGGATTACAAAAAAGAAAAAGCGCAAAAAGCGCTTGACGGAGATCAGCATCATGACAATGATTGACCTGTCCGAAGAGGAAAACCGACTTTCCCACACAGTGACCCAAGAAGAGGCGGGCAAACGCCTTGACCTGCTTACCGCCGAGTGCTTCAACCTCACCCGAAGCGAAGCATCACGCCACATCAGCGACGGCAACATCACCGTCAGCGGTGAGCAAAAGCAAAAGCGCTACACCGCACGCGTGGGCGAAATTCTCTTTTTTTCTCCGCCACCCCCTCTGCCATCCGAAATATTGCCCGAAGACATTTCGCTTGATATCGTTTACGAAGACGACGACCTTCTGGTTATCAACAAAAAAGCGGGCATGGTGGTCCATCCCGCGCCGGGCAATCCGAGCGGCACGCTTGTCAACGCACTGCTTTTCCATTGCGGCGATTCGCTTTCGGGCATTGGCGGCACCATTCGTCCCGGCATCGTGCATCGCATTGACAAAGACACTTCGGGTTTGCTCGTGGTTGCCAAAAACGACGACTCTCACCGCGCCCTCTCGGCACAGCTTGAAGGTCATCACATCCGTCGGGAATACCGCGCACTTGTGGCGGGCGGGTTCTCTGTCGACGAAGGCACAGTCGATGCGCCGATCGGTCGCCACCCCGTTGACCGCAAGAAAATGGCAATTGTTCGGGAAAGCGGGGGGCGGTCACGCGCGGCAGTCACGCATTACCGCGTGCTTGAACGCTTCGGCGGCATTACCTACCTTTCGCTTGAGCTTGAAACAGGGCGCACGCACCAGATTCGCGTACACATGTCGTCGCTCGGCCATGCTTTGCTCGGCGACACACTTTACGGTGGCGGCAAAACGCCCTTTGAAAAGCATCATCCGCAGCTTTTCGACGGTCAATGTCTGCATGCCGTTTCGCTCACCTTCACTCATCCGCGCACAAAGGAAGAGGTGCGCTTTGAGTCCCCTCTTCCCGAAAACTTTGAAAAAATGCTCACGCTTTTGCGCGAAGAGGCAAACAGATAAAAATCGAAAGGCGATCCGTATCACGGATCGCCTTTCGGCTATACAAGGTTATTCGCGGCAGATGTCAATTTCCACAAAACATTCGGGGCGGTGAAAATCGGGCTTCGGACACTCAAGGTCAAACGCCGCCATATAGTGCGGAATCAGTGTGCGGTCACCGCATTTGTAAAGATTGCATTTAATCTTATCGGCTTTTTCGGGATCATAGTCGGGGAAATATTTACGGATGAAGTCGTCACCGATATGGTAAGTGGCGCGCCAGAAATAGCGATCAAGCTCGCAAACGATGCCGAAAGCCTCGACTTCTTCTTTCAGAATCGGACGGGTTTCGTATCTGTCGCGACGAAAATCAAGATTCATCGCGCCGTTTGCATTGACCTCAAAATTGATGTACCAATCGGTCGTATCGGGCGAAAAATTCGCAAAGAATTCGACACAGCTATCCTCATGAACGGGCGAAAAATGCTCCTTCCACAGGCGGCGCGGATTCTTTTCCCGCACGGTGAAACGGACGGTGAAGCCGCAGTCGTCACGCACGATCTGTGCATAAACTTCCTTTTTGTACGTAGTGTACCCCCATTGCGGGCGATCGATTGGCAAGCGCTCGGCATCGTCAAGCGCAACTTTTCTGATCTGATACATGGGATGCGTCCCCTCTCGTTTTTGAATGTATAAAATATCGTTTAATGCACCGAAGAAAGCTTCATTTCCTCGGAATTTTCAGCACAGACGTTGATTTCTTCAGGCTCGCGGAAGGTCGGCACGGTCTTCTTGATGGCATCCTTGACGGCACAGAGGTTGCCTTTGTTTTCATAAAGATCAAGTGCGCGGCGCAATTCACAGAGAATGTCTTCCATTCTTTCACGCGTTTGCGGAGTATCGCGCTCGATAAAGATGAGGTTATTGGAGGTTTTATCGAGCGTTTCGGTTTTCATCAGAAGCTCTTCATAGAGCTTTTCGCCCGGACGCAGACCGGTTTCCTTGATTTTAACGTCAACGTCGGGCACAAGTCCCGAAAGGCGGATCATATTGACCGCCAGATCGTAGATCTTGACGGGTTTGCCCATATCAAGAACGAAAAGTTCGCCGCTTTTTGCCATTGCACCTGCCGTCATGACCAGCTGGCTGGCTTCGGGAATGGTCATAAAGTAACGGATGATGCGTCGGTCGGTGATCGTGATCGGACCGCCGTTGGCAATCTGCCGTTTGAACAAAGGAACGACCGAGCCGTTAGAACCGAGCACGTTTCCGAATCGCACGGCGGCGAATTTCGTACGGCTGTCTGTTCTGCATTGGATCACCATTTCGCAAAGCCGCTTGGACGCGCCCATGATGTTGGTGGGATTGACTGCCTTATCAGTCGACACAAGAATAAAGGCATCAACACCGTATTTTTCCGCAGCATTGGCGGTATTATAAGTACCGAAAACGTTGTTTTTGATAGCTTCGCCTGCGCTCTGTTCCATCAAAGGCACGTGCTTATGCGCCGCCGCGTGAAAGACGATGTCAGGCTTGTATTTTTCAAAAACGCACGCCAACCGCTTCGGGTCACGAACAGAGCCGATCTCAACCGACAGGTCAAGCTTGTCCCCGTAAAGCAGATGCAATTCCTGTTGCAGATCGTAAGCGTTATTTTCATAAATATCGAAAACGACCAGTTTTTTGGGAGAACACGTGGCAATCTGGCGGCAAAGCTCACTGCCGATCGATCCGCCGCCACCCGTAACGAGAACGGTTTTATCACGGTATTTTTCCATGCTTTCCGCACCGAGTACAGACAACGGTTTCCTGAAAAGCAGGTCTTCGATCTCAAATTCACGGATGACGCGCTTGCCATTGCGTCGGCTGAACGCATGGATGGGAGAATCGTAGATCAGCACGCGACAACCGATCTCTTTGTAGTGATCGCAAAGCGCCGTCCTCTTCTCGCCGTCGACCGCCCCAAGTGCAAATACCACCACCGAAACTTCCATCAAGCCTCGTCTTCTGGCGAAATCTTCGGGCGAGAAGACCTTGAGACTTGCAATGCGGCTGCCAATCTTTGCTTTATCGACATCAATAAAGCAAACGGGACGGTAATGCGACATGGCGTTTCCCAAAAGCTCTCCTGCCAGAAAAGCACCGAGCTGACCCGCGCCGACAATGCCGATGTTGATGCAGCTGCGCGGATCTGCCGTACCTTTTGATCTTTTGTAAAGCAAACGATAACAAAAACGCGCGGAGAGCGACATCAACGTATCCAATGCCGTGACTGTGATAAACACCCAAAATTTTTTGTCATACAAAAACAGTTCGGCGACGGCGACGGTGGCAAGACCGCCGACAATGTCAGCCAAAATGATGCGTAAATAAGCTTGTGTGCTCGTATAGCGCCATACGGTCCGATAGACCCCGAAGAGCAGTCGGCTGAAGAACAGACCGCCGCACAAAAAGAAAGCGGCAATGACGTACTTACCGCCGTTTGCAAAAGAAACATCATCAAAGCCGGCGGCAGACACAAAAAAGCAAACCGTCGCAATAAAAACAAAACATAGAATATCAAAAAAGGCTAAAAATATTTTTCTCTTGTTGATTTTCATAGAGCCCCCAAAAGTGCTTATTTGTCGGAATCTGCAAGAGTTTACATCTAATTATAAAAAAATTTTAGTTTTAAATTTGATTGTGAACATCTTCATTATATAACTTTTTCGTATAAAAGTCAAGTATGGTTTTCAAAGTGTAAAAAAAGGAAAAGGACAGAGAAACACCAAACTGACGTTTCTCTGTCCTTTTCTATTAGCAATTCTTCGGAAATAATACAAACCGTTATTCTGCTTTTTCTTCGGTTGTTTCTTCAGCCACCTCTTGGGCAACTTCTTCAGCCGCATCCTCAACGACTTCATCAGCCTCTTCCTGGACTGCTTCTTCTGCGGATTCTTCCGCAATTTCTTCGGTTTGTTCTTCTGCCGCTTCGGGAAGTTCTTCTGCGGGAGTTTCTTCAAAGAGTGCGGCGGGAACGGTTTCGTACTTCAAGTTGCAAGCGAGGATCGCATAAACGATGCGCAACACGATGCAGCAAGCCATAAGTACCGCATAGGGCAAAACGGCAGTGATGATGTTGCCGATCTCGAAATCGCCGGGAGCCAGAGCGGCATAAGCGGCGGCAAAGATGCACGTATAGATCAGTCTGCGCCAGAAAACACCCAAAAACTTTGCGAATTCATAGCGATCCTGTGCAGATGCACCGAATGCAAGACGCGTACCGAGGAAGTCAACGGCACGGAATGCAAGGCGGGAGATCAGGCTGATCAGCGAGATCATCAGGCACACGCCTGCGACCAGACGGCCAAAGCTCTTGAAGTCGATTTCTTCAACGCCGGTAGCAGTTTCGATGAAGCTCTTGATTCCGCCTTCGTAAACACCTGCCGCAACGGGGGCGGTGATCAGCCAGGAAAGAATGCCGAGCACGGCGACTGCCATCAAGCCGTATGTAACATAAAAGAGCGCGTTTCTGTGAACGAGTGCGGTCAAAGCCGTAGGATTCTTGATGATTTCTTTACGAACCAGGCGTTCGCTTGTCACTTCGGCTTTGGCATGGAACTTTGCTTTCATGACACGTTCAACGGTCGCCTGACGAATGACTCTTTGCAGAAGCGATGCGATACCTGCGATGACGGCAAGTTCAAACGCACCTCTGAAAAGTGCGGTGCAATTCTCAAAATCCTTCATGCAGAAGCTTGCAATCACGTTCATGATCGCCACGTAAGAGAGCAAACCGTAAATGCCTGCGGCAGAGTAAATCATGGGCTCAGTCAGCGCAGTCTTTTCCTTCGGCGTACCGAGCACGAGGATCAGCGAACGGACAAGACAGGTCACGCCTGCACCGAACGCAACGAGCATCGGGAACACGTACATTGCCAGAACAAGCGAGAAATGAAGCGAATTGTTCATGCCGAACGCATTTTCGCCGAGTCCTGCTTTCAGGGTATCCCAGACGTTCATCTTCAAAACGCCGTACTGGAATGCATCAGCGGTCAATCCGAATGCGAACAGGCGGATGAACAGTGCAATGACGAAAAGAATGCCAACGCCGCCAAGGATCATGGAAATCAGCTTTTCGCGCTCGATCGGCAACTTCTTTTTCGCGCTTTCCTCTTTTGCTTCTTCAATCGGTGCTTCTGCCGTTTCTTCGACGACTTCTTCCTGTGCAGATTCCTCCGTCGCTTCTTCTTCGACGTCTTCGACAACCTCTTCTTGTACAGGCTCTTCTGCTTCGCCTTCGGTTTCTACCGTTTCGGTTTCTACCGTTTCTTCGGGAACGGAATCGACCTTCTCTTCCGTTTGGTCGGCGGTCAACTCGGTATCGGGTGTTCCGTCAACGGAAAGATCTTCCAAGGTCTTATCCTTTTCGATGTTTTCCATCAATTAGGCCCTCCATCAAATTTAATGTATTACAACTTATTATAGAACACTGCGCAAGCAAAGTCAAGACTTCTTTGAAAACTTGTTTAAAAAAACTTGACAGAAAAGCCTCTTGGTGCTATAATTTTATAGATAACTTGAAAATTTAGATCTCTATACGGAGGACGAAACCAATGCAATGGACTTCTTTGAACGATCTGCGCGAAAAGTACCTTTCCTTTTTTGAAAGCAAAGGACACCTTCGCCTGCCGAGCTTTCCGCTCGTGCCGATCCGTGATAAATCGCTTCTCTTGATCAATTCGGGCATGGCGCCGATGAAAAAGTTTTTCACAGGCGAGGAAGAGCCGCCCCGCCGCCGCGTTGCCACCTGCCAGAAATGCATTCGCACGCCCGACCTTGAGCGTGTCGGTCACACGGCACGCCACGGCACATACTTTGAAATGCTCGGAAACTTCTCTTTTGGTGACTACTTCAAAGAAGAGGCGATTCCGTTTGCCTGGGAATTTCTCACCAGAACGCTTGAGATCCCCGAAGATCTGCTCTGGCCCTCGATCTATGAAAACGATGAAGAGGCATTCCATATCTGGCGCGACGTGATCGGCGTTCCCGAAGAACACATCGTGCGACTCGGCAAAGCGGACAATTTCTGGGAGCACGGCACAGGCCCTTGCGGTCCCTGCTCCGAGATCTATTTCGACCGCGGCGAAAAGTACGGTTGCGGCTCTCCCGACTGCAAGCCGGGCTGTGACTGCGATCGCTATATGGAGATCTGGAACAACGTCTTTTCCCAGTTCAACAACGACGGCAACGGCAACTATACCGAACTTGCCCAGAAGAACATTGACACGGGCATGGGTCTTGAACGTCTTGCCTGCGTCATGCAGGGTGTGGACAACCTCTTTGAAGTTGATACCGTGCGCCGCATTCTCGATACCGTTTGCGCGATTGCCGAAAAAACCTACGGTGCGGATGCCGACGATGACGTTTCCATCCGCGTGATCACCGACCACTTGCGTTCGGCAACCTTCATGATCGCAGACGGCGTGACCCCCTCGAATGAGGGCCGCGGCTACGTTTTGCGCCGCATTCTCCGCCGCGCTTCCCGTCACGGCAAGCTGCTCGGCATTCGCCGTGCTTTCCTGTGCGAGATCAGCGAAGTGGTCATCGGCGAAAACAAAGATGCTTACCCCGAACTTGTCGGCAAGCACGACTACATTCTCAAAGTAATCTCTCTCGAAGAAGAACGCTTCCAGGCAACCATCGATGCAGGTCTTTCGATTCTGCGCGATTGCATTGATTCGACCGTCAAGGCAGGCGGCAAAACGCTTTCGGGCGAGGATGCGTTCAAGCTTTACGACACCTACGGATTCCCTGTTGATCTGACGCGCGAGATTGCCGCTGAAAGCGGTCTTTCGGTGGACGACGATGCCTTCCGCGCGCTGATGGAAGAACAGCGTGTGCGCGCCCGTGCCGCACGCGGCAACATCAGCGGCTGGAGCGATTCCTCCAAGTCATTGCTTGAAGGCATTGCGGAAACTGTCTTTGATGGCTACGAACACCTCGAATGCAAGGCAAAAGTGCTTGCCATTCTTGCAGACGATATGGCACTTGATACCCTTTCCGAAGGCGATGCGACGGTCATTCTCGATCGCACGGTCTGCTATGGCGAAGGCGGCGGTCAGGTTGGTGATACCGCGCTCATGACTTCGGAAGGTGCTACGCTCTCTGTCATTGACACGAAGAAAACAGACGGTATATATCTGCATGCGGTCACGGTCCGTGAAGGCATTCTGAACGTTGGCGACACCGTCACCGTCACACTCGAAAACGAAAGAAGAGATTCGATCCGCCGTAATCACTCGGCATGTCACCTTTTGCAAGCGGCGCTCCGCACCGTGCTTGGTGCTCACGTCGAACAGGCAGGCTCTTACGTTGATGAAGCGCGCCTGCGCTTTCACTTCTCGCATTTTGCCGCCATGACCGCAGACGAGCTTTCCTCAGTTGAAAGTCAAGTCAACCGCGCGATTCTCGCTGCCATTCCCGTCAATACCGTGCTGACCGACATTGAAAGTGCGCGCAAAGAAGGCGCGATGGCACTCTTTGGCGAAAAGTACGGCGATACCGTCCGCATGGTCAAGATGGGTGACGTTTCCTGCGAGCTTTGCGGCGGTACGCACGTTTCCTCGACAGGCATGATCGGCCTTTTCAAGATCGTTTCCGGAAGCTCGGTTGCCGCAGGTGTGCGCCGCATTGAAGCCACGACGGGCTACGGCGTTCTTGCACTTCTTGCCGATAAAGATGCTCTTCTTACCGAAACTGCGCGCGAGCTCAAGACAAACAACGTCCACGAGCTTCCCCGCCGTGCCGTGCTACTGCGCGAGGAGCAGAAGGAAACCCTCCGTCAGCTCGAAAGCGCCACCGCAAAGCTTGCCGAAGCACAGCTTGATTCCCTGCTCTCCAAAGCGGAGCAAAAAGGTGCCGTCCGTTATCTGACTGCCAAGCTTGACATGAAGGCAGATGCGGCAAGAGCGCTTTGCGATTCGATCAAGACACGCTATGCCGATATGGTTGCAGTTTTTGCGCTCGTTGACGGCGACAAGCTCAACTTCATCGCTTGTTGCGGTGCAGATGCCGTCAAGGCAGGCGCACACGCAGGCCGTATCCTCGGCGAAGTCAGCGCAGTCACGGGCGGCCGTGGCGGCGGACGTCCAGACAGCGCCATGAGCGGCGGTAAGGATCTCTCCCGCGTTGACGATGCACTCAAGCTTGTGGAAAGCTTGTTACCGTAACCGTCACTTTTCCTAATCATAATAAAAAAAACATCCCCTTATAGCAATTGCTTGAAATTAAAAATTCAAGTCTGCAATAAGGGGATGGTTTTTTGTCGAACGCTGCCCTTTTCCGCATAGGAAAAGAACGGTCATTCATAGCTTTTCGCGATTTTATTTATCAGAAAGCCCGATAAAATAATCAGCACTAACACCGTAAAACCTGCATAATGTAATCAAATCATCAATTTTCAATTCGGCACGTCCATCCTCAATGTGACTATAGCCTTGTTGCGATTTGTTGATAATTGCCCCCACTGCTTTTTGTGTTAGATCTCTGTCCTCGCGCAAATTGCGCATTCGTATACGATAGTTCATTGCTTACTCCTCACATTTTTCTTGCAAAAAGTTTATCACACTCTTAATTTGAGTATTGACATTTACTCAAATATTGAGTATAATATTCTTGTTGCGAGCGCTTTTTTCGACTTTCTTCTTTAGTCATAACCTCCGCCTGCAACCGAAACGCTTTTTTGATACCCTTTTCTATGTTTTAAAAAGAAAAAGCAGTAAATCTTTTGTTTGGAGTCAATCAATGAATATAGGGTTGGTATTGTCAGGCGGAATGGCCAAGGGAGCTTATCAAATCGGCGCGCTCCGTGCATTGAACCGTTTTCTGCCTCTTCGGGAAATCAAATACCTGAGCTGTGCCTCCGTGGGTGTTCTGAACGGATATGCCTACATCACTGAAAACTTGGATATAGCAGAAAAAATGTGGAAGAATATTTGCAATGATCAAACAAGAATAATGATCAATAAGCTTTTTAAAAGCAGTATGTTGCAACAAAATATCGCCTATCTTTGCGGTTGTGAAAAACTTCTTTCATCTGCCTTTTATTGTACTTTACTTGACGTAAATCAAAGAGCCGTCGTTTATAAAGACTTGTCAACAGTCGATGCTCATCAGCTTCCTCTTTATTTGAATGCAAGCATCGCCATGCCCTTATATAATCATTCGGTCAGGCTTGACAATTCATCGTATTTCGACGGAGCATTGATCGACAACATTCCGGTTTATCCTCTCTTGAGGCATGAGCTGGATTATATCATTTGCATTTATTTTGATGATATTTGTTATAAATTTGAAAATAGCGACTTTGATAACAAAATGATCAAAATTACCTTTCCTTGTGAAAACTTACTCAAGGAATCGGTCGTTTTCAGTCAAGACAGCATTGAAAATATGATCAAAAGCGGAGATGAAACGACAACGGCAATGATCTCTCAAATCTTTTTCGAGGGATATGAAAATCTCGAATATATTTATTCTGCTCTCCAATCTATAAACAACGAAAATAAAAACAAAAAATTACGGATCACAGGCGACATGATCGTTACAAATTTAAACAAAGTGACGCAACGGCTCATGAAAAGGAAGGTTTTGTAATTTCCACCCTTCTCCGCACAGCTTAGCCGAATCAATCGTCTTTTTAAAGTTCATCGGTGTTACATCGACCTTTTTTCGATATAATTCATCAAATCTCCTTTGCCTTTTAAAATTTTTTACAACTTTTTCAAAATACTCATGTTTTGAGTATTGACATTTACTCATATATTGAGTATAATGGATTGCGGATAGAGCATTTTCCGAATGGCGAAAAGCTTTGTACTATTTTGAAAGGAGGTCTTCTCATGAGCGATCATAAATTAGCTCGTTTTCTCTTGACGTTTTTCTTGGGTTTCATTGGTAGTTTTATCATCAACAACACTTCACTCAAGCCGTTGGGTTATACATCGAGAACGAAAGCCTATTTCTTTCTCGGCATCCTTACCTTCGGTATTTACAGTTTGGTTGCTTCCATATGCAATTTAGCCTTTGATCCCGCCAAGGAAAAGAATATCGGCTATTCAAAGGACGGTATTACGGTATACGTCAAAAACTAATGTACACCTGAATCTTTATGGCGAGATTTTCTTTTTTTTCAGACAAAGAACTATCCCATCAAGAATCCAAAAAACTCGACTTTTTCATGAAAGTCGAGTTTTTTGTTCTGAGTTCATATTCAGGTCTTTTTATTAAACGAACTTTTTATATCGGCCATTGTTACAACCGTTTCGGCTTTCCTTTGAAAAAGACCGCCGCAAGAAAACCGAACACAAGGGCGGCGGCAATACCTGCCGAAGCTGAGGTCAATGGACCTGTGAGAATGCCCATCACCCCGTCCTCTTTGATGGCTTCACGCACGCCTTTGGCGATCAGACCGCCAAAACCGACGAGAGGAACTGATGCGCCGCACCCCGCAAAGCGGCGAAGCGGCTCGAAAAGTCCGACCGCCGATAAAAAGACACCGCCGCAGACGTAAAGAACGAGAATACGGGCGGGGGTGATAGCGGTCAGATCGATGAGCAATTGTGCGACAACACAAAATGCGCCGCCGACCAAAAAAGCTTTGAAACAGTCAAGTGTGAGCTCTTGCACGGCTCTTACCTCCCTTTTGAATGTTCAAGGATCGCCACGGGCGCAATGCCAATGATACTGCCCCCTTGCTGTACCGAGGACGGACTCATCAGCGCGCCTGTTGCCATAACCAACAACCGCGAGTACTCGCCGCGCGCAAGTTTGGGAACGAAGTAGGCGGCGAGCATGGAAGCCGCACAACCGCACCCCGATGCGCCTGCGTGTGCATCTTGCTTTTGAAGATCGTAAAGATTCGCACCGCAATCAAAGTGGCGGTCTTTCAAGGAAAAACCGACGTCGCGGCAAAGCACTTCAAGGATGGCACTTCCCTCCGTACCGAGGTCGCCCGTCACGATCAGGTCGAAATCCCCCACACTCTCGCCGCTTTCTTCAAAATAGGAAAGCAAAGAATCGCAGACGGCAGGTGCCATCGCCGCGCCCATGTTATTGGCATCGCTGATGCCGCCGTCAATGGCACGACCGACCATGCCTGCGGTGATGCACGCACCGCCGCCCTCCCGTTCAAGCAAAAACGCACCTGCCGCCGTGGCGGTCCATTGCGCCGTGGGTGTTCGCTGGCCGCCGTATTCGATCGGCAAACGGAACTGCCGTTCCGCCGCACAGGTATGCGATGAGGTGACAACTGCCGTGCGGACAAATTCTTTTTGCGCGTTCATCGAAAACGATGCCATGAGTAGCCCTTCGACCGAAGTCGAGCAAGCGCCGTAAAGACCGATATACGGGATGCCGAAGCTATACAAACCTGCCGACGATGCCATGCATTGGTTTTGCAGATCACCCGCAAACAAAAGATCGACCTCTTCGTGCGAGATCGCTCTCTTTTTGAGCGCAAGATTCAAAGCGCACCTTGCCATCTCGCCTTCTGCCAGCTCCCAGGTCTTCGCGCCGAATCGATCGCTGTCATCATGAAAATCGAAATGTTTTCCGTAAGGCCCTTTGGCTTCCTCACAACCGACTGCGGTTGCCGTTTGCGCGACGGTGATCGGTTGCTCAAAGTGAAAGATTCTTTTTTTCCTTTCCTTTTGCACGCCCTCACCCACTTTCAGAGGAAGAGCGACACCGTATAGTAAACAGTGCCGTAAAGCACGCCGCTCAAAGTCCCGTACAAGATGACAGGACCTGCCACGGTGAAAATTTTTGCACCGACTCCCATCACCCATCCCTCGCTTCTGGTATCAATGGCAGGCGAGGTGACAGCGTTTGAAAAACCCGTGATGGGAACGAGTGTGCCCGCACCTGCCACGCGCGCGATGCGGTCAAAAATGCCGATGCCCGTTAAAAGTGCCGCCAAAAAGATCAACGTCACGCTCACACCCGTCGATGCCGCTTTTTCTTCCATACCGAGCACACCGCGATAAAAGCCAAGCAGTGCCTGCCCAAAAGCGCAAATGCTGCCGCCGATCAAAAAGGCGTTCACGCAATCAGAAAACACGTGCGAACGTGCCGCGCGCCCTTTGACGTAGGCGGTATAGCGTTTTCGATCAAGATAAAGTTTTTTATCCATTGTCGCATCCTTTCTTTTTTCTTTAGAATGCGCGCACTTTCGGGAATTTATACAAAAAATACCGTTTCCTTCAGGCATAGAAAAGAAAAAAAGAGGCACTGTGAATGGGCGCGTCCGATAACGAAGGTTTCCCGTAAGTTATTCGTAACGCGCCCATAATGAATTGCCCTGACGGGCATGAATTGAGCTTCGCTCATGAATTGCACCTGCGGTGCATGAATTGCCTGACGGCATTGAAACGTAGGGCAATTCAAATCATGGAGCGCGAAGCGCGAGAAATCATGAAGCCGTAGGCTTCAATTCATGACGCAATGCGTCAATTCATGACTATCGGGAGAATGTGCCCAAAGTAACGCAAAAGCACTTATGACAAACGATTGATTCGTTATCATAAGTGCTTTTTGTTAAAACGTCGTTATGGGGCTTACGCTAATCACAGTACCCCCTGTTTTTCGGTTTATCTGCCCAAAAGACTTCCACTGACCGTTTTCAAAGTGTTTGAGCACGTTATATATAATAAGAAAAAATTCGCACTTCAGAGTTGTCCTTACAGGCACAACGCCGAAGTGCGATTTGAATTTTAAGTAGCAAATCCCGCAAACTGCGAATTGTAAAGTTTTGCGTACTCTCCGTTTTGCGCGAGAAGCTGGTCGTGATTACCGATTTCGATGATTCTGCCCGCACGGATGACGACGATCCGATCGGCATCACGGATGGTCGAAAGACGGTGCGCAATCACAATGCTGGTGCGATTCTTCATCAGCTTGAGAAGTGCGCTTTGGATCTGCATTTCGCTGCGCGTATCGATGTTTGAGGTGGCTTCGTCCAAAATGAGAATTTTGGGATCGGCGACCACCGCACGCGTGATGGCAAGCAACTGCCGTTGTCCTTGGCTCAGATTACTGCCCTGCTCGGTGAGCATGGTGCCGTATTTCTTCGGCAGACGGGAAATAAACTGATCGGCGCCCGATACCGAAGCGGCAAAGGCGATGTCCTCTTGGGTTGCACCGTCGCGTCCGTAACAGATATTGGAAGAAATGGTATCCGAGAAAAGAACAGTATCCTGCAATACGATTGCCATCGCGTGTCGCAGCTCTTCTTTTTTGATGTCACGGATGTCCGTACCGTCGATTTTGATTGTACCTGCGTTGATCTCGTAAAAGCGCATCAGAAGGTTGACAACCGTTGTCTTTCCCGAGCCGGTTGCGCCAACAAGTGCAATCTTTTCACCTGCTTTGACGTGCAAATCAAAATCTGTCAGGATGGGATGACCGTCAAGGTAAGAAAAGTCAACGTGGCAGAAATCAATACTGCCTTGCATATCCCGACTGTCTTTTTGTCCTTCATCAATTTCCGACTGTTCGTCCATAATGCTGAACACACGTTCCGCGCCCGCAACGGCGGTCAGAATTTGTGCATATTGGTTGGCAATTTCGTTGACGGGGCGCGTGACTGATTTGGTATAACCGACGATGGTTTGGATCGTACCGACGGACACCGAGTTTGCCACGAGAAAAGGTCCGATCACGGCGATTTTTTGAGCGCTTTCGGGATCCAGCTGACCGAGTGCAAGAAAGCCGCCCGTGATTGCCACAAGCACGTAACCCAGATTACCGATCACGTTCATCAAGGGTCCCATAATGCCGCCCGAAATGTTGGATTTGATGCCGCAACGGCTGAGTTCTCCGCTGATCTCTTTGAATTTTTCAACAGAGTCTTTTTCTTTACCGAACGCCATGACGGTTTTATACCCCGTGACCATTTCTTCAACGTGGGCGTTCAGCTCACCCGTGACAACCTGACGGCGCACGAAATACTTCCGCATTTTTTTGGCAAGCTGACTTGACACGAGCATACTCAGCGGAATGGTGATGAAAGCGATCAGGGTCATGAAAGGACTGTAGAAGAGCATCAGGGCAACCGCGCCCACCAAGGTGATGACACAGGAGAAAAGTGAGGAGATGGACTGTGATACCGCAGTTGAAATATTGTCAACGTCATTTGTCATGCGGCTCATGATGTCACCGTGCGGATGGGTATCGGTATATTTGATGGAAAGGCGGGAGATTTTTTTAAAAAGATCTTTACGGAGATTGTAAACGGTTTTTTGCGAAAGATGTGCGGAAAGTCTGCCCTGCAAATAAGTCATCAGCGACTGCACAACATAAAGGCAACCCATAAAGATCAGAAGCGGGATCAGACGGCGGTTGCTCTGTCCTGCAATGATGTTGATGGCTTCGCCTTGCAAAGCGGGACCTGCCAACGTTAAGAGCGCAGTAACGATGACTGCCGTCAGCATCAGAATCAACTCTACTTTACTTTTGCCGAGATAAGCAAGCAAACGGAAAAGCGTTTTTTTAATGTTTTTAGGTTTTTCGGCGGTCATCCGTGCACCCATCGGACCGCCCGGGCCGCGATTAGGATGCATATGAACGATCGGTCTGTCATTCGGTGCTTTTTGATTATTCTGCAAGGTAAGCACCTCCTTTCAGCTGCGAATCGTAGATCTCGCGATAGCATTGACTAATTTTCATCAGTTCATCGTGCGGCGCAAAAGCGCTGACGCGTCCGTTTTCAAGCACGGCAATACGGTCTGCGTGACGAATGCCCGCGATACGTTGAGCGACCATGATCAAAGTCGTGTCTTTCATTTCGCGATGAATGCCTGCAAGAAGCTTGGCTTCGGTGGCAAGGTCAAGTGCAGAGGTGGCATCGTCCATCAGAAGAATGGACGGTTTTCGTACGAGTGCACGCGCAATGGACAAGCGTTGTTTCTGACCGCCTGAAAGGGACGCACCCTTTTCGGTGACTGGCGTATCGTAACCTTGAGGAAAAGTATTGATGAACTCGGTTGCCTGGGCAATTTCCGTCGCTTTTCTGATGTCTTCGTCAGTGGCGTCTTCCTTGCCGAATCTGATGTTTTCGGCAATACTGCCTGCAAACAGTTCGCTCTTTTGCAAAACGATGCCCATACGCTTTCGCAACTCTTCAAGGTCATAGTCACGCACGTCGCGTCCGTCCACCAGCACCCTTCCTTCTTCAACGTCGTAAAAACGCGGGATCAGATTCAAAAGCGAGGTTTTGCCCACACCCGTTGAGCCGACGATCGCCACGAATTCGCCCGGGCGAACGTCAAGCGTTATTTCTGAAAGCACGGGATTTCCACTCGTTTTCGGATAGCGGAAGCTGACCTTTTCAAAGGTTACAGTGCCTTTGCTTTCACGTTGCGTTTGATTGTCATTTTGGCAATGCGATTCAATCGACAAGGGGCAGTTGAGCACTTCACGCACACGAGAGGCACAGGCAAGCGCACGGGATACCTGCTGGAACATCATACCAAACATATTCAAGGACATGAGTATCTGCGTGATGTAGGTGATGGCAGTCATGATATCCGCAGACACGTTGATGTCCAGCGTATTGCGGTTGACGTAAATGATGGCAATGATGGCAATATTCATGATGATCATCATAAATGGACTCATCAACGCCATCAGATTGAGAACGCGGATGTTGGTATCTCGTAAATTTTGATTGGCATGATTGAAACGGTCGTTTTCATAGTCCTCTTTGACGTACGCCTTGATTACGCGCGCACCCGAAACGTTTTCCTGCACGACCGAATTGACTTGATCAAGTTTTTTCTGTACGTCCTTGAACATCGGATTGGCACGCTTGACAAGCAAAAACATGATAAGCAACTGGATGGGCAATGCCAGCGCAATGATCACCGCATACCGACTGTCGATCTGTATACAAAGGATCACACCGCCGAGAAACAGAAGAGGCGAGCGGACGAACATACGCAAAAGCATATTCATGAATTCCTGAAGCGTATTGACGTCGTTTGTAATTCTCGTGACGAGTGAGCCCGTGGAAAACTCGTCAGTTTCAGAAAGAGAAAGCTGCATGACCTTACTGTAAAGCGAAACGCGCAGGTCGTTTGCAAATCTTTGGCTTGCCATTGATGCAAACACCGTGCAAAGCACGCCGCAAAGAACACCGATGATCAGTGTGATGCCCATGCGGGCGGCAATGGCAAGAATGGTATCGATATCCCCTTTGGCAACACCCTCTTTTAAGATGGTGTTCATATAATTTGGCTGTTTTAAATCTGCCAGCACCTCTCCAACCATACAAAGAGGCGCAATCAATGCCAACCATAAATACGGCTTGGCAAAACTTTTCACGGTTATTTTTTTCATCATTTATTTTCCGTTCTTAAATATCAATGAATATCCATTTTTTCAAGCGAATCGAGCAAACGGTTACGCACGCCGAGCAAGAGAGCGGAGAGCGTTTTTTCGTCTTCGGGCGAAAGGTCTTTTGCAATGACCGAAGCAATCTCTTCGTTTGCTTTCTTCAATTCTTGATTCTTCTTTTTTCCTTTGGCGGTCAGGGTAATACGCATGACGCGCGCGTCATTTTCATCCCGTTCACGAACGATCAGTCCCTCTTTTTCCATTTCTGTCAGCTCAACGCTGACAGACGGCGCGCTGATGTGTGCAAAAAAAGCAACCTCCTGTTGAGAAAGGACACCGTGCTTTTCAAGAGCACGAAAAGCCGCACGGCGCGTGTACGTCATCTTCTGACCGTCGGGTACGGTCAATTTGGTGACCAACTCAAAAAGCTTGGCAATTTCGGGAATCAATAACGGCGGCGGCGGTGTAAACCCTTTTTCTTTTTCCATCTTTTGATGGTGTCGGCTGACTTCAATGGTCTGTTTCTCAATAGAACCGAGTTTTTTCATGTTCCTTTTTCTCCTCAAAACAGTTAGTTAGGTAACTAATTAATTATTTAAAGATGAAAAATAGTTAGTTAGTTAGTTAACTAACTATTTTATTATAACAATAAGGTTAAGAAGCTGTCAAGTCTTTTTGCGGTTTAATTTTAATTTTTTTTTAAACACACAAAAAAACAGGACTATTCAATATTGCAAAAAAAAATAAAAAACGAACGTGCAATAAAGCTTTTTGAAGAGCTGACTTGCACGTTCATTTTTCAGTATCAATGACCGACCGTTAATTTTGGAAAAGTGAGAAAAAATTTTATTTCTGTTTTTCTGCTTTCTTCTGTTTTTTTCTCTCCTGACGGCGGTGTTTTTTCATGCGGCGAATGTCTTTGAGCATTCTCACGCTATCTCTGACGATATGGATACTGCTTTCGCGGTGATTGATGATTTTGATAGGCATTTCTCCGAAGCTTGCGTGCAAATCCTGCGCATAAAGTAAGGCTTCAAGATCAAAGGCAAATCGGTCAATGATGCAACGCGAAAAAATCTCACGGCCGATCTGACCGCGAAATCCTTTGCAACCGCATTGAAAATCAGTCAGTTTGACACCGCCGATCACCGAAAGCAACTTGATATAAGAAAGTGACACGATTTTTCTGATCATCGTATACCCTTCATAGCCTTCGGGGTGCTTTTTGCGTGAACCGACGATGACGTCATACTGAGGATTTTTTTCAAAAAGATCGTACATCTCTTTGACAACGTCCATACCGTATGCCAGATCACAGTCTGTGAAAATCACGATATCACCCAAACTGTTCAGAAAACCTTGTCTGACTGCGTATCCTTTACCTCTGTTCTCGCCATACGTGATGACACGCAAAGCCTGATGTTCTTTTGCCGCCTGTTCAGCAATGGCAAGACTCTTATCTTTGGAGCCGTCGTTGATGAAAATGACTTCATAATCAGAGCCAAAAGTCTGATTCATATATGCGGATACAGTTTGAATGGTTTCGGCAAGTATTTTTTCTTCGTTATACATAGGAATACAAAGTGACAGTTTCATCCGCTTGACTCCTTTTAAAATCAAAAATTTTAATCTCTATCTGTGCTTTATTAAACTAAAATGTGCATGATGATCAGAAGGAAAACGCCAAAATTCGCTTAATTACGACTTCCGTTGTGTATTATAGCACTTACGCTTGAACATGTAAAGAGAATTTCTTGTAATTTTTTTGTAAACTTTGTATTTCGGTATTGCTTTTTTTATTTTAGTATGATATTAT
>JAZSBE010000010.1:0-34548 GCA_045602215.1 Eubacteriales bacterium | reverse complement strand
ATGCCTGCAGGCGTTGGGGACCGAACGGATCGAGGCTGTGTGCGATGATTTTTGCGAAGAAATGCAGAGACGGGTGCAAAAAACGGGCTTTGTAACGGTGCCTCGCTTTAGCGCGGGGTACGGAGATCTGTCGATCTCCCTGCAACGCGATCTTTTTCGCGTTTTGGATTGCTCGCGGCGCATTGGTGTTTCGCTCAGTGAAAGCCTTCTCATGTCGCCGACCAAATCCGTGACGGCGATCGTGGGGATCAGAAAGGAAGAAACATGAAGCTGCTTGAATTTTTGAAAGAGAATATTCTGATCCTGGACGGCGGAATGGGAACGCTTCTGCAAGAGGCGGGGCTGAAGCCGGGAGAATATCCCGAGACGTGGAATTTGACGCATCCCGAGATCATTCGCGGGATCCACAGGGCGTATTACGAGGCAGGAAGCCACGTGGTGAGCACCAACACCTTTGGAGCAAACCGTCTGAAGTTTTCCCTTGAAGAGCTGGACGAGATCGTTGGGCGCGCGGTTGAGCACGCCAAGGCGGCGCGTGAGAGCGTGGGCGGCGAGAGATTCATTGCGCTTGACATTGGCCCGACGGGAAAATTGCTCAAGCCCTACGGCGATCTGGAATTTGAGGACGCGGTGGAGATTTTTGCCGAAACCGTACGACTGGGTGTCAAATACGGGGTGGATCTGATCTTCATCGAGACTATGAACGATAGCTATGAGACCAAGGCGGCACTCCTTGCCGCCAAGGAGAACAGCGACCTGCCCGTGTTCGTTTCCAACGCCTACGGCGCGGACGGAAAGCTGATGACGGGCGCGTCTCCCGAGGCGATGGTTGCCATGCTGGAGGGGATGGGCGCCGACGCGATCGGCGCGAATTGCTCGCTCGGCCCCCGTCAGCTACGCCCCGTGGTGGAAAAGCTGCTTGCCACGGCGTCGGTGCCCGTCCTGCTCAAGCCCAACGCGGGACTGCCGACTACCCGAGACGGGGAAACGGTATTTGACGTAACGGTGGAGGAATTTGCCGCCGAGGTCAAGGAAACGGTCGACGCGGGCGTGCGGATCGTGGGCGGATGCTGCGGCACCACGCCTCGCTATATCGCGTCTCTTGCCGAGCGGGTCAAGCATCAGAACCCCGTTCCCGTAACCGAAAAGAAACGGACGGTGGTTTCTTCTTACACCCACGCGGTGGAGTTTGGAGACAAGCCGATCCTGATTGGTGAGCGTATCAACCCCACGGGAAAGAAGAGATTTAAGCAGGCACTCTCGGAAGGAGATCTCGACTATATTTTGCAGGAGGGTCTTCGCCAGCAGGAGAAGGGCTCTCACATTCTGGACGTCAACGTAGGGCTGCCCGAGATCGATGAGCGTGAAATGCTCGTGCGCGTTTGCCGTGAGCTGCAGGCAATCATGGATCTGCCTCTGCAGATTGATACGGCAGATCCCTCTGCGATGGAAGCCGCGATGCGCCTCTACAACGGAAAGCCGATGGTCAATTCGGTCAACGGCAAGCAGGAGTGTATGCGAGCGGTCTTTCCGCTTGTCAAAAAATACGGTGGCCTTGTAGTCGCGCTCACGCTGGACGAGCGCGGGATTCCGCAAAGTGCCGAGGAGCGGCTGGAGATCGCAGAGAAGATCCTGCGCGTAGCCGCCGAATATGGGATCAAGAAGGAGGATCTGATCTTTGATCCTCTCGCCATGTCGGTCAGCTCGGACAGCCGCGCGGCGATCGAAACGCTCCGCTCTGTTCGTCTCATCAAGGAAAAGCTGGGTTGTCACACCTCTCTCGGGGTGTCAAACGTTTCCTTTGGACTTCCGAACCGCGATGCCGTGAACAGTACCTTCTTCGCGCAAGCGATGGAAAACGGACTGTCTGCCGCCATCATGAACCCCGATTCGGACGCCATGAGAATGGCGTGGTACACCCATTGCGTGCTCCACGGATTGGACGAGAATTGTGCCGATTATTTGGCGTTTTCGCAGACCTGTGTGCAACAAACGCCTGTTGTGACCGCAAATCAAGTCTCCCAAAAGAGAACCGAGGCAGAGTACGGCAGTGAACTGCAAAAGGCAATTGCCAAGGGACTTGGCGAGCGTGCAGCGGCACTGACGGCAACGCTTTTGGAAACGAGGGCACCCTTGGACATCGTGCAGGGGGAGATCATTCCTGCGCTTGATGCAGTGGGAAAGGGCTTTGAAGAGAAGACGGTCTACCTCCCTCAGCTTCTCATGAGCGCGGAGGCGGCAAGGGCGGCATTCGGGGAGATCAAAAAATGTATGGAAAAGCATCCGCAAACGGGGGATTCCTCGCCAATCAAGATCGTCCTCGCGACGGTTCACGGCGACATCCACGACATCGGAAAAAACATCGTGCGCTTGCTGCTGGAGAACTACGGCTTTGAGGTGACCGATCTTGGCAAGGACGTTCCCGCAAATGCGATCGTGGAGGAGGTCGTGCGTCAGCACGCCCCCATGGCAGGACTGAGCGCGCTGATGACAACGACCGTTCCCGCAATGGAGGAGACGGTGCGCTTGATCCACGAGACGGCACCCTGGTGCAAGGTGGTTGTCGGCGGCGCGGTGCTCACGCAGGAGTATGCCGATATGATCGGCGCAGATCACTACTGCAAGGACGCGATGGAGGCGGTACGCTTTGCCGAGTCGCTTTGCAAATAAATCGTAATTTCTGCATATGTATGGAAGGAAGAAACAAACAGGAGGTAGGACATGAGTGAATTTCGGGTGATTGCACCGAATGAGATGGATCCCATTTTTGACCGCATCAAGAAGGGGTGGTTTCTGCTTTCGGCGAGCGACGGAGAGAATACCAACACCATGACGGTGAGCTGGGCGACCGTTGGGGAGCTTTGGAACAAGCCGGTGGCGATTTGCTACGTTCGTCCCCAGCGGTACACGTTTGGCATTTTGGAGAAGACCGACCGATTGACCCTGACCGCGCTCCCCGAGGACTATCGGGCGGCGATGAATTTCTGCGGACGGACGAGCGGACGGGACTGCGATAAGTTCAAGGAGGCAGGACTGACCTGCGCCTTTACCGAGGAGGGCGCGCCCTACGCGGCTGAAGGAGAGACGGTTCTGGTGTGTAAAAAGCTTTACGCCGATGACATTCGTGAGAGCGCATTCGTGGATATGTCTCTGATCGAAAAGGTCTACGCGCAAGGGGATTTCCACCGCTTCTACGTGTGTGAAATCGAAAGAGTTCTGGTGAAATAAAAAAAGAGGGAGCAGGCGCTCCCTCTTTTTTTATTTGTTTTCGCTCACGGGCTTTTCAAACGCGGTATCCTGAGAGAGGGTTGCAACGACCGTCTTGCTGAAATAATCCAGAGGATCGACCTGCAGTCCCTTGACCGTCATTTCCATGTGCAAATGAGGCTCCTCTGCGATCTCGATGAGGGCAGAGTCTCCCACGTTTCCGATCATCTGACCTGCGCGTACGGTTGCTCCCTCGGTAATGCCGCCCGCCATCTCCTCGGCGAGATTTTTGTATACCGTGATGCAATCTCCGCTATGACTGATGGCAATACACCAGCCCATCATGGGGTCCTCCCAGATCTTCTTTACCGTGCCGTCAGCAGCGGCAAAGACCTCGGCGTTGGCTTCGGTGGTGATATCCATACCAAGATGCACGCGCCAGTCCTGTAGCGTGGGAGAGAATACCTGAAGCTCGGCGTCATGCACCTTTGAGAGCTTTCCGCTCACGGGGAGCGTCAGTTCGGGAATGGTGTTGGCGGGAGTGTCGGGGGTGTTGCCCGTGGGGGTCTCATCGGTGGAGGGTGTCTCGGTTTGATTCGGCTCGGTTACAAGAGTGTCAGGGGTGTTGTCGGCGTTCTGCTTCTTGGCGCGGTTGGTGGCGGCGGTGATTGCAAGAACCACGGCAAGCGAGAGAAGAATGACGATGGAGGAGACGTAGAGCGCGCGGTTGACGCGGATCTCCTTGAGCTTGTGATAGAGTTTGGATTCTTTCCATTTGTTCCACATGGTATTTATGGCTCCTTTTTTCTGAAATTGCGGACCCCGCGGCACCGTGATGCCCTCGGTGTATCGTGCTGACTTTATTTTTGCCTTTTGCGGGCGGATTATGCAACGGAGGCAGAAAAAGTTTGCCGATTTTTTCAGTTCTGTTTTTTTCTGTTAAATTCACAAAAAATAATCGTATTTTTGGCGGTTTCTTTCACATATTTTCCTTAACATTCACGATACGTTCATATTTTTATGATATGATATTCTGAAGATTTTGTTTGACGCGATCAAAAAACGAGAACGCAGAAGTCAGACGGAAGGGAATTTCTATTTTTATGATCAAAATTGAGCATCTCATAAAGAACTACGGCTCGAATTGCGCCGTGGACGACATCAGCTTTGAGGTTGAGGAGGGAGAGATCGTAGGCTTCCTCGGCCCGAACGGCGCGGGAAAGAGTACGACCATGAACATTCTCACGGGATATCTTTCCTCTACGTCGGGAAAGGTGTCGATCGACGGGATCGATATTCTGTCCGATCCCATCGGTGCAAAGCGACTGATCGGATACCTGCCCGAGCAGCCGCCTCTCTATCTTGACATGACGGTTGAGGAATATCTGAATTTCAACTACGATCTGAAGGGCTGCAAGCTCAGTCGCCGCGAGCATCTGGATCAGATCTGCGAGACGGTGAAGATCAAGGACGTCTATCATCGCGTCATTCGCGCGCTTTCCAAGGGATACCGCCAGAGAGTGGGCATCGCACAGGCGCTCATCGGCAACCCCAAGGTCATCATTTTTGACGAGCCTACCGTGGGATTGGACCCCAAGCAGATCATTGAGGTCAGAAATCTGATCCGCGGACTGGGCAAATCGCACACGGTCATTTTGTCCACCCACGTTTTGCAGGAGGTTCAAGCCGTATGCGACCGCATCGTGATCATCAACAAGGGTAAGCTGGTTGCAAACGAGAAGACCGAGAACATCTCGGCCGTGGTTGAAAAGAGCCGCCGCTTCAACGCAAAGATCTGCGGACCGCAGAAGGAGATTCTTACTTTCCTGCGCGGAATGTCGGGCATTTCCTATGCCGAGGCGCTGGCAGAGCGTGACGGAGACGCTTACACCTATCTGATCGAGAGCGAGTACGGCGTGGACATCCGCAAGAAGCTCTTCTACGAACTTGCCTCCCGTAACTGGGCGCTGATCGGACTGGAGGCTCTGGGTATGAATCTGGAGGATATCTTCATCTCTGTCGTGGATCAGGCGGAAGCGCCTGCCACAAGAGTGGCTTCTCCTCGCAACCGCCGTCAGAGAAGCAGGGAAAGAGCGGTCCTCGAGCAGGACCTCGGTGCAACCCTTCTGGAGAATGCGCAAAAGCAGAACGCCGAGGCGGCACTGCGTGAGGTCGAGGACGACGATTAACCCTTTTTGAGGGAGTAAGCCGATACGGCGCTCGTTCACAGAACAGAAAAAGAAAGGAATTTTACTATGCTTGCCATCTATCGCAAAGAGATGCCCTCTTATTTCATCAATCCCATCGGATACATCTATCTGGGAGTATTTTTAGTGTTTTCCGCGCTCCTGTGCTGCTACACGACGATCATTGCGGGAACGTACGATACCGCTACTTATTTTTCGTATCTCATTTTCTCGTTTATCATCCTCATTCCCATTCTGACCATGCGTCTGTTTGCTGAGGAGAGAAAGATGCGTACCGAGCAGCTCCTTCTGACTGCGCCCGTTTCCATTACGGGAATGGTGCTTGGAAAGTATTTTGCCGCTCTCACGCTGTACGCGTCCGGCGTTTTGCTCTCCTGCGTCAACTTCCTGCCCCTCTATATCATCGGAGCGGCAGAGAGAGCGGGAGACCCCTATTCCACGCTGCATATCGGGCCCGTGACCGCTGAGATCGCGGGGAGCCTTCTGGCACTCCTGTTGTTGGGCGCAGCGCTGATTGCGGTTGGAACCCTGATCTCCGCGCTCGCCGAGAATCAGCTTTCTGCCGCCGTGATCACCATTGGCGTAGTTGCCGCAATGGTGCTGCTCAACGTGTTCAATCTTTTGACCGACGCCGACGGTCAGCCTATCATTGCAAGCTATGCGATTCGTTTCGTGCTGGATTGGATTTCGGTGGTCAGCCGCTTTACTACCTTTGGTCAGGGATTCTTTGATTTTACGGCATTGCTTTATTACGTATCTCTTGCGTTCGTATTCCTCTTTTTGACGGTTCGCGTGTACGAAAAGCGTCGTTGGGGATAAGGCGTTGATTGCTTTATCTTCAAGAAAATACTCAGAAAGGATTTCTGTTTGAATTATGAAAAAACGGATCATTCGTAGCCGCCGCGCGCGATATGGTGGCATGACGGTGCTCCTGACCGTGTTGCTGATTGCGGTGGTGGTCATGACAAACGTTCTTTTTTCGACGCTTGCGAATCGGTATTCCTGGTATGCAGATCTTCTCAAAGCGCAGGAGTATACCCTCTCGGAGGACTGCTATACCTTGCTCGGTTCTGCACTCGCGGGAAAAGAGGCGGATATTGAGATCATCTTCTGTGACACAGAGGAAAACCTTCTTTCACAGGCCACCACAAGCTACGTGTATCAGAACGCCAAGGATCTGGAGGCTCGGTTTGCAGGTCAGATCAGGGTTTCTGCCCATGATATCTGGCTCAACCCCTCAAGTGTCAAGCGCTTCAGTCAGGTGAAGGATCTTTCCACGGGAGAAATGGTGGAGACCACGCTCTCCTCTGATGACGTGATCGTTTCTCACGGCTCCTTCTACCGCGTGTACGATTTGATGGAGTTCTACGCCTTTGCAGAGGGAGACACCTCTCAGGTTTGGGCGTACAAGGGAGAGAGAAAGCTGGCGTCGGGGATTCTCCGCGCGCTGGAGCCCAACGGCGCAGTGGTTGGTGTTACCAACAATCACGGCGAGATTCTCTCGGATTATGAGTTGCTTTATTTGCTCGACGATGCGGGATATTCCATCCTTCATTTCAATCTTTATTCCGAGCCGATTCCCGAGGAGTGCGAGCTCATCGTGAGCTACAATCCCAATTCGGATTTGACGGTTGCCGACGGATCCTCCGATACCTCGGAGGTGGACAAGCTCAACGCCTTTTTGGCAGAGCCCGGACATTCCTATCTGGTGTTCCTCGGAAATGCAACCCCCACGCTTCCCAATCTGGAGAGCTTTTTGGCATCCTGGGGCGTGGATACTATGTACTCCGAGCAGAACGGCAGATCCTACCGCTATACGGTTCAGGACGCCAAGGAATCCCTGACCTCTGACGGTTGCACCGTCTACGGGCAGATCTCCTCGGGCGCGGGTGCAGAGCTGATCTCCGAAATGAACGGTCGAACAGTGTTCAAGAATGCGACCGCCCTCAGAGCGGCAAACGGATACGTATCCAACGGAGACGGAAGCTATACCAAGGGCGATCGAACCATGTACGGCGTATTTACGTCGGGGGAGAGCGCGTTATCCTGGGCAAATGGAAGACCCGTGGATGATGCTGCCTCAATCCTCTTTGCTCTGACCGAGCAAAAGACGGCGGGAGAGCCCTCGTACGTCGGCGTTTGCTCCTCCGTGGAGATGCTTTCGGAGACGTTTTTGCAGTCTGCGGTTTACGGAAACACCGATACCATGCTGCAGATTTTTGAAACCATCGGAAAGAATCAAACCCCGATGGGACTGAAGATCAAGCCTCTTGCGTCCAGCAAGATCAGTACCGTCACCACAGCAGAGATGTGGAAGTGGACGCTGATCCTGTCGATCACGCCCGCGGTTGTTGCCACCGTGGCGGCAGTTGTAATTTTGGTGAAGCGTAAACGCGCCTGAAAGAAAGGATGAACGCTGAACATGAATTTGAAAGTTAAGAGAGCCTTCGGGCATGGCGTGCGTTCCGTATCGCTCGTTGCCCTGGTGCTGGTTGCCGTTCTTCTCTTGAATGCGGGAATGACGGTGCTTTGCCGCAAGTTCCTCTGGTATTCCGATATGACCGCAGATGAGCTCTATACCATCACCGACGTGACGGTTGAGCGCCTGACGGAGACCTTTGACAAGGTGAATGCCGAGAGACGCGAGAGCGGCGAGGAGGACGTGAGCGTGGATATCATTTTCTGCGCCGATCCCGATATGCTCGTGGGAAACGAGCAGCTGCGGTATATCTACTACACCGCCCTGAATATGCAAAAGGCATTCCCGGAGACCATTCGGGTATCTGCGGTCAACGTGTGGGAAAATCCGTCGGCGGTTGACGCCTACCGAACCAATTCCTACTCGTCGATCTACCAGTCCAATATCATCATCGCAAGCGGAACCGAGTTCCGTGTGACCAATATTAAGAGCTATTACGTTTACAGCGACACCACGGACGGGGAACCGTGGGCGTACAACGGCGAGAAGAAGCTGGTACAGAATATCACCAACGTGACCAAGGCGGAGGCGCCCATCTGCGCGATCACCTATAATCACGGAGAGCCCTTTTCTCCCGATGCGAGCCGCGAGGATCAGCAATATAGTGAGCTTCTTCACGTGATCGAGAACGCAGGATATGAGATTCAGTTCCTCAACCTGGAGACCGAGGAGATCCCCGAGGATTGCCGTTTGATCATTACCTTTGATCCCCAAACCGACTTCAAGCCCGCAAGCCAGTCTGCAAGCGGAAAATCCGAGTTGACCAAGATCGACGCTTTTCTGGCGCAGTCGCACTCCTTTATGGTGTTCGTGGATGCCGACACGCCAAGGCTTCTGAATCTCGAAGAAATTCTGGAGGAGTGGGGCGTTTCCTTTGATCGCTACACCGAGGAAGGAAACGATAAAAATATTCTTGGAAACTATCAGATCAATTCCAGTGCCTCGATTGATGCCGCAGGGGCGTCGGTGGTCGGTGTTTACGAGCAGGACGGTCTCGGAGCCTCCATCACCGAGAACATGAGAGATCTGGGCGGATCTCCCAAGGTGGTGTTTGGAAACGCCATGCCCATTTCCTACTCTGACAGATATGAAACCTACTTCGTTTTGGCAGATGAAGAGAACGGAACGGGGGCGTACTCCTTCGGATCCTATTATCGAAACAATCACGCCAGAGACATTTTTGATATGTTCAGAGCCAACGACACCGCGGTGGCGTACGCGCTGAAGGACGGAGAGAAGCTTCTGGATGATGAAGGACAGCCCCTCAAGGTCGACACGCGCGGAAATTACAAGCTCATGACGATCTCCATGGAGAACCGAACCTTCGACGAGGGAAGGGGATACACGACGGTGGATCAGGTGTCCTACGTCTGCGCGGTCAGCTCGACCGAGTTTGCGAGCAACGCGATTCTGGGAAGCAACGCCTACGGAAACACCGACCTGCTGCTGGAAACCCTTCGTATGATTGGCAAGGAGATGGAACCGATCGGCATTGAGTTCAAGCCCATGTACAGCAGCGAGATGACACAGGAATCTGCCGAAACGGGCGAGCTGTACTACACGCAAAAGGGATTGATCACGTGGACGGTCGTCTTGGCGATGCTTCCGGCTGTCGGATTCGCTTTGGCAGGTGTGGTTGTGCTCGTGAAGCGGAGAACGAGAACCTGATGCAAAAATCCCGAAAGAAAGGTATGTGTGAATTTCGGAATGAAAAATCAAGAAATTGACGTGACGATGGTGAGCGAAGGCAATGACGGCGGGGCGACAAAAAAGCACTCCGTCATGCAAAAGCAGAAGATTGCGGCATTTGCATTGGCGTTTTGTATTCTGTTTTTGGGTGTTGCAATTGCGGTTGCCAACCATTTCGTTGCAATTTATTACATTCGTGACGAGTATATCGATGCAAACGGGGAAAAGCAGACCGACCGTTATACCGTCAAGCGAGAGGGCGGAAGCTATAAGATGTTCAGCCGCGAGGGAGATCTCATGGAGATCGCCGAGGAGTATAGCTATCAGTCCAGCTCCACGAAGGTATGGTATAACGTCTATATTGCAGAAAACAGCGGAAATCAGTATATGATCAATTCCTCCACCGGCGAATTTGAACTGTATGCGGTGGTAGACTACGATGAGAGTGTCGGTGAGACGCTGGGCGGAACCGCCGCCTCCAAGCGCGTAATGATGTTTCCGCGTATTTCGCAGGACGAGACCTATTCCATTCGCGTCAGCAATCAAGAAGGCAGCTACGAGCTCTATCGCCAGAACGTGCTCAACGTAGATTCCTCCACGGGTAAGAAATATACCACCGAGGTGAAGATCAGAGGCGCGGAGGGATCGCAGGCGACCTACGATGCCACGCTGTTTGCCAGCCTGTGCGTGAGCTGCGGTTATACCGTAAGTATCCAAAAGCTGGATTTTAAGGATCCCGAGACGCCCCGTGATGAAAACGGAAACGTCAGATTTGCGGACTACGGTCTTGAGAACGTCTACGATGAAAACGGAAATCTGACGTATGCGCCTGCCGTGTACACCATCGTAAAGGGTGAATACGACGCGGACGGATACTGCTCTCCTGCTCTCCAAACGGTCGAGATTGACGGACAAACCGAAATCCGTCAGGTGGAATACACCGTAAAGGTCGGGTATCCCATTCTTTCCGGCGGCGGATATTACGCTCAACTGGAGGGGAGAGACACGGTCTATATCTTGAGCTCCCAAATTGAGAACACGGTTCTCAAATCCGTGGAAGCATTGGTGACGCCCATGGCGGTTTATCCCATGGAGGTGAGCACCTACATGATGGTTTACGAGTTTTCTCTGCAAGCCCAGTCCGGAAATGATGCAACCACGATTGCGTCCTTCAATTACGTGGACGTTGCAGACAGAAACGGCTCGATCCTGACGCTCGAGCCATACGAGAACCTCTTGCCCATGATGAGCGGATATAAACTGAACAGTGACCGCGTAAGCAAGGCAATGGAGCTCCTTTACCAGATGCAGTTCGTGGGCTGCAAGAAGCTAAACCCCGCCGTCGAGGATTTCTTGGAATACGGCTTTGATCAGGACTTTTTCCGCATTTCCTTCAAGTACGATCCCAATATTGCAAGCACGGGAAAGCCGGATGAGGAAAATTACGTTCAAAACGATATGATCATCAGCCAATGCACCGAGGACGGAACGCGTTACGTTTACTCCGAGCTTTACGACATGATCGTGGAGGTGGAGGAACACTATTTCACCTTCCTGAACTGGGAGAACCGCGACTGGTACAATTCCTCCTTCTTCCAGAACGATATTTCCTATATGAAGGAGATGTCCTTTAAGCTGAACGGTGTTTCCTATGATTTCCTGCTTGACAATTCTCTCTCCTACGCATACTATGATAAAGGAGACGGAACCGGAGAGAAGATCAATCTTTCAAGCGGAACGCTTTCGGGGGATACCTATACCGTGACCAAGACGGGCAAGAGCTACAGGGTATATCGCATGGATCTTGAAAACGGCGAAACCTATTACGATAGCCAGTCCGGAAAAACCTACTACGTTGGACAGGGAGACAAGGGTAAGGTGCTCGTTGAGATCTCTGCCAACAATACCAATCTCCAAATTTATCAAAAAACGGAGAACGGAAATCAGCTGATCAATTACGTGATCAACCAGCTGGAGGACTTCGGATATACGGGAACCTTGGAGAACAAAACCTACACGGCGGCAGATAATTTCCGCAGACTGTACACGAAGCTGCTCCAGTATTCCCTCGAGGGAGACGCAGACCTGACCTTGTTTGAGCCCGATCTGACGAGCTACATCACAGAGAACACTCCCGTTGCAGAGATCCGGTATGCCCTTGAGGACTTGGCATCCGTGCTCAATCCGGACAATTTTGAGGAGAATAACAAGCGTGACGTTGTGATGAGATTCTATGAATATCCCGGAAACGAGCGCCGCTTGCTTCTGACCATTGAGATGGTGGGAGAAGGGGAGACCCCCAATCCTGCAAACGGTCAGGGAAGATTCTACGTCCAGAGCGCGATGCTCTCGGAGTTTTTCGCTGATCTTGAAACCTTCATGGCAGGTCAGCTCGTCACCAGTCCCATTTAATTTCGATTCGGTCCCGTTTTCGAGGATAAGGAGATGCCATGCCAAAAGCCAAGCAAAGAGAAACGGTCAAAGCAGTTGTCAGCAAGTGGCTGGGACTTCTGCTCAATCCCAGATTTCTTCTTTGCTTTGGACTTGGCTGGATGATCACCAACGGGTGGGCGTACGTGATGCTGGGGTTTGGCGTGTTGTTTGATATTGGCTGGGCGACTGCCGTTGCCGGCGCGTATCTGACCCTGCTCTGGATCCCCATGACCCCCGAAAAGCTTCTGACACTGGCGATCGCGATCCTGCTTTTGCGTTGGCTCTTTCCTGGTGATGAAAAAACGCTTGGCGTTTTGCGGGAAACCCTCTTGAAAACGCGGGTGTCCTTTCAGAAACGGCTCAAAAAACGGAGGGCGCATTCTACCACGATTCGAAAAACGGATACAGTACAATGAATAGAACGGCTCCGTCGATTTTTTCGACGGAGCCGTTCTCTTTTTCTTAGATGGAACAAATCAATTTTTCTATCGAGGCGTACCCTTGAGGGGAACGCTTGAGGGCGGCATCGGCAGAGACGCAGGCGTCAATTGCATGGCGCAGACGCTTCTCCGAGGTCTGTCGCAGACTCTTTTGATAAAGCCCCACCTTGTATTCGTGATATCGGAAGGCTTGCTTGAAATACGCGGCGATCTCCTGGAAGGGCACGCCGTCTGCCTGCATGGCGCGGATGCTTTCCATGTCGCAGAATACGCGGATCATGTCGGCAAGGACGATAATGGGATCGATGCGACGGAATTTGTAGTCGGCGAGGATCGAGAGAGCGGCGTCCTGATTGCCCTCCATAATGGCGTTGACGAATGCAAAGACGTCGTACTCGACCAAGGGGGTGCAGACCAGATAAAGGTCTTTCTCACTCACGGTTTCCCGACCGTGGAATCTCTCATAGAAGCTCAATTTGTCGATCTCGGCGGCAAGCTGAAACATTCCTCTGCCGCAGTAGTCGATCATCTTGGAGCAAAAAGCGGGATCGGCTTGAACGCCGTTGTGTGCAAAATGCTTTTGTACCCAGGCGTTCAGACGCGAGGGGGTACAGCGGTCAAACTGAACGGGGGTGAGATGCTCTGCAAGCTTTTTGAGGGCGGTGGAGGGCTTGTTTGGCAGATAGCCCGCATCCAGACAGTCGGACGCGGCCGTGACGATGAGGGTGTTGTAGTCATATTCCTCCAGGGCGGACAGGCTCTCGCAAAGCTCGTCCAGCTCTCCCGAACGCATCGCGGTAAAATTCAGTCCCGACAAAACGACAAGCTTGCGTTCGGTCATCATGGGCATCGGCATCAAGGCGTCCAAAAGCTTTGCAGGCGTAAAATCCAGCGCATCAAGCTTGATCACGTTGAAAAAGGAGAAGGTGGCGTCGGGGCAGATCGCCTCCTCTGCGGAGCGAACGGCAAAGCTTTTGAGGTAATCCTCTTCGCCGTAAAACAGGTATCCTCGGCGGAGTGAGGACTTCAGCTCCTTTTTGAAATCTGTATCCTTGAGGATCTCCACAGGCCATCTCCCTTCCGACTTGCACGGTGGCAAATCTTTTTTCTTTGTACATTATATCATATACGCTTCATTTTTGTCAATAAAAAGTAGTTTTTTTGCCAAACAAAGTTATTTTTTTCAAAAAAGGCTTGACAAAAGAGGGGTGTTGCGGTTATAATATAGAATGTCATTGTGTAAAAGCGTGTGAATCAGCTGTAAAAGCGAAACGCTTCCGATTTAACATAAAGGAGGTGCAGACAAATGCTTAGAACGTATCAACCGAAAAAGCGTCAGAGAAAAAAGGAACACGGTTTCAGAAAGAGAATGAAGACCGCTGACGGCAGAAATGTCTTGAAAAGAAGACGTGCAAAGGGCAGAAAGAGACTGACTTACTAATCTCTTGATCCCGTTGCCGGAATGGATGCCTGTGGTATGCCGTTCCCCATCACATAAGAACACCGACTGCCGATGAAGCGTTCCTCGCCCAGGAGTCGGTGTTTTTATTTGTTATTTCCCAAAAACGAAAACCAACATTTTTTACCAACGGAAGCAATGGTCGCAAAGGAAGCAACATGAAGTACACAACCATCAAGGAACATCATCTCTATGACAAGGCCTTTCGGAAGGGCGCCCGCTTTGGCGGACGGTACGTGTCCGTATTCGTATTGCGTGATTACGCCGCAAAGCGTCTGATGAAGGAAAACCCCGAGAAGAAATACTACAATCGCTTTGGCGTATCGGTCTCCAAGAAGGTTGGAGGTGCGGTGCAGAGAAGCCGTGTCAAGCGGATTCTGCGCGCAGGATACCGCGCGGTTGAGCCCGAGCTCAAAACGGGATTTCTCGTGGTGGTTACCCCCCGAAACGGAATTCTGGAGGCAAAGTCTACCGACGTTGAGAAGGATCTTCGCCGCGGCTTTGCAAAGCTGGAGATGTTCCGCACGACTGCTCTATGAAGTATCTCTGTATCTGGCTGATCAAATTCTACCGAAAATTCCTGTCGCCTCTCAAGAGAACCCCCACCTGTCGCTTTACGCCGACCTGCTCGGGGTATGCGCTTGAGGCATTTCAGAAACGGTTTTTCCCCGTGGCGCTATGGCTGACGGTCACGCGCATTCTGCGGTGCAATCCCTTTTCGGCGGGAGGATGGGATCCTGTTCCCGAGCGCGGGCTTCGGAACAAGTATACCCCTCGGCCTATGACGAAATACTATTATCCGAAGGAATACGACCTGGAGCAAAAACGAGACACACAATGAATCTCTGCGACACCGCGCAGAGTCATCCAATATCGGCGGTGTAAAATCCCAATAACAAGAAGGGAAACAAAAAACATGAACAAGAAAACAATGATGAAACGGATCGTTTCATTGACCATGCTGCTTCTTGCCGTGATGCTGGTCTTCAGCGGATGCGCAAAGAAGACGGCGAAGGCGACCTTGACCTTGCCTGAAGCTGTTGATGCTGCAGACGGAGGTAATCTGTCTTCAAGCGAGATGAGAAAAATGGCGGAAATGGTAAAGTCGGTTTATGACGACACCAGTTTTGATGTGCGCGATTGGCTGATTGCGGCATCTCGCGGATATGATATGCTCCCGACCAATGACCCGTCCAATCCTCAAGATGTTGCTGAAAACAATGTCGATTTGGGTGACGGAAACTCGGTTGAGATAGCACAAAAGATTTTAGGTATCGCAAACGAGGCTGCTGGATCGTCAAAAAACGGAGCACCGGTTGATAACGCGCTCGTTCAATCTGTGAATGCAGCTGATGTAGAAAAGTTGGTTGAACTTTTTCAAACTGAGGTCAACACCGAGGCAAAGAACGGTCTTTGGGACAAGATCCTTTGCGCGATCGGTGTGTGCCTTGGCTGGATTACCCGTAATCTCGGCTTTGGCAGCTATATCGTAGGTATTTGTATCTTTGCGATCCTCGTGGAGATCCTGATGCTTCCGTTTGCCATCAAGCAGCAGAAGAACACCATCCGTCAGGCGAAGCTTCGCCCCAAGGAGATGGCGATCCGCAACAAGTACAAGGGAAGAACCGACCAGGTTACCCAGCAGAAGGTCGCGCAGGAGATTCAGGAGCTCTATCAGCGTGAGAACTATAGCCCTGCCAGCGGATGCTTGCAGCTGTTGCTCCAGTTCCCGATCCTGATCGCGCTCTATAACATCGTGATCGACCCCTTGCACTACGTGCTTGGACAGGGCGCGGGTATTTCCGCGGCAATGAAGTCCTACTACACTGCGGCAAGAGCGGCAGGCGGCTTGGGACAGGCATTCAGCGGATCTACCAACAGTACCATTGTACTGCTCTCCGAGGGCGGCGTGGAAAGGTTTCAGGGAATTTCGAATTTTGCGTATTTTACAAATGGCGCAGATGTTGCAACTTCTTTGGAGTCCGTTAAGAATAGTATCCCGAACTTCAACATTTTCGGAATCAACTTCGGTAATACCCCCGGGTTGAACGGCAACTACATTCTCCTGCTCGTACCCGTTTTGACCTTCGTGGTCTATTTCTTCAGCATGAGAATCAGCCGCAAGTTTATGTATCAGCCCACGCAGGGTGAGGGCAACGACCGTCAGGTTGCTTGCTCCAACACCATGATGGACGTCAGCATGCCCCTCATGTCCACCTTCTTTGCATTTGCAGTGCCCGCGATCGTCGGCGTTTACTGGATGTTCAGAAGTGTGTTGGGCACGCTCAAGCAGTTCATCATGAGCCGCGTGATGCCTCTTCCCGAGTTCAGCGAGGAGGAGTACAAGGCGGCGGCAAGAGAGATGGCAGGAAAAGCCCCCAAGAAGGTAGAAAAATCCGAGCGCGCGGGCACGGTTCGTTCCCTGCATCACATTGATGACGAGGACTACGAGGACACCCGTGAGAGAGCGCAGAAGCGCGCGGATGCGATTGCGGCAAAGGAAAAGGCGGAGCAAGAGGAGAAGGCAAAGAAGACCCCCTTCAGCGCCCCTACCATCAAGCCCGATCGTGCGGATGAGGAAAAAACCGAAGCGACCGAGGAGGAGCCCGAGGTGGCAGACTCCCAAGAAGATGCTCAAAATTGAATCGAATAACGAAAGAGGAAATGACAGTGAAAAAGGAATTGATTATCACGGCTAAAACCGTTGAGGAAGCGCGCAAAAAGGCTGCGGCTGAGCTCAACGTAGAGGAGGAAGCGCTGACGGTTACCGTTCTTGACGAGGGCAAAAAGGGATTCCTCGGAATCGGTGCGACGGAGGCAAAGATCTCGGTATCCTATACCGTCAAGGGTGAGGACAGCGCAGTTGAGTTCATCAAGACCGTGATCGCAGACATGGGTCTGGAGGAGATCGAGGTAGAGAAGAAGGAAGGCAACAACGACGACGTTCTCATCACCGTTGACGGAAAGAACGCAGGCGTTCTGATCGGTCATCACGGCGAGACCATGGATGCGCTTCAGTATCTTGCAAACCTTGCCGCTAACAAGAAGGTGAACGGCGAGAAGCGCGAATATGCAAAGATCACTCTGGACATTGAGGGCTACCGCGCAAAGCGCGAGGCTGCTCTGCGTAGCATGGCAAGAAAGAAGGCGTCTGCCGTTCTCAAGTACAAGAAGAGCGTGATGCTCGAGCCTATGAACCCCTACGAGAGAAGAATCGTTCACTCTGAGGTTCAGAAGATCGAGGGCGTTTCCACCAATTCTATCGGCTCTGAGAACAACCGCCGCGTAGTGTTGTTCCTGGACGATAGCAAGACCTCCGCAGAAGCAGAGGACTGATCTTGCCGGTCGGTTAGATCTTAAGTCACAAGGCCGTTTCCGACGTTCGGAGCGCCGGAACCTCGGTTCCGCGCGGGACGTCGGGACGGTCTTGTTTTTCTAGACGAGGAAAGGATAAAGGATCCATGTTAAATGATACCATAGTTGCCCTGAGCACCCCCAGAGGAAAGGGGGGCGTCGCCATGCTCCGTGTGAGCGGCGCGGACGCCGTTCGCATCTGTGAAAGCGTATTTGAGCCGTGTCAGGGAAAACCGCTGTCGGACATTCCCGCAAGATACGCGACTTACGGACGCATCTACGCGATGGATGCAAACGGGGAGCGCGTTGAGATCGACGACGGCGTGGCATCCGTCTTTCGCGCGCCCGCGTCCTTTACGGGTGAGGATACGGTGGAGATCTCCTGCCACGGTGGAATTTTGCTCACCGAGACGGTCCTCTCCGCGATCCTTGCGGCAGGCGCGAGAGCGGCAGAGGCAGGAGAATTTACCCGCAGGGCGTTTCTCAACGGCAAAATGGGACTCTCCTCGGCGGAGGCGCTGGGAAATCTCTTGGAGGCGGGGAGTCGCGAGCAGATCCTTTTGGCGCATGCGGGCATGAGAGGAAAAACCGAGCGCAGGAGCGGAGAAATCTACGCAAGACTGCGTCATATTCTTGCCTCGGTGTACGTTTGTATCGACTATCCCGACGAGGATCTGGCGGAGCTTAGCCGTGAGGAGATTTTTGAGGGGCTTGCATCCTGTGAGAGGGAGGTCCGCACGCTTGCAGAGACCTACCGCACGGGTCATGCGGTTGCAGAGGGGGTCAAAACGGTCATTTGCGGCCGCCCGAACGTGGGAAAAAGCTCTCTTTACAATCAGCTTGTGGGACGTGAAGCCGCGATCGTGACCGAGATTGAGGGCACGACCCGAGACGTCCTGACCGAGAGCACGCATCTTGGCCGTGTGACGCTTCGACTGAGCGATACGGCAGGACTTCACGAAACGAGCGACCGCGTGGAGCAGATCGGTATTGATCGCGCGCAGGGGGCTCTGGCAGACGCCGAGCTTGTCTTGGCGGTGTTTGATGCTTCTGTTCCCCCCACGCCCGAGGACGTCGCGCTTTGCGAGAGATTGCAAGATATGAGTTGTGCCAAGATCGCCATTCTCAACAAGAGCGATCTTTCGAGCGATGCGGCTACCGATTTCTATGCAGGCTATTTTACACATACGGTGTCGATTTCCGCCAAAGAGGGACAGGGCATGGATGCCTTAACCGAACTGGTTGAGAAGCTCTTTATCGACGGCGCATTGGATCTTCGCTCCGACGCGGTGCTTACCAACGCGCGTCAGTACGCGGCGGCGCTCAAGGCGCTTCGCCTTCTGGAGGCGGCGACCGCGTCACTTCGGGCAGGATTCCCCTTGGACGTTTGCTGCTCGGATGCCGAGGGGGCGATGGAAGCCCTGGCGGAGCTGGACGGCAGAGCGGTATCGGAGGATCTGGTGTCGGAGATCTTCTCGCATTTTTGTGTTGGAAAATAAATCGAAAAGATGGATCGATATATGTCAGAGATAGAAAAGAATACAGATTGGATCAATCGAATTGCCGCGGCGGCAAGGCTGAGTCTCTCGGCAGAGGAGTACGAACGTCTCGGCGCGGACGTGAAGAAGGAATTGACCGAACTGTCAAAGGCGGTCTTTGAGCCGAAGCCTGAACGCTGGGAGGACAGAGCAGTAGGACTTGACACGCTCCGAGAGGATCGCGCGGGGGACTGTGTCAACCGTGAGGATCTGCTCGGTCAGGCGGCATTTCACGATGAGACCTATTTTCTTGTGCCCAGAGTTTTGGGAAGTGAGGGGGAAACGCCATGAGAGAATGGACGATTTCCGCTCTTTCCGCGCGCCTGCAGGCAGGAGAGACTACCTCCGAGGAGCTTGTCAGGGCGTACGTCGAGCGTGCAAAAAACTCCTCTTGTGAGGGCGTCTACGCATTTTTGGATGCCGACGGCGCGATCGCATCGGCGAGAGCATCCGACGAAAGACGAAAAAAAGGAATCACTCAAGGGGAACTTGACGGGATCCCCTATGCTGTGGAGGACTGCTTTTGCACGAAGGGGATGCCAAGCGAAAACGGATGCCGTTTGCTGGCAGGATACCGACCCTTGTATGACGCCGAGATCGTAAACCGTCTGCGCGCCGAGGGGGCGATCCTTCTTGGAAAGCTTGCAACCGACGGCTTTTTGGCAGGCTCCGCGCCTATCAAGCGTGTAAACCGGATTGCCAAGGCGGTTGAGATGGGAGAGATCCCCTTTGCGATCTCTGCCGACAACGGCGGCTCAGCCGTATGCCAAGGCGCAGGGACTGTCGTGTCTCGGTATTCTGATCAATTGCTTGACCGTAGTGGCTTGATCTCGGTTGCTCCGTCCTTTGACGGAATTGCTACGATTACTCAAAATATAGAAGATGCAAGGCTTCTTTTTGATGCCTTGATACGTTCTGCAAACAGACCGTTACAACCGAAGGAGATATGCGCGCCAAGGGTCGCAGATCTCGACCTGATTGATTTTTCTTTGGAAAAAGCAAAAACATCCTATCGGATTTTATCAGCCGTGGAGACGGCGTCCGAAATGGCACTTTACGATGGCATTCGCTTTGGCGCAAGCGCGGACGATTCGGCATCCGTTGATGCGCGTGTGTCCAAGACCAGAGGAAAATTCTTCTCCTATGACGAGAAGAAGACCGTTCTTTTGGGGACGGCTCTGCTCATGGACGGACGGCGTGAGAAGTGTTATCTTCCTGCGCGCGCGTATCGCGAGGAGATGCGGCGGACGGTAGATGCACTCTTGGCGGAGACGGACGTGATTCGGGTCCCGCTTTCGGAGCAAACGGCGTTCCTTCCAAGCTATCTTGGGCTTTCGGCGTTGGCGTCTGACGGCGTTTTGCTGATGAGCGACAGCGAGAGAGCACGATTGCTTTTTGACGCGGTCGGAGCGGGGGAGGAAGGCAGACATGAATAACGGCTTGAAGATACAAAACGGTTATGAAACCGTCATCGGCCTTGAGGTACATGCCGAGCTGAACACCGCGACCAAGATCTTTTGCTCCTGCCCGAACGTGTTTGGAGCAGAGCCGAACACGCTGTGTTGCCCCGTATGCGCGGGGCTCCCGGGGGCAATTCCGAGACTGAATCGGTCTGCGGTGGAAAAGGCGATCACCGCAGGGCTTGCCCTGCATTGTGAGATTGCCCAAGTCTCTCGTATGGATCGCAAGCAATATTTCTACCCCGATCTGCCCAAGGCGTATCAGATCTCGCAAAACGAATCTCCCATTTGCAAAAACGGCTACCTGGAGATTGACACCTCGGATGGCAAGAAGCGGATCGGCATTACGCGGATTCATCTGGAGGAGGATGCGGGAAAGCTGAACCATACCGAGCACGGAACGCAGGTGGATTGCAACCGTTGCGGCGTGGGACTGATTGAGATCGTTTCCGAGCCCGATCTGCGTTCTGCCGAGGAGGCGGTCGCCTATCTCAAGGCGCTCCGCGCGATCCTGCTCGCTTGTCGGGTGTCCGACTGCAAGATGCAGGAGGGATCCCTTCGGTGTGACGTCAATCTCTCGATCCGTCCCATCGGTAGTACGAAAATGGGGGAGAGGACCGAGATCAAAAATCTCAATTCCTTTTCCTTTGTGGAGAAGGCGATCTCTGCCGAGGTCGAGCGTCAAAAGCACGAGCTGGCAGAGGAAGGAGGCGTCCGTTTGCGTACCGTTCGGTTTTTGCCGGATATCGGGAAGACCGAACCCATGCGAGAGAAGGAATCGGCGTCCGACTATCGCTTTTTTCCCGAGTCGAATCTTTCACCCCTTCGCATTCGCAAAGAGGAGATCGAGGCATTGGAGGCGGCACTTCCAGAGCTACCCGATGCAAAAAAGGCGCGCTTCTGTACGGAATACGGAATTTCCGCGGCAGATGCTTCTGTGCTGGTGTCCGACGAGGGGCTGGCGTCCTATTTTGAGGAGAGTGCGCAAAGGAGCGGCTACCCGAGGCAGGTTTGTAGTCTTTTGGTCAACGATCTGCTCCGCTTCTGTGGGAGCGACCCCTTTGCATCTCCCGTCGGGGCGAATCGGCTGGGAGAACTTTCGGATCTGCTCGGATCGTCGCAGATCACGAGAGCGGTTGCAAAAAGCCTGCTTCTGCGCCTCGCAGAGGAGGATTTCTCCCCTCTTGAGGCAGCACGTCGGGATGGACTCTTGCAGATCAACGACGAGGCGATGATCCTTGCATGGGCGACGGAGGTCGTGGCGGAGAATCCAAAATCCGTATCCGATTATCGCGGCGGGAAAAGCAACGCTCTCCGCGCGCTTCAGGGAAATTTGATGGCAAAGAGCCGCGGTCGAGCCAATCCCGTGACGGCGGAGCGGCTGTTGCTCGGAATCATAAACGAGGAGGGAGAAAAGAGTGAGAAAACTGTATGAATTTGAGCCGAGGCTCAAAAAGATCAGGGAGAAGATCGTCATGAGCGTGTGCCTGCTTCTCAGCTCGCTTGCCTATGGCGTGAGCGGATTTCTCCCCTATCCCGCCCTCTATCAGCTCCTTGCCGTGATCCTTCTGACGGTCGCGGTTCTGGTGATTGTCCGCTATCTTCTGCGAGATTACGTATACGCGATTCACGCCGACGAGGACGGCGACGGGTACGAGCTCGTCATCGTGGAGATCCTTGGAAAAAAGCAGACCGTTGTCTGCCGTGTGTCACTGGCAGACGTTGAAAAAATGCTTCCGCGCAAGATCTATTTGCAATCGAGGTCAAAACGGGAGGGCGAGGTCTATCGCTACGTTTCCGAGATGTTTCCAGAAGATGCATTCTTTCTGGAGATTTCCAGCGTTGAAAAGCGTTTTTTTGTTGAAATCCTTGCCGATCAAAGGCTTTCACAGTTGATTTCTTCGTACAAAAAGCAGGATCTGACCGAGATATGAGATTCTGTCAGATAAATGCGGTTTTATCTTGATTTTTTGGAATGATTGTGATATAATCATACAATAAGCAAATGAGGCGGTGCGTCTTGACGCGATGCCTCGGTTTTACACGGAGAACAGTATGTACAAAATCGTTGAAAAAAAGATTCTCAATCCCACGGTGGTTCAGCTGCAGATCGAAGCACCTTTGGTCGCGAACAAGGCGCGTCCCGGGCAGTTTATCATTCTGCGCGTGGACGGGGAGGGAGAGCGGATTCCCCTGACCGTTGCGGGCGTGGACAAGCAGCGCGGAACGGTCAAGATTATCTATCAGATCGTGGGCGCGACCACCAAAAAGCTCTCGGCAAAGGAAGAGGGTGACACCCTTGCGGATTTCGTCGGTCCTTTGGGTGTGGCAACGCATCTGGATGGACTGAAGAAAGTCTGTATCGTTGGCGGCGGCGTGGGATGCGCGATCGCGATGCCCGTGGCAGAGGCTTTGCACGAGATGGGCGCTGACGTGACGAGCATCATCGGATTCCGAAATAAGGATCTTCTTATTCTCGAGGATGAGTTTAAGGCTTGCTCGAATATCCTGCGCGTTATGACCGACGACGGCTCCTACGGAGAGAAGGGTAACGTCACGATCCCTCTCCGCGAGATGCTGGAGGCAGGGGAGAAGTTTGATATGATCATCACCATCGGCCCTCTCATCATGATGAAATTTGTGGTGGCAACGGCAAAGCCATTCGGCACGCCCGTGACCGTTTCCATGAATCCCATTATGATCGACGGAACGGGGATGTGCGGCGGCTGCCGTCTCACCCTTGACGTGGATGGTAAGAAGGTCACCAAGTTCGCTTGCGTGGACGGCCCTGATTTCAACGGCTATGAGATTGACTTTGACGAGGCGATGGCGAGAGGAAGAATGTACGGCGCATTCGAGCGTCACGCGTATGAAGCCACCTGCAATCTCTATCAAAAGGAGGTGCAGTGAAATGGCGAAGGCGAATATGAATCCCAAGAGAAACGAGATGCCCACGCAGGACGCGCGGGTCAGAGCGCATAACTTTGACGAGGTCGCGCTTGGCTATTCCGAAGAGATGGCGATTGACGAGGCAATGCGGTGTCTTGCCTGCAAGAATATGCCCTGCGTAGAGGGCTGTCCCGTCAAGATCCGGATTCCCGAATTTATTTCTAAAATCAAAGAGGGAGACTTTGAGGGAGCATATCAGATCATCTCCAAATCATCCTCTCTTCCTGCCGTTTGCGGCAGAGTTTGTCCTCAGGAAACGCAATGCGAATCCAAATGCGTGCGCGGCATCAAGGGCGAGTCGGTCGGTATTGGCAGACTGGAGCGCTTCGTTGCCGATTGGCACAACACGTTCAGCGCGGAGGAGCCTGCGCGCCCCGCATCCAACGGTCACCGCGTTGCCATCGTCGGCTCGGGCCCATCGGGACTGACCTGTGCGGGAGATCTTGCAAAGAAGGGCTATGACGTGACGATCTTTGAGGCTCTGCACACTGCAGGCGGTGTGCTGGTTTACGGAATTCCCGTGTTCCGTCTGCCAAAGGCGATCGTTGCCAAGGAGGTCGAAACGCTGGAGAAGCTCGGCGTGAAGATCGAGGTCAACGTGGTGATCGGAAAGACGCTCACCATTGACGAGCTGTTCGAGATGGGCTATGAGGCTGTTTTCGTCGGCTCGGGAGCGGGACTTCCCAACTTCATGGGAATCCCAGGCGAGGCACTCTGCGGCGTTTATTCCGCCAATGAATTTCTCACCAGAAGTAATCTGATGAAGGCTTATCTGGATCACCCCGAGACCCCCGTTATGAAGGGGGGCAAGGTTGCCGTTGTCGGCGGCGGAAACGTCGCGATGGATGCGGCAAGAACCGCGCTTCGCTTGGGTGCGGAGAAGGTCTATATCGTCTACCGCCGTTCTATGGAGGAGCTTCCCGCAAGACGCGAGGAGGTGGAGCACGCAGAGGAGGAGGGTGTCGAATTTCTCCTGCTTTGCAATCCCACCGAGATCCTCGGATACCAAAATCCCGATGATCCCCGCGATCCCAAAAACGGATTTGTCAAGGGGATGCGTTGCGTGAGAATGGAGCTTGGCGAGCCCGATGAGCGCGGCAGACGCCGCCCTGTGGTCGTGGAGGATAGCGAGTTCACCATTGACGTGGACACCGTCGTCATGTCCATTGGAACGTCGCCCAATCCCTTGATCAAGTCTACCACAGAGGGGCTTGCGGTCAACGCAAGAGGCGGAATCACCGTCAGCGAGGACGGTCTGACCTCCCGCCCCTTCGTATATGCGGGCGGCGACGCCGTCACGGGTGCTGCGACCGTGATTTCGGCAATGGGAGCGGGCAAGACCGCTGCCAAAGCGATCGACGAGGCGCTTGCAGCCAAGAAATGAACCGACAAGAAATGTAACAACCTTTCCTAAAGTACTTCAAGGAGATAGGGATATGAAAATTGATCGCACGTTTTTGGTGCATACGATGAAACATCTGATCGAGACGCCCAGCCCGACGGGATACTACGAGAAAATGAAGCCGCTGATCGAGGAATATGCGGCACGGTTTGGGTATGCGGTCGCCTATGACAATCGAAGCACCGCCTATATCACGGTAGAGGGCGAGGATCCGTCCAGGACGGTTTGTATCAGTACACACGCCGACACCCTGGGACTTATGGTCAGAGGCATCAACCGTGACGGAACTCTGCGCGTCCGCGCGCTGGGCGGTATCAATTACGCCAACGTGGAGGGGGAGAACGTAACGCTTCACACCAGAGGCGGGAAGACGTATACCGGTATGCTCGTCTGCTCTCATCATTCCTCTCACGCCTATGACGATGCCAAAACACTGGAGCGGAACGAAAACACGGTGTTCGTTCTTCTCGATGAGCCTGTTCGGAGTGCGGACGACGTCAAGCTCCTGGGCATCAGAAACGGAGACTACGTTTCGATCGATCCGCGCTTTGCTCTGACTGAAAAGGGATACGTCAAATCCCGATTTCTGGACAACAAGGCGGCGATGGCGTGCGCCTTTGCATCACTCAAGTATCTGACGGAAAATCGGCTCAAGCCAAAGTACAACACCGTGTTTGCCTTCTCCTTCTACGAGGAGGTGGGGCTCGGCGGAACCTTTGTTCCGAAGGGGATTTCCGAGTACGTGGCGGTGGACATCGCGATCCTCGGCCCCGACGCGGAGGGAAGCGAGCAGGCGGTCACGATTTGCGCCAAGGATGCGACCCTGCCCTATGATTACGATCTGACCAATCGCTTGATTGCCGCTGCAGAGCGCGTGGGCTGTGAGTATGCCGTGGATCTGTTCTATCGCTACGGATCGGATGCCGGACAGGCGTTCCGCGGTGGCAACAACGTACGCGTTGCAGCCTTCGGAATGGGCGTGTATGCCAGCCACGGCGTGGAGCGCACGCACGTCACGGGCGTTGAAAACACGGCTCGTTTGATGCTTGCTTATATTCTTGGCATTTGACCGTTTTTCAATAAGATATCCGGAATATACCGATGCCGAGAGCAACCGTTTGGCTTCTCTCGGCGTTTTTCTGTAGACAAATTCATAAAATTACGATTTAATTTGAAAAAGCCCTTGACTTTATAGTTAACTATAATGTTATAATGATATCGAAGGAGGCGATGACATGATAAAAATAGGAGATTTTGCGAAAATTTGTAATGTCAGTACGCAGACCTTGAGATATTATGATTCCGAGGGTATATTAAAAGCAGACGTTACGGATGCATCAAGCGGATATCGATTTTATTCGGTTGATGCCGTAGAAAAGTACAAACAGATCTTGTTCTATAAGAAACTTGGTTTTTCCTTGGATGAGATCAAAAAAATAAAGTCGGCAACGAGTGAGGAATTGACGGAGATTCTTCAAAAGAAGAAAATCAATCTGTCCGAATCGATGGACAGGATCAGAAATCAGCTGCAAACGATTGACGGTCTTTGTGAGAGCGGTTCAAATAAGTCTGTGTTGTCGGACTTTCTTCTTTTGCCGTTTGAAGATGATCCCCAGGTCGTTGGGAAATGGCAGCTTTGCGGAAAGCTCCTTGATGAGAACGATCTGAACTCGTTGCAAAAAATCAAGGAGGATGTTCCTTGCAAGGAAATCATATTTATGCCGGGCGGAGCCTTTGCCTGGCTGTGGTTCTGGACGAAAGGAACTCTGTATAGACTTTGTTCCAAATACCGGTTTGCCATCCCGAATCCGTATCGGATCATCGAGCAAAACGGAACGAAATATATGGTGGTTCAATTCATGACCGATGACTGCATTGACAATGGTGGGGATATGCAGCTGCTTTTGTATCGCCAGGTTGACACGGTTGCCTATACGGAACGTCAGATTCGCCCCAACATTGACAAAACCGATCTTCCGTTTGTGGAGGACAGGTCGGTTCACGGTGAATGGAGGGCTTTTGATTTTGTCCGCGAGATATCGCATTTTGATCCTGACAAGAGACATCACAAGGTTGGGAAACTATTTGTGATGGGAATTCATTTTCATGCGCGCGGAATCTGCACAAGAAAGCTTCGGACCATGTCGGGTAGTGCCAACCTTACGTTGCGATACACCAAGGGATTTGTTCTGAATGATCAAGAAATGACGGCGGAAGAGTATTTCATCAAATCCGTAAATGGCAAGGATTTTCTCTTTGTGCAACACAAGTCAGGAGATTATTCCTACGGCGGTATGACACCGTGGTGGTATGTTTTTGAAAGAATAATTGACGCCAAACCAAATGAAAAGCTTTCAGATGATCATATTTAAGAGGAGTTTTTGCGAAATAATTACATAGACCACAATGTGAGGTGCTTTTTATGAAAAATGGAATTCTGTACTTTTTTAACATGGGAAATATCACAAGAATTGCGCGCTTTTTAATTCTTCCGCTATTTGTAGGTGTTCTGTTTGCTCCGTTTTACTCGATTTTCTTCCCATTGTCATGCTTTGGATTCGTGCTTTCTATCGTATTGAGTGTGATCCACGCTCCTTCAGATGATGCGATCAATAAAATCATTGACGAATTTGAGTCGGATCTCCATCAGCGTCTTCTGAATAGTTGTCGGGCAAAGAGTGGGGACGTAAAAATCCTGAAAGGGTACGAAAAGGTTGGGAAAATGATCCTGCGCCGCGGTCGCGGAAAGACGGTTGTTTACCCGCATCTTGCCGCAATTGGAATCATTCAAACCCCGGAAAAATGCGTCTTAATGGTTGCGAGGAGAACCTTGCTCTCCGATTCCTTCATGAAATGTGGGGAATTTGAGTGTCATGAGCGTACCCGATTGGTTGTAGGATCATCGGTGCTGAATGAGGACGATAACGTTATGGAATTGACGTTTTCCATCGAAGGGGTTGAGGATCAGATGGTGATGATTGTCAAAGGAGATTTTCATTATAGGGATTTTATGAGTGCCATACAGCCTTTCATAAAGAACGTTTGATCGATTTCATTAATACATAAAAACAGGGAGCCGCTTTTGCGGCTCCCTATCCATTTTCAATTTACAGTGTAGCGTCAGCCTTTTGGGCTTTCGAGGAATCCTCGTCCTCCTCGTCATTCTGCTCCTTCACGGTCAGAATCGCGGATTCGATGCGGTGCTCGCTGATCTGGAGCACCTGAATGTCAAAGAGATCGGTGGAAACCTCAAAGGTAGATCCGTCCTCGGGAATAGATCCGTACAGACCCATTGCAAAGCCGTTGAAGGTATCGGAATCACAGTCGGGAATCTCCAGTCCGATTGCTTCCTCAAGGTCGGTAATGGTCACGGTTCCGTTGATCTGCCAGGAATGCTCGTCGATTGCAACGATGGGTTCCACCGTTTCCTCGTCCTCGTCTCCCTCGGCAAACTCGCCCACCAGACACTCTACAAGGTCGGTAAAGGTAACAAGTCCGCGCACGCCGCCGTACTCGTCCAGCACGATCGCGATGCTTTCCTTGTTTTTCTTCATGTTACGGAAGAGCACGTCAGCCTTTACGCTCTCGGGTACGAAGTAAGCGGGCTTGATCGCGTTCTCCATGATGCTTTCCTTGGTCTTTTCCTCAAGACGGAAGTACTCGCGCGCGTCCAGAATTCCCACGATATCGTCCACGTCCTCGCCGCAAACAGGGTAGCGGGAGAAGCGGCTGTTGTTGATGGCTTCCTCCCATTCCTCCAGCGTCGCTTCCATTTCCAGCATCGTGATGTCGGTGCGATGGGTTGCGATCTCGCCTGCGGAAAGATCGTCGAAGTCAAAGATATTCTCAATCAGTTCCTTGTTGTATTCGTCAATGCTTCCGTCCTCGTGCGCCTCGTCAATGAGGGTCAGCACCTCGCCCTCGGTAACGGTGTCCTCGGCGGAGGGCTTGATGATACGATTGAGAAGCTTCTTCCAAAGCATGAACAGGGCGTTGATGGGAGCAAGAATAACCATCAGGAAATTGACAAAGCGGGAGGTTGCCATCGCAAATCCCTCGGGATGATCCTTGGCGATGCTCTTGGGGGAAATCTCACCGAAGATCAGAACGACAACAGTGGTCACGGCGGTGGCAATCGCCGAGCCGTAATTTTGGGCGGGCGTGTTCACCAAAAGCTGAATGAACCAAACGGTGGCAACAGAGGAAAGGGTAATGTTCACAATGTTGTTTCCGACCAGAATGGTGGAGAGCAGCTTGTCATAACGATCCGCAAGACTGAGCACGAGAGACGCGCGCTTGTTTCCCTCGGACGCGAGGTTTTTCATCTTCGTGTGATTGAACGAGGTGAACGCCGTCTCCGTCGCCGAGAAAAAGCCGGAGAAAAAGAGGCAAACGAGCATGATAATAATTTTGGTTATACTACCGTCGGGCATGATATCTCCTTAAAGATGTAATATTTCCGAAGATCGGATTGAATTTTGATGGTAAACGCAAAAAAGCATAGCCTGAGCCATTCCAGACGCAGGTTATGCATAAATTTTTTTGATATTCAACGAGTAAAAATTGGTACTTCGACTGTTCCCGTCGCCGTTATCCACGATTTTGTCCCCTTCTCAAAAATAGCGGAAGCGGTTCGCTTCCATACTCATTTACGCGATGCGCGCAAATCTTCTTTCCATCATTATACCATAAATTTTCGTTTTGTCAAGAGTTTTTTTGATTTCTTTGAATTGAAGGTGTATAAGGGGCTACCTCATGACAGCGGGATTCGCAAATACGGAGCTTTTGCTATAGACTGCATTACAAATTTATGGTATAATAATTTCAAATCACACAACCTTTTCCTTCCGGTTTGTGTCTTAAAGACAAGCGCTTAAGAAGGGAACTCCCTAAATATATGAAAGGAGAGTGCATATGTACTATCAAAATGCGTCGGACGAAACCTTGGTTATGCTGACACTTGCAGGAGAGCAAACGGCATATGAGATTTTGGTAACACGCTATCAAAAGGCAGTCATTGCCTCTGCGATATCGGTTACAAAAAATCACTTTATGGCGGAAGATGCCGCGCAGGATGCCTTTGTGACGGCTTGGATGAAGCTCAATACCCTGCAAGAGCCTAAAAAGTATGCCTCTTGGGTGTGTCGCATCGCCAAGAACTGTGCCCTGAATATGATCAGCAGATACCGTAGCTTTCTTCCGTTTGACGTGGTGGACAATTTGAATGTTTTTAATGATGGTGCAGAGAACCCCGCGGAGCTTTATGCACTGTCCGAAGAGCGAAACGAAGTAAACAAAAGCATTGAGATGCTGCCCGAAAAGGTACGGCAGATTATAAGGCTGCATTACTTTGACGATCTTTCGATTGCGGAGATTGCGGATCGGATGCGTATTTCCGAGGGAACGGTCAAGCGGCAGCTTCATGATGGCAGAAAACGAATCAGAAAGGAACTTTGTGCGATGAATGAAAAGTATAGTGATACTCTTGTGCAGCGTGTGATGAAGAAGGTTGAAGAACTGAAATTGTGGCAAGTGAAAAATGACAAGAGTGGATTTGAAAAGGTATACAAAGAGGTACTTCGCGAGGTTGAAGAGCTTCCCGAATGTACCGAAAAGCAGCACGCGCTTGCCGACGTGCTGATGCGCGGCTGGTGGTGGCTTCCCGGCAAAAAGAACGATGCTTTGTTTGCTCGGATTGCCGATGCCGCTATGGAGGGTAAGAACGAGGAGGTTATGACCTTTATCGTTGCGCGTGAGGATTCCAAGGTATACGGCGGTGCGCGTGTTCATTTTATTCGAGACAAACAGATTCCACGTCTTGAAAAGGCGGGATTTGTGAAGGCTCTTGGGCGAGAGTGGTTTTGGCTTGGCTATCATCTGTTTAGAGAAAACAAGATAGAGGAAGCCCAAGCCGCATATAGCAAGGTGGAACAAATTCTTGCAAAAGGGGATGCCTACCGCGCGCTTGTGCCTTTGGCTCGGAAAATGGAAGAAGAATTGTCGACGCGATATAAGGAAGTAGTAGAAGAGCGTTACCTGATCGGCGGTACTGCTGAAGAATATCGCCTGATAGACGGTAAACCACGCTATTGGACACAAGAAGGCTTCGGAAAGGGATATCTTGGATCAATAGACAGAAAAAGCGCACATATTTTCCGCAATGCATCAAGCTGTGACGGACATTTCTTTGCAGACGTTTCTCTTGGGGAAACACACGTGGGTTCTGACGGAACAAAGCTCACCTATATCTCGGACAGCGAAACGGTAGATACGCCGGCGGGGAGATTTGAGGACTGTCAGCTTTGGGAGATCAGAAGATGGACGGATACACAAAAGATTGTGTGCAGGACCTACTACAAAGATGGTGTTGGTATCGTTCGTCAGGATCATATTACCGATGGAACGACGGATACGCATAGGCTCAGTACATATGAAATAAAAGGGGGAGGCGGACTCCTTCCGATGTTCCCCGGAAATACGTGGAATTATGATGCCGCCTACTCTCCCGATGCAATTAGATCCGAGTTGAATATTACCGTTTCTTATGCGGATGATGACCGTATTCTCATTTCCTATTGGGGAAACACCGAGAGAATCGGCTATGACGGTAGTTCTTGGCTTGACGCGGTACAAGAGATTGCAAACGAATATGCTCACAGCAAGAAGGGGGGAGGCGCGTATATTTGCGACGTCTATCCGGTTATTGAACGCGCAGAACGACTTGCCAAGACCCCTATGGAAAAGGCGTATACCAAAGCAGCTGCATCGGTTGCAAGAAGAATACTTGCTACTGATACAACTTTCAATCCGAATTATACCGCTACGGGACATTGGAATTTCTTTGCCAGAACATATATCCAGAAGAAAGCGAATTCCTTTTATTCAACCGGCTACAATCCCCGCTGGTCCTTTGAATGGAAAAATACGGGCGGCATGGGTGTTGCCGAAGATCCCATCCTTTATAACGATATATTGGGGATTCTGCAGGATGCTACAAATTGTATTTGGTCAGATGAGTGGTGTATCGGTGTATCTCCGATTGTGGAATACACGAAATGGGATAGGACGGTGAAAACGCAGATCACCTGCGAGGACGGCGGAACGATTACAACGAAGGCAGGAACCTTTGAAAACTGCTTTAAGCTCTGCCTTGACATCGGTGGAATGGCAGATGGATGGTCATATCGCGGCGGCAAGAAGGTGTACTATTTTGCCGAAGGAATCGGAATTGTTCGTACTGAAAATGAATATTGCGGTGGCGCAAGAACGGCGGTTTACGAATTGACTTCCTATGAAGGCGTAGGCGAGGGTTTTATGCCTCTTGCTGACGGTCTTGTGCGTCGATATGATGCACTCGATCTGACTGACGGCTTTGTAGGATCGGTAGAATATACCTATGTCGCAGATGAGGACGGTGATATCGTTGTGTTTGAAGATCGCACGGGTGTTCGCGAGGTTCCACCGCCCATTACGCAATACAACGCGATTCAAGGTGAAGTGATTGTATCGAATTTGTGGAATGCGGGTAAATGGCAGGAGGCGCAAATGAAGTGCGGCGGAAATAATTTCCACTTGATCCTTCATTTGCTTGCTCGCCCCAGCTATAACCGTAACAATGCAAAACGCTCGGTCGCTATCAATGGTTTTAATTTGAAGCTTCTTGAAATGTTGAGCGAGAACGGTGAAATTCTGCCGGCTTGGTATGGCCTTTACAGTTGGAGAGCTGTGGTAAGGGCGGCTGCACTGTTTGGTGACGGACAGAAGGAGGAGGGCTACAAAGCACTTGAACTTGCGGTTCAATATTGCGAAAAGGTGGCTGATCTGAAAGAAGGCGATTTGCTTGAAATCGGTGATCCCTATCTTTTTGGCGGCGCCAAGTTGGTTTGGGGCAAAGGACTGATCCAATTCCCGGATGGTTCTATGGAGCCTATTAACTATGATTGGGAATTAGAATACAGTGCAAAAAATCTTTTCTATTCCATAACCGCGCCCAGCGGTTGGGAATGGTTCGATTCTGTTCGTAATGAGGATCGTTTCAAGGCGTATATTGAACGAGTGAGAAAGATAGCTGATAAAGAATAACGAGCACGCCGCCGAGAGCAACCGTTTGGTCGCTCTCGGCGGTATCCTTGCTGTATGAGACTTGGCGTAAAGAATACTTTGTGGAACTAAAAATGAGTTTGTCGGAAAACTTTCGTTTTTTCCTTGACGAACCCTTCTTTTCGTGCTATAATATAGGATATTAGCAAAAAACAGAAAGGAATTCCTTCAAAAAATGACACTCTACGAGGATCTGAAATGGAGAGGGCTGATTCAGGATATTTCCAGCCCGGATTTGATTGATAAATTGAACGCGGGAGGAATGACCTTCTATATTGGAACCGACCCGACGGCAGACAGTCTGCACCTTGGTCACTATTCTTCCTTCCTCATCACCCGCCGCTTGGCTGCCGCAGGACATACCCCCCTGCTTTTGGTGGGAATGGCAACCGCGCTCATCGGCGACCCCCGCGGAACGGTGGAGAGAAAGCTTTCCGACCGCAACGAGGTTATGCACAACTACGGCTGCCTCAAGGAGCAGCTGCAGAAGATCTTCCCCTACGAGGTCGTGAACAACTACGACTGGGTCAAGGATCTTAACATCATTGATTTCTTCCGTGACTACGGAAAATATATCAACGTCGGCTATATGCTCAGCAAGGATCTGATCCGCCGTCAGATGGAGAGCGGAATCTCCTATGCCGAGTTCTCCTATATGCTCATTCAGGGCTTGGACTTCAAGTATCTGCACGAGACCAGAGGAGTGGATCTGCAGGTGGCAGGCTCCGACCAGTGGGGTAACATCACCACGGGAATCGAGCTGATCCGCAAGACCACGGGCGACGAGGTCTACGCGCTCACCATGCCTCTTGTGACCGACTCTCACGGAAACAAGTTTGGAAAGAGCGAGGGCAACGCCGTTTGGCTGGACAAGAACAAGACCAGCTCCTACGAGCTCTATCAGTTCCTGCTCAACTCCGAGGATAGTATGGTCATCGAGTACCTTAAGCGTCTGACCTTCCTCTCCCGCGAGGAGATCGAGGCGGTAGAGGCAGAGCATAATGCAGCTCCCGAGAAGCGTTACGCGCAAAAGGTTCTCGCACGCGAGATCCTGAACGATCTGCACGGCGAGGGAGCGTTCGACGAGGCGGTTCGCATCAGCGAGCAGCTCTTTGCAGGAAACATCAAGGAGATCCCCACGAGAGATCTTCTGATCGGACTGAAGAACGTCCCCCACTTCCAGACGAGCGGAGGCGCGTTGGCTGACGTATTGACTCAGGCAGGCGTTTGCTCCTCCAAGCGCGAGGCGAGAGAGTTCATCTCCAACGGCGCTTTGACCGTCAACGGTGACACCGTCAAGGACGCGAACATGGAAATCAATGCCGAGACTTGCATCGCAGGGAAGTATCTGGTGGTTCGCCGCGGAAAGAAAAAGTATTACGTGGGCGAATTGGTATAATCAAAAAAATCCCGATGGACAGAAATTGCCCGTCGGGATTTTTCTTTGAAAAATATTTTCAAAAAACGAGAAAAAGCTATTGACAAAGTAAATCATTTGTGATATAATAGTCGCGTTCGGTCAAATTGGAAACAATTCGAGCCTCGGAGACCTCACTCCGTGTAAAAATTAAAGGAAAACTCAATACGCGGGTATGGCGGAATTGGCAGACGCGCTAGATTCAGGTTCTAGTGGGGGCAACTTCGTGGAGGTTCAAGTCCTCTTACCCGCACCAAAAAGAACAGGACACCAATCGGTGTCCTTTTCTTTTTGGTGCGCGGGTAATTGGTTTCGCTGAATCCCACCCCCCTTTACGGTTTCGCCTGCGAAATGCCGACGGAGTCGGCAAGAAAAGGGAACCGCGCCGAAATGGCTTTCCCGCTTTATCCCGAA
>JAZSBE010000009.1:0-37968 GCA_045602215.1 Eubacteriales bacterium | reverse complement strand
AAAAAAAAAAAAAAAAATTCGGCAGCACACGCGCGTGTGGATTAGATACGCCTGTTTTTTAATCTGCATAGCGGTCGAGAAGATCCGCCAGCCTTTTTTGCGTTTCGGCAGAGGGTGGACAGAGGGGGAGACGGTATTCTGCCTCGCAATATCCCATCAGATGCGCGAGATATTTTACGGGAATGGGATTCACCTCGCGGAACAGCTCTCCGATCAAGGGGCGCAGATCCTGTATTTTTGCCTCGGCCTGCTGCCAGTTTTCTTCGACGCAGAGGCGGTAGAGGGCGGCGGTGGTTTTTGGGTATACGTTTGAGAGCACCGAGATCGCGCCCGAGGCTCCCAGGCGCATGGCGGCAACGATCTGATCGTCGTTTCCCGTGTAGACGTCCAAACTGTCTGTGCAAGTGGCGCACAGCTCCTCCAGAAGGGAAAGATTCCCCGATGCCTCCTTGACGCCCGTGATGCCGTCAATCTTGGCAAGCTCCCGATAGTGCTTCATTTGCAGGCTTACCCCCGTCCGGGAGGGGACGTTGTAGACGATCAGGGGGCGGGATGCCGCGCGAGCAAGCTCCTTGTAGTGGAGCAGAAGTCCGTCGTCGCTCGCCTTGTTGTAATAGGGGGTGACGGCGAGCAGTCCGTCCGCCCCCGCCGCGCAGGCGATGCGGGCGAGCTCGCAGGCGCGTGAGGTGCAGTTGGAGCCGCACCCTGCCAGAAGGGGGACTCTGCCGCGGATATACTCCTTGGCAAGCGAGACCAATTCTCCGTGCTCGTCAAAGGACAGGGTGGAGCTCTCTCCCGTCGTCCCCGCGACCAGAATGGCATCCACGCCGCCCTGTATTTGCATTTCGATCAGGGTGGAGAGCGAATCGCGGTCGATCCTGCCGTCGCGCATCGGAGTGATCAGCGCGGTCGCAATGCCCCGAAAAACAGTTGGTTTGACAAAACTCAAAGAGATTCACTCCTTTCAACCCGAAAAAGGGGGGTAAAAACAAAATAATGGTTGCATTTTTCGTCATTTCGGTGTATAATAAAATTCAAATCGACAGTTATCTTTACAATGACAGAATATGCCGATTCGTCACGTTTTGCGAATCGATGGTAAAAGGAGCAGATATGAGTCAAGTGATCGTCAACGAAAAGCCGCAAACCGATCTGAAAACCTCGGATTTTTTCTATGATCTTCCCGAGGAGCTGATCGCCCAGCACCCCATGAGCCAAAGAGACGCCTCCCGGCTGATGGTTCTCGGGCGCGCAGAGGGAAGCATTACGCACCGTCATTTTTCGGACATCGTGGACTATCTCAATCCGAACGACGTGCTGGTCATCAACGATTCCAAGGTCATCCCTGCGCGCCTCTACGGTCACGTTGAAGGGAGAGAGGAAGCAAAGCTGGAGCTTTTGCTGCTCCGTCAGCACGAGCTCAACGTATGGGAGTGTCTGGTCAAGCCCGGAAAGCGCGCTCGCGTTGGGATGCGCGCGGTGTTTGGCGATGGGCTTCTCACGGGCGAGGTCGTGGATCTTGTGGAGGAGGGCAATCGCCTCATTCGCTTTTCCTACGACGAGACGAAATATTCAAACATTTACGATATTCTGCATCAGATCGGCATGATGCCTCTGCCCCCCTATATCACCGAGCAGCTGCGCGACAACAGCCGCTATCAGACGGTGTACGCGCGGGAGGAGGGCTCGGCGGCGGCTCCCACGGCGGGATTGCACTTCACCCCCGAGCTGCTCGATCGCATCCGCGAAAAGGGTGTTGCGATCGTTCCCGTGATGCTGCACGTAGGACTTGGAACCTTCCGCCCCGTCAAGGCGGACAAGATCACCGAGCACGTTATGCACAGTGAATTTTTCTCGGTTCCCGAGGAATCTGCCCGCATCATCAACGAGAGACGCGCGGCGGGCGGACGTCTGATCTGCGTGGGAACGACCTCCTGCCGAACGATCGAAAGCGTTGCCACGGCAGACGGGCATATTCCCGCGATGGAAGGAGACACGGGGATCTTCATTTACCCCGGCTACAAATTCAAGGCGGTTGACGCCCTGATTACGAATTTCCATCTTCCCGAAAGCACGCTTTTGATGCTGGTTTCCGCCTTTTACGATCGCGAGCACGTGATGGAGGCCTATCAAACGGCCGTAAATGAAAAGTACCGTTTCTTCAGCTTCGGCGACGCCATGCTGATTGTATAAATTCCGCAATTCTGCGTTGCTCCTCGACTCGGGAGGCTCGACATAGGTAACTATGTCTTCGCCACCCTCGCTCGGTGCGCTTTGCCTTGCGAAATTTGTACGAATCAGCACCGTGCGCCGATTGTTGAATGACATAGACCCCGCAATTCTGCGTTGCTCCTCGACTCGTGAGGCTCGACATAGGTAACTATGTCTTCGCCGCCCTCGCTCGGTGCGCCTTGCCTTGCGAAATTTCTACGAATCAGCACCGTGCGTTGTTGTTTTATGCCGCACAGACCCCGCAATTCTGCGTTACTTGCTTCTCGAATGAACAGGTGATGTTGATTTAGCTTACTTTCGATTTTTTGAAAGGATGACAGACGATGAAAAGCAAAAAGGTTTTGATCATATACACGGGTGGAACCGTTGGCATGAAGAAGACCGAGCAGGGATACACGCCCGCGCCCGGCTTTCTTGCCGAGGTGATGGATCTCATTCCCGATATGTCGAGAGAGGATTTTCCCTCTTGGGATCTGTATGAGATGTCCCCCCTACTCGACTCGTCGAACATGGCGGTCAGAGAGTGGAACGCGATCGCTTCCGTGATATACGAAAATTATGAAAGCTACGAGGGCTTCGTGGTGCTTCACGGCACCGATACGATGGCGTATACCGCGTCGGCGCTCTCCTTTATTTTGTCGGGACTTGACAAGCCCGTGGTGTTGACGGGCTCGCAGATCCCTCTTTCCGAAATACGGAGTGACGGCAGAGATAACCTGATCACCTCGGTGCTGATCGCTGCGGACGGAGTGGTGCGCGAGGTCTGTCTCTATTTTTGCGGAAAGCTGCTTCGCGGCAACCGCGCGATGAAAATGAGCGCAGACGGACTGGTTGCCTTCGATTCGCCCAATTACCCCCATCTTGCCGATGCGGGAATTTCGATCAGGTATAATCTGTCCGCTCTGATGAAAAGAAAAAAGGCGGGGACGGGGCTTGATTTTTCTCCGTTTTCGGAGGTTCCGATCGGCGTTCTCAAGGTGTTCCCCGGTATTCAGTTCGGGCTTTTTGAGGAGATCATGACCGAAAAGCTTTCGGGCATCGTGCTGGAGACCTTCGGCGCGGGCAATATCCCGGGAGGCGGAGACGAGCTTTTGCCCATTATCAAAAAGGCGTTTGCCTCGGGCGCGGTCATCACCGTTTGCTCGCAGTGCCCGTCGGGAACCGTGATTCTGGGCGCGTACGAGACCAGCTCCTCCCTCAAGGCGGCGGGTGCGGTCAGCGGCAGGGATATGACCACCGAGGCGGCGGTTGCCAAGCTCTATTATCTCTTGAGCCAAGACCTGCCAAAGCAAAAAATCAAGCAGATGATGGAGACCGATCTCTGCGGTGAGATGAGTACGGAGATTGTTGAACAGTTGTAATAGAGGATGTCGGGATTCCCAAATGAGGGATCCCGACGTTTTTTATCCGTCTCGGTTGACAAAAATATACTTTTATGATATAATAGAATGATCATGGGAGAGGAGGCGAATTTTATGCTTTTGGCGGTTGACATTGGAAATTCGAGCGTTGCGCTCGGGGTGTTTGATCCGAATGGAAATCTGACCTTTCAATGCCGCGTGGAGGCGTCCGAAGGAAAGAGCGCGGACGAATACGCCGTCCTGTTTCACTCTCTGTTTGCCCTGCGCGGGGTGGATCCCTCGACGGTGGACGCGTGCATTTTGTCCTCGGTCGTTCCGCCCGTGACGCACGCGGTGTCGCGTGCGGTGGAGAGCCTTGTTGGCTGTCGCCCTCTCATCGTGGGGCCGGGGGTCAAGACAGGACTCAATATTCGCGTTGACGTTCAGACGCAGCTTGGATCCGACCTGGTGGCGGATGCCGTGGCGGCGCTCTCGGAGTTTTCGGCGCCGATGGTCGTTGTGAACATGGGAACGGTGACCACTCTGTCCGCGATCCGTCGGGACGGCACGCTTGAGGGCGTTGTGATCGCGCCCGGTGTTCGGATTTCTATGGACGCGCTTGCGCGGAGCGGCTCGGAGTTGCCCGACATTTCGGTGGCAACACCCAAGCACGTGGTGGGAAAAAACACGCAGGATTCCATGCGATCGGGCGTTCTGTACGGCCACGCCGCGATGCTGGACGGTATGATCTCCCGCATCGGCGAGGAGCTTGGCGAGGATGCGTTGACGGTCGTTTGCACGGGAGGGCTGGCAGAGACGGTTTTACCCTACTGTCGGACGAAATCGGTCTATCGCCCCGATCTGACCCTGAAGGGACTCTATCTCATCGCGCAGAAAAACAAACGGTAAAGACGGCTTTGGCCGTGTTTATAAAATTCATTTAATTGCGTTGCATCCGAGAATCGGAGCGACAGCAGAAAGAGGAAAACTATGAGAAAAACCACACGTATGTCCACCGAAACACTAACCTTTGGCGCAGTTCTGACTGCTCTGGTAGTGATTTTGCAGTTCCTTGCCATTGGCGTCAGAGCGGCTCTGCCCTTTTTGCCCTTCACGGTCTCCTTGGTACTGATCCCCATTGTGATCGGCGCGGCAAAATGCGGTCCTTACATGGGCGCATGGCTGGGATTTGTGTTTGGCGTGATCGTGTTGCTCAGCGGAGATGCGGCGGCATTTCTGGTGATCAATCCCTTTGGCACGATCGTGACCGTTCTGGTAAAAGGTACGGCTTGCGGCCTCGTTTCGGGATTCGTCTACCGACTGATTGAAAAGAAACAGAAGACGGCTGCAGTCTATGCGGCGGCGGCAGTTTGCCCCATGGTGAACACCGGTATCTTCTTTATCGGTTGCCTGCTGTTCTTTATGGATACCGTTTCCGAATGGGCGGCGGCACTGGGATATGAAAACACCGCGGTTTATATGTTCGTGGGACTTGCGGGATTCAATTTCCTGTTTGAGTTTGTTGTAAACGTTGCGCTCAGCCCTGTGATTATTCGTGCTTTGGGGCTGAAGAAAAGAACGAAGATTGCGTAGCCCTGTGACGAGTCAGAGGCTCCGCAAGAGAAAGTTGAAGAATGAATGATATGAAAAAACCTTTTCTGCTTGCGGTCGTTGGCTCGACCGCGAGCGGGAAAAGCAGAATAGCAGTGAAATTGGCGCAACGCCTTGGCGGCGAGGTCATTTCCTGCGATTCGATGCAGATCTACAAGCGAATGAATATCGGAACGGCAAAGCCGACCGCAGACGAGATGGAGGGAATCCCCCATCACTTGATCGACTTTACCGAGCCCGACCTTTCTTTTTCCAGCGCAGACTACGTCGCGGCAGCAAAGTGCGTCATTGAGGAGGTTCTCTCGCGCGGGAAATTGCCGATTCTTTGCGGCGGTACGGGACTGTATCTGGAACGCTTGCTCTATGGCGGAGGAGACGCCGAGGAGGCGGAGCCAAACGAAGAAATCCGAAAGAAATGGCAGACGTATTGCGAGGAAAACGGAAATCACGCGCTCCACGACCGTCTCTGCGAGGTAGACGCCGAGAGCGCGGATGCTATTCACGAGAATAACGTTCATCGCGTGATCCGCGCTTTGGAGATCTTTGAGACGACGGGGATCCCCAAGTCGGAATGGGACAAGCGGTCAAAGGAAAAGGAATCTGACTACGCGTTTTGCGTGGTAGGCTTGCGCTACGGGAGCAGGGAGCTGCTCTACGACCGCATCAACCGTCGGGTGGACGACATGATGGAGGGCGGCCTGCTTGAGGAAACCAAATCGCTAATGGAGGAGGGCGTGTTTCTCTCCAACTCCACGGCGGCGCAGGCGATCGGATACAAGGAGCTGCTTTCGTATCTTGCGGGAGAGGAATCCCTTCCCGACGCGGTGGAGCGGCTGAAGACTGCGACGCGACGCTATGCCAAGCGGCAGATCACTTGGTTCTCGGCAAAGCCCTACGTGCGTTGGGTGGACGCCGATGAGGATGGGTGCATGAGGGGAGAGGCGAACGTCCTCTCGGATATTCTTGCGCTGGTTGAGGACGAAAGAAAAAATCATTGAATTTGAAGAAGGGAGAGCAATATGAGGCGGCATAGGCGGTTGAAACTGAATTTCGGCAGACTTGCGCTGACCTTTTTGTTGCTCTGCTTGATTATTTATACCTGCTACCACGCCCTTTGGAACTCGTCGGGGCGTCTGCTCACGACCCCCGCAAGGCAGATCAGCGACACCCGCCTGATCGGAGGCGAGGCGTGGCTGTTTCGGGATGAGACGCTGCTCACGTCTCACGAGGCGGGACTGGTCAACAGCGTGGCGGTGAGCGGCTCCAAGGTTGGAAAGAATACGGTGCTGACCGAGGTTTGGTCGGACGGAAGCGTGGACGGACTTGGGGAGAGACAAACCAAGCTGGATCTGATCAATCGGACGGTGTCGGTTTTGGAATCGGGTATTTTGCCGAGCGGGACGCCGCTCTCAAACGCCGAAGGCTATCGGAACGATGCGGCGACGACGGTCACCGAGATCCGCAGGGCGATCCGAGATGGCAATTGGGAGGCGCTCTCAAAGCTTGAGGACGAGCTTCTCATCAGTCTCAATCGCTATGGCGCGCTCACGGGCAAGGCTGACGCGATCAACGAGGCGCTCGAGCGTGCAAAAGCCGAGCGGGACGCTATGCTGGTTGGAAATAAGACCGAGCTGATCAATTCCGAATCCTCGGCATACTATTACGGGCTTTCCGAGGTGGACGGATACGAGACGGTCTTTACCGAAACTGCGCTGAGCGAGCTGAGTGCAGAGTCTTTTGCGATGCTCAAGGCGTCAGAGCCCAAAACGGGCGACGGCTTTGTTGCGGGCAAGCTCTGCTACGGATATTCCTGGCACGTGGCGGTGGAATTTTCCGATGCGTGCGAGGATTTGTTCTTGATTGGCGGCTTCTATCAGGTCTCTTTTCCCGAAAATGACGGCGTGACTGTGGAAATGATCTGCGAGAGACTTTTGCAAAATGACAACGGCGGGACGGTTGCCGTGCTCCGTTCGGACGTTACCCCCTCGGATTTCCGCTTTCTGAGAAGCCAGAGAGCCGAGATCACGGTTGGGTATATGGAGGGGATCTACATACCAAAGCAGGCGTACGTGTCGCTGGACGGTGTGGACGGTGTATACGTGTTCGACGAGAGCACGGTGCGCTTCCGACGCATCTCGATTTCCTATGTGGGAGACGGATATCTGATCGCGAGCCTCGTTGACGGCGACCCCGATCACGAGATCCCCTATCTCGGACTGAACGATCTGATGATCCTGTCCGGAAGAAAACTTTATGACGGGAAGGTGTACCGATGAACAGACTTTCCTATATGGATCAAAATTTTGAAGACATTAACACCCGTATCCGAGAGGCGGAGAAGCGCGTCGGCAGAGAGGGCGTGCGATTGGTTGCGGCGGTCAAATATACCGACGCCGAGCACATCAACTATCTGCATCGCGTGCTTGGTGTGAACGACATTGGGGAAAACCGCGTCCAGCAGCTTTTGGAGCACTGGGAAACGGTGGACCGCGAGGGGCTGAATTTCCACTTTATCGGAACGCTTCAGACCAACAAGGTCAAGTACATCGCCGACAAGGTCTGCATGATCCACTCGCTGGATTCTCTTCGACTTGCCGCCGAGATCGAGCGGCAGATGGCAAAGCTCGGACGGAAAATGGACGTTCTGGTGGAGATCAACAGCGGTGCGGAGGAAAGCAAGAGTGGCATCGCTCCGACCGAGGCGGCGGAGTTCTGTCGGGCACTTGCGGATTTCGAGCATCTCAATCTTCGGGGCTTTATGACCATGGCTCCGAAATGCGAGAAAATCGAAGATTATCGCAAATTTTTTCAAGAAACTTTTCGCATAGGTCTTGACATTTGGAGTAAAACACTTCATAATATAGGTAGACCGCTTTTTTCCATGGGGATGTCAGAAAGCTTTGAGATCGCCATTGAGGAGGGCGCAGACATGGTTCGGGTGGGCAGATCGCTCTTTGCCGAGCCGAGCTCTGAACCGTAATTATTTCGGAGCGTTCCGATTCAGAATTATACGCAAATTTGGAGGAAGAAAATGAACTTGCTGAAGAAATTTATCAGAGATAACGCCGACGTTGAGGCAGAAGAATACGAGGATCTGTACATTGATCCCGAAGATATGCAGGTAAACCTTGAGGATTCCGAGGCAGAGGACGTTGCGTCTCTCAACAGCCCCTCCCGCAAGGAGCCCGAGATCCATCCCGCATCTCCCGACAAGGTGTCCCTCAAGCTGCTCCAGCCCAAGACGCACACCGAGGCGACCAAGATTGCGGACAAGCTCAAGGAGGGCTGCATCGTTCTGCTTGACATCAGCAATCTGACCAAGGATCAGGCAAGACGTCTGGTTGACTTCTTGGCAGGCGTTGCATACGTTCTGGGTGGCGAGATGATCAAGACCAACAAGAGCACCATCGTGGTAGCTCCCGCAGGTGTGGATATCTCCAGCTTTGCGCCCGACGTAACTCCCGCAGCTGCTCCCGCTCCCGTAGCTGAGCCGGAGGCTGTTGTCGAGGACGCGCCCGAGGCATTTGAAGAAATGAACTGATCGCCGCGCACCTCTGTTTGCGCGACCGACATCAACGGATGAGACCGACGGGGGATTCCCTTGGCGGTCTCGTCCTTTTTCCAAAGGAAAAAAGGAGGATGCTCATGGAGATTTTGCTTTATTTTCTGATCAGAACCGCGACCTTGCTTCTGTGGGTCTTGGACCTCGGCCTGTTTTTGCGCGCGATCCTGTCCTGGATCGATCCCGATATGCGCTTTCGTCTGTCTACGTTTTTGTACACTGTCACCGAGCCTGTGATCCAGCCCATCCGAAAGCTGTGCTACAAGAAAAACTGGTTTCAGCGCACGCCCATAGACGCGCCCTTTATGATCACGGTGGTTCTGGTCATTCTCGCGCAGATGATCCTGGAGTCCTTATGAGTGATTTGCTTGAGGCGCGGATCGAGGATTATCTGACGCAGGCGGAGCGCGGGACCGTTGCGGTCAGCCCCTTTTTGTCACCGGGCGAGAGACGGCGCGCCGAGCGGTATCTTTCGCAACGCGGGGAGAGAGATCGCGCTGTATTCTGGGGAGGATACGGGGCTGCCGAGCGCACCTGTTTGTTTTTGTTGCCCGATTTTTACGGGGAGCTGTCCGATCTTGGTCTGGATGGGGACGCCGCGCTCGCTTCCTTTCTTGACGGCGCGAGCGAGGACGGCGTTTCGGCGATTCGAGTCACGGGAAGCGGATATCGAACCCTTTCTCATCGCGATTATCTCGGCTCACTTCTGGGTCTTGGCTTGGAGCGGGATGCCGTTGGTGATATTGCGGTGCAAAACGAGCGGGAGGCGGTGGTGTTCTGCAAAAAACATCTGGAATCCTTTCTCGTCGAGACACTCGAAAAGGTTGCCTCCGACACCGTAAAATGTCGGGAATACGTGATGGACGAGCATTTTACCGACGGCAGACGCTACCGCCCCATCTCGGATACGGTCGCATCGGCGCGGCTTGACTGTGTGGTGGCGGCGCTCACCAATCTGTCCCGCGAGGACGCGCAGAGCGCGGTCAGAGGGGGACTGGTGGAGGTGGATTTTGAGCAGGAGACGCGCGTGGATCTTTTGCTCGAGCCTCCTGCAACGGTTTCGGTTCGGGGATACGGCAGATACGTTCTGCGATCCTTTGACGGAGAGACGAAAAAAGGAAGGCTGCGCTTGCGCGCCGATCAACTGGTTTAACCGAAAAAAGCTTCATGTGTGATAGAGAGCACGTGGGGCTTTTTGTGTTTGTGAAACGTAATAGGAAGATTTTTGCTTGAATGTGTCGGAAAAGTGAAAAGTTTTTGAAGAAATCCATTGACAAAACCGACCATGAGGGGTATAATTTTAGTAGCCATACATAAAATGGCATACAAATTTTTTGGAGGAAATTTTTATGCGTCAACTCAACGTTCCAAAGAAGCTGACTGCCACGGTTCAGATCTGGGTAAGCGTTCTGCTTCTCGTGATCGCGACCAGCCTCAGCCTCACTCCCATCATCTCCCTCAATACCCTTGACAATCGCGAAACAATCAACGAAATGATCGTCAAGGTTGCTCCCGATTCGGATTTCGAGATTCCCGAAGAGGTTGATGTAAGTGCCATCAAGCTGGTGAAATCCATCGGCGTGATGAGCAAGATCATGTCTGCCACCATGAAGGGTGTCAAGGATAAGGATGTGTCCAACACCGGCAGCGAGATCGCTGCAATTCTGGATACTCCCGAAGGACAGGAAACCATCGTGATCGCCGTTTCCCTCGTATCCACCGTTGCATCCAACTTTGACAAGGAAGACACCGATACCTCCGGCGTGCTTGCAAGCGTTCTGACCATGCTTGTGTCCATCATCGCGCTTCTGGCTCTGCTTGCGCTCACCTTCATCATTCCGATCATGCTGGCATGGGCAACCATCACCGCTCTGGTGTCTGCTTTGACCAATCTGGATGATCCCGAAGAGGTTTCCACCAAGATCGCAAGAAAGCTTCCCGCATTCATTTCCATGCCCTTCACGCTCATGCTCTTCCAGTGCGTTGTTCCCGGCATGACCTACGGCAGCGGAATCGTTGGCGTTTGCGTTGCATCCATTCTGGCGGCTGTTCTGGGTCTTGTGATCTCCAGACTCCGCAGCTACGACGATGCAGCGTTCAGATACCTCAACATCGTTCAGGGCGTTTCCCTGGTTGGTGTCATCGGATTCGTCGTATTCTTCTTCAACCTGGTTAAGACCAACATCTTCACCGCTTTCCTGCGCGGCAACTTTGCTGAGTACGTAGCAAAGGTTGGCGTGGAGATGGCAAAGGACAAGAACGCAACCGTTCAGCAGGGCTACCTGGTTGACCTGCTCCTGATCCTGATCTACGTCGTTCTCGCTCTGTCGTCCGTTGGATACCTCGAGAAGTGCGCGCAGCGTCTGGCTTGCAGCAAGAGTGCAAACAAGAAGGGCGCGTTCCCCAAGGATACCTGCATCGGCCGTGCGATTGTGATGCTGGCAGTTTACATCCTTCCCACTGTTGTCATGGGTCGTATGAGCTACTACGATGATCCCACCTCTACTGCAGTAACCGGTGATGCATCTCTGCTGGATGTTGCCGATGTCAATGGTAAAGCTCTGACCACCATGCTGGTTGGCGCGATCATCATTCTCCTGGCTGAGATCGCTCTGATCGTTCTCAAGGCTGTATTCTGCAAGGGCATGAATGCCGAGAGCATGCAGGCTTTGATGAGCGGCGCTGACGTGGCACCCGTTGCAGAGGAAGCATCTGAGGCAGTTGAGGCAACCGAGGCTGTTGAGGCTGAGGAGGCAACTGCTACCGAGACCGCCGAGGAGGCAGCTCCCGAGGTCGCTGAAGAGACTTCCGAGGAGACTGCTGAAGAGGCAGCTCCCGCCGAAGAAGAGGTTTAATTTCTCTTAAAAACACACCCCGTTCGGTGAATTTCACCGAACGGGGTGTTCTTTTTGTTTAGTTGTTCTGTTTTTTGAAGTATCGCATGAGGAGCAAGATGACCGCTGCGCCCGCAAGGGGGAACAGGGCGGACGAAAGCAGTCCTGCACGCATGCCGATCTGCTCGGGGAGCAGAGAGAGACGGGTTGCCAGTGATTGCCCTGTGGAGCCGGCAGACACGCAGTCCACAAGCCACCCCATGAGCTGGGGGGCGACCGCAATTCCAAAATCTCCGCCCGCCGCCATCAGCGCGTATGCCGCAACGCCTGCCTGTGGAAATTTCTTTTCGACCAGAATGATGCTTCCCGGCCACAGCATAGAGGTGAAGAATCCCGTTGCCGCGCACGCCGTCAGTCCGACAAGGGGGCTTTGGGAAAGTCCTGCGAGCAGGTAGCAGGCAGACGAACCGATCATGCCGATCAGCATAAAGCGAAGAATATTTTTACCGTATCGGGCGTACAGACTTCTGCCAAGCCCCAGCATCACGGCGAAGAGCGCCATGCCGAGAATGTCACCGATGAGCTTTGGGAGGGTGAGCGCGGTTTCCACGTAGCTTGAGACCCACTGGGTCATCGTTCCCTCTGCGGCGGCACCGAGGAAGATGCAAACGAAACACAAGAGAAGCCCTCTGTCAAAGAGACTGCTCCTTCGCTCGCTCGACGTCTCCTCCTTCGAATCGGGCATGGGAATGGGGGACAGGGCAAAGAGCAGGGCAGAGGCGGCAGGAATGAGGGCGAGGATCATGGGGAGAAATTCCCAATTCTCTACGCCAAAGATTCGCAGATACACGCTTCCGAAGATCACCACGCCAACCAGTCCCCAGGCGTAAAAGGAATGGAGCCGCGTCATATCACGCTCGGGGTTATCCGAGGGGAGGGCGGCAACCAGCGGGCTGATCAGCACCTCTGCCAATCCTGCCGCGCAGGAGAAAATGACTGTCCCGACAGCGAGACCGATGTAGGCGAGGTTGGGGAAAAAGAAGGGGAACAATGCGTAGATCAACAGTCCGAGTACCGTGAGGTAGGGCATCAGACGAATGGTCTTCCGAATGGAGAAGCGATGCGAGAAAAAGGTAAAGACGAGGTCGATTCCAAGCTGCGTACAGAAATTGATCGCGACCAGAAAGCCGAGCAGGGTGTAGGAGATCCCGTAGCTCTCGCGGAAGGTCACGAAGAGCAAGGGAGAAAAGGAACACACCCCCGCTTGCGCGATGTTGGTGATATAGCAGGCAATTCTTGTGGTTTTATAGGATGGCTTCACGGAAATACTCCTTCTTGTGGCGTCGGATGAAAAACATATCAATACATCATATCATTTTCGGTGAATATTTGTCAATAGGGAAGCAAAAAAACTTGACTTTTATTTATAAATATTGTATAATAAAATATTGAAGATAAAACATATAAAAAGAGAGATACGACCGTTATCGACGGGAAAGGAACTTGTTGACCAGATGAGATCGGAGAATATTTTGCCAACGGAGGAGATCGAGGCGCAAGCCGCTTATCTTTGCCGCGAGCGAGAGAGGAATCTCGCGTTTTTGGCGCAAACGGGGCAAACGAAAAAAGCATATATACTGACGTTTGGATGCCAGCAGAACGAGGCGGACAGCGAAAAGCTTGCCGGTATGGCAGAGGCGATGGGGTATGAGATCGTATCCCTGCCCGATGACGCCGACCTGATCGTGGTGAACACCTGCGCGATTCGGGAGCACGCCGAGAAAAAGGCGCTCTCCACCGTAGGACAGTTCAAGCATCTCAAGGCGAAAAAAAGCGACATGATGATCGCGGTCTGCGGTTGCATGGTCACGCAGGACCACCGATGCGAGGAGATCAAGCATCGCTACCCTTACGTGGATTTCGTGTTTGGCACGTCCTCCGTTCACCGTTTTCCCCAGCTGCTTTGCGAGAAGCGGGAGAGAGGAAAGCGGCTCTACTGTCCGCAGGAGAGCAAATATCTTGTTGCGGAGGGGTTGCCCATTCGCCGCGAGAGTGACTACCGCGCGTGGGTTTCCATCATGTACGGCTGCAATAATTTCTGCTCCTACTGCATCGTGCCCTACGTGCGCGGCAGAGAGAGAAGCCGCGAGATGGAGGCGGTCGTCGCGGAGGTGCGGGAGCTTGTGGAGCGGGGATACCGCGACATCACGCTCCTCGGACAGAACGTCAACTCCTACGGAAAGGACGCGGGTTATCCTTACGATTTTGCCGATCTGCTTGCAGAGCTTGATAAGATCGAGGGAGATTACGTTCTGCGCTTCATGACCAGCCATCCGAAGGATGCGGGGGAGAAGCTGATCGACGTGATCGCCGCCTCCCGTCACGTGGCGCGTCAGTTCCATCTGCCGATGCAGTCGGGAAGCGACGCGATCCTGCGTCGCATGAACCGAAAATACGATCGCGAGCAATACCTGAAGACGGTTTCGTACATGAGAGAGCGCATGCCCGACATCACCATCACCTCGGACATCATCGTGGGATTTCCCGAGGAGACCGAGGAGGATTTTGAGGGCACGATGGATATGCTCCGACGCGTGAAGTTTGATATGCTCTACTCGTTTATCTATTCCCCACGAAAAGGAACGCCTGCCGCCGAGATGGAGGATCAGGTGCCGCCCGAGGTTCAGCACGAGCGGTTTGAGCGACTGCTGGCACTTCAGAAGGAGATTGGAGCAGAGAAAAATCAGGAGCTGATCGGGAAGACGGTCAGAGTTTTGTGCGACGGCGTGAGCAAGGGCAACGACGCCTTGTACAGCGGCCGCACCGAGGGGAACAAGATCGCCTTCTTTGAGGGCTCTCCCGAGGACGTGGGACGCTTCGTGAATTTCACGGTCGAGCGCGCCGATGCGTTCTCGCTCTACGGAAAGAAAGCTTGAAAGGAATTTTGGAAAATGGAAATATTTGAATTGGCAGAAAAGCTTGGACAGGTGCTCAAGGAGGACGCAAGACTGGTCGCTCTGGAGGAAGCCAAGCGCGCGTACGAGGCAGATACCAAGCTGCAGAAGTGCATGATGGAGTACGAGGTTCAGCAGCAGGCGATGCAGAGAGAGGCAGGAAAGGCCGATCACGATCTGCATTTTCTGGAGGTGATCCAGAACCGCATTGATACTCTGTATCAGGCGATCGTCGAGAATCCCACCTTTGTTGCGCTGAACGAGGCGCAGAACGCGGTGAACGGACTGATGAACGAGGTCAACCAGACTATTATGTTCCAGATCACGGGGGAGAAGCCTTCCTCGGGCTGCACGCACGATTGCAGCACCTGCGGAGGCTGTCACTAAAGATGGTCGGTGACGACCGAAAAGGGTTCAGATAGGAGAGGAGCGTTGGCAGTATGACACCAATGATGGAACAATATTTTGAGATCAAAAAACAATATAAGGATCACATCCTGTTCTACCGTCTCGGAGACTTTTACGAGATGTTTTTTGACGACGCCGTGCTTGCATCGCGTGTTCTCGAGCTGACGCTGACGGGAAGAGACTGCGGCGAGGAGGAGCGCGCGCCCATGTGCGGCGTGCCCTTCCATTCGGCAGAGGGCTACATCGGAAAGCTGGTGTCAAGCGGCTACCGCGTGGCGATCTGCGAGCAGATGGAGGATCCCTCCCAGGCAAAGGGGCTGGTGCGCCGCGACGTGATCCGTGTGATCACGCCCGGTACGCTGATCGAATCCAATCTGATCCCCGAGCATCGCAACAACTATCTTTGCACCCTCTATGTGGGTGAGTTTGAGAGCGGTCTTTGCTTTGCAGACGTTTCGACCGCCGAGATCTACGCGACCTCCTTCTCGGGCTCGAATATGGAGGCACGGATCAAGAGCGAGCTTGCGACCTATGCGCCCAGCGAGGTGCTCTGCAATCTCAGTCGCGTACATATGGGAGAGGCGATCGGAGAGTTCTTCTCGGCGCACCCCGAGATCCTGCTTCAGGACGCGCAGGCAGCGCGCTTTGAGGAGAGAGCGGCAGAGGAATTGATGCGCGAGCAGTTTGGCGATGGCGTTCGTCCCGAGGTGTACAGTCAGCGCGAGCTGGTGTGTGCGGTGGGCGCGATGCTCAACTACATCAAGGATACCGAAAAAAGAGAGATCTCTTATATCAAGGAGCTGAACGTCTACTCGGACGGGCAGTATCTGGAGATGGATATCAACACCCGTCGCAACCTTGAATTGACCGAGTCCATGCGAGGCAAGGATCGCAAGGGAACGCTTCTTTGGGTGCTGGACAAGACCAAGACCGCGCCCGGCGCGCGGATGCTCCGCAAGTGGGTGGAGCACCCTCTCCTTTCCACCTCTGCGATCGCAGAGCGGCAGGACGTGGTGGAGGAGTTTGGTGAGAACTATATGCTCCGCGAGGAGCTGGGCGAGCTTCTCTCGCACGTGCTCGATCTGGAGCGTCTGATGACCAAGATCGTGTATACCACGGCGAACGCAAGAGATCTTCGCGCGGTGTTTTCCACCGTGTCGGTGATCCCCGAGGTGCAGGGACTCCTGTCCGATTGCAAGTGCCGTCGATTGCGAAAGATCTGCGAGTCGCTGGACACCTTGGAGGACGTGCGCGACTTGATCGGTGCGTCTATTTGCGAGGATGCCCCTGCGGTGATCCGCGAGGGAGGCATGATCGCCGACGGATACAACGAGGAGATCGACAACCTCCGTGCGATCATGAAGGACGGCAAGAGCTGGATCGAGAAGATCGCCGAGGAGGAGCGGGAGCAGACGGGGATCAAGAATCTCCGCATCAGCTACAATAAGGTGTTTGGCTACTACATCGAGGTGACCAACTCCTACCGCGATCTCGTTCCCGACCGTTACATCAGAAAGCAGACCCTGAGCAACGCCGAGCGTTACATCACGCAGGAGCTCAAGGATATGGAGGCAACGGTGCTCGGTGCCGCCGATAAGGTATGCGCCTTGGAATACGAGGTGTTCCAGCAGATCCGCAACTACGTGGCGGAGCAGAGCGCGCGCATTCAGAAAACGGCGTCGCTGTTGGCGGAGATTGATTCCTATCTCTCTCTTGCCACCGTTGCGTGCAAGCATAAATTCGTCCGTCCTGAGGTGGATCAAACCGACGTTATCGACATCAAGGACGGCAGACACCCCGTGGTGGAGCAGTTTGTCAAGGATACCTACTTCGTTCCCAACGACGCCCATCTCGATACCTCCCACAACAGACTGATGCTGATCACCGGCCCGAACATGGCGGGTAAATCGACGTATATGCGTCAGGTCGCGCTGATTGTCGTGATGGCGCAGATTGGCTCCTTCGTTCCTGCGAGCGAGGCAAGGATCGGCGTGGTGGACAAGGTATTTACCCGTGTGGGCGCATCGGACGATCTGGCATCGGGTCAGTCTACTTTTATGCTGGAGATGAACGAGGTGTCCTACATTCTCAAAAACGCTACCCGTCGAAGCCTGATTATCTACGACGAGGTAGGAAGGGGAACCTCCACCTTTGACGGCATGAGCATTGCTCGCGCCATCGTGGAGTACACCAATAGCAGAAAGATCGGGGCAAAGACCCTGTTTGCAACGCACTATCACGAGCTGACCACGCTGGAGGAGGAGTTTGACGGCATCGTCAACTACAACATCGCGGCGAAGAAGCGGGGCGACAGCATTACCTTCCTGCGGAAGATCGTGCGCGGGTCCACCGACGACAGCTACGGAATTGAGGTAGCAAAGCTTGCGGGACTTCCGAACGAGGTCATCAAGCGCGCCAAGGAGATTTTGGCGTCGGTCGAGGCATCGGCAAAGACGCTTTGTCTGTCCGAGAAGATCGACACAGTCAAGGAGGACGACGGACTGATCTCGATGGACGACTGCATCAACGAGCAGATCATCAACGAGCTGAAGGCGGCAGATCTCAACACCCTGTCTCCCTTTGAATGTATGTCCTTCCTGTTTGATCTGAAAAAACGCCTGCAGTAAACTTTACGCGGCGAATGACAGTATTTTAGAAAGGAGAGATCCCTATGGGAACGATCAACGTATTGCCCTTTTCGGTTGCCAATCTGATTGCGGCAGGAGAGGTGGTTGACCGCCCGGCGTCGGTCATCAAGGAGCTGATGGAAAACGCCATTGACGCGGGCGCTTCGCGCGTGACGGTGGAGATTTGCAACGGCGGCGTGACCTTTATGCGCGTGACCGACAACGGATGTGGGATGTCTCCCGAGGATCTTCCCGTCGCCATTCGTCGGCACGCGACCAGCAAGATCCGCGATGCCGAGGATCTCGAATCCATTCTGACGCTGGGATTCCGCGGAGAGGCTCTTGCGGCGATCGCGTCGGTTTCAGACATTCGCATCATTTCCAAAACCGCCGATGCCGAATACGGCGCGGTGATGGAGGCGCACGGCGGAGAGGGGATCACAGTGACCGAGCAGGGATGCTCGACGGGTACGTCGGTGATCGTGGAAAATCTCTTTGCAAACGTGCCCGCACGTCGGAAATTCCTCAAAAAGGACACCACCGAGACGATGGCGATCGTGGCAAACGTCGAAAAGCTTGCCCTCTCCAATCCCCAGATTGCGTTCCGTCTGATTGCAGACGGAAACGTCAAGCTCGAAACGGCGGGAGACGGGAATTTGAAAAGTGCGGTCTATGCCATCTATGGCAGAGAGTTTGCAAGTCGTCTGATCGAGGTGCAGGGAGAGAACGAGGGCGTGGAGATCCACGGCTTCATCGGTCGAACCGATAACTTCAAGGCGAATCGGAATTTCCAGAATTTCTTCGTCAACAACCGTTACGTCAAGAGCAAGACCGCAATGGCGGCACTCGAGCAGGCGTATACGTCCTATATGCCTCCCGAAAAGTTCCCCTGTTGCGTGTTATACATCACCGTCAATCCCGCAAGGGTTGACGTCAACGTTCACCCCGCAAAGCTGGAGGTGAAATTCTCCAACGAAAAGGCGATCTTTGAGGCGGTGTATTACACCGTTCGCTCGGCGCTCGAGTCGAACGTGACAAGACCCGAGATGAAGCTGGAGAGCGCACTCCGCCGAGGGATTCCCACGGGCGGACGTCTGTCGGACAGCACCGTTCCGGTCGAGGATCGCGCATTGCAGACGCCTCTCGGCAAACGTCAGCTTTCCTATGATCTCAAGGGCGAGACACAGCCTCAGCCGCAGGAGCGCATGACGGCAGAGGAGTATCGCGCGCAGATGGGACTTCCCGCAGCGGCTCCTGCAAAAAAAGATCCGATTTCCCAAAGCGTTGGCGCATCGTTGCCGATCGGGAAGAGTATTCCGCGTGCCGCAGAGCAAGCGGAAAAGCCTGTATCGGTGCCGGTTACAGCAGAGGAGAAAAAGCTTGCGGCGGCAGAGAAGGCGCCCGCAGAGGTGCGCGTTGCCGAACAAGCACCGTGCCCCGAGACGCAAGCGGTAGTTTCACAACCAAAGGTAACGGAAAGGGAATCCGCAGAGGATACCCCTGCGCCCGTCGCGGTCGATTACCGCATTGTGGGAGAGGTCTTCCACTCTTACGTGATCGTGGAGACGGGCGAGAAGATGCTTCTGATCGACCAGCACGCCGCGCACGAGCGGATCCTCTTTGAGCAGCTCAAGGCGGGCCTGCGAGAGATGCAGGCGACGTCGCAGATGCTGATGCTCCCTGTCGAAGCCATGATGACGGCGGCAGAGGTGGAGATCCTCAGGGAATACGACGAGGAGCTGAAGAAGATCGGCTTTTCCTTGCGCTATGCGCGCAACACCGTATCGGCGGATGCGATCCCCGAGGGAATCGTGCCGGGGGCTGTTGCCGATCTGCTTCAAACTATGGCGGGACGGCTGCTTGACAACACGGGCAGCGTCAAGCTCACGCGAGACATCCTCTTTGAAAAGGCGCTTTACCAAGCGGCTTGCAAGGCGGCGATTAAGGCGGGAAGAGCATACGCCGAGGGTCACATTGAGTGGCTGGTGAAAAAGCTGATGGAGCTGCCGGACATCACCTTCTGTCCGCACGGACGTCCGGTTGCCATGGAGCTGACCAAGCGAACTCTTGACAGACAATTTGACAGAACCGGCTTTTGAGCCGCTAGATTACGATAAACCAAGGAGCAAACTGTATTTTTGCTACCGGAAAGGAACAAACAAATGTTTGAGCTTTTGAAGACCGAGGGCAGAGCGCGCAGAGGCGTTTTGCATACGGTGCACGGCGACATTCAGACGCCTGTGTTTATGAACGTTGGAACCTGCGCTGCCATCAAGGGCGGTGTGAACACCATGGAGCTCCGCGAGATCGGATGCCAGGTGGAGCTTTCCAACACCTATCATCTCCATCTCCGTCCCGGCGACACGCTGGTGCGCGATATGGGAGGACTTCACAAATTTATGAATTGGGATCGCCCGATCCTCACCGACAGCGGCGGATTTCAGGTCTTCTCTCTTTCCCAGCTTCGCAAGATCACCGAGGAGGGCGTGCGCTTCCAGTCGCACATCGACGGCAAGAAGATCTTCATGGGCCCCGAGGAGAGTATGCAGATCCAGTCCAATCTCGCCTCTACCATCGCCATGGCGTTTGACGAGTGCATCGAAAATCCCGCGCCCTACCGTTACGTGGAGGAAAGTATTGCGCGCACCTACCGCTGGCTGGAGCGCTGCAAAAAGGAGATGGCAAGGCTCAATTCCTTGCCCGATACCATCAACCGCCAGCAGATGCTCTTTGGAATCAATCAGGGCGGCACCTACGAGGATCTTCGTATCCGCCATATGCAGCAGATCGCCGAATTGGATCTGAACGGCTACGCCATCGGGGGACTTGCCGGGGGCGAGGAAACCGAGGATATGTACCGCATCATCGACGCGGTAGAGCCCTATATGCCCAAAAACAAGCCCCGTTACCTCATGGGCGTGGGTACGCCCTGCAATCTTCTTGAGGCGGTTCACATGGGCGTGGACTTCTTTGATTGCGTGATGCCCAGCCGAAACGCGCGTCACGGAAATCTCTTTACGTGGCACGGAAAGATGAATCTGATGAACGAAAAATATGCAAAGGATCCCCGTCCCTTTGACGAGGGCTGCAACTGTCCTGCCTGCCGCAATTACAGCCGCTCCTACGTGCGGCACCTGCTCAAGGCAAAGGAAGCGGTGGGAATGCACCTTGCGGTGGTTCACAACCTCTATTTCTACAACGAGCTGACCGCAAAGATGCGAGAGGCGCTGGACGGAGGATACTTCGAGTCCTTCTATCAGAAATACCACATTTTGCTCGGACAGCGCAGGGAAGATTGATGAAGGATAAAAGAATCGGATCTGTCGAGAATGGCGTTTACGTCATCACAGAGGATATCGCTACCATTACAAACGGTACGCGCTGGGCGGAGGACGTTCCCGCGTGCGAGAGCGGAATTCTTGACGGCGTCTACTCAGCAGGGGACGGAAGCTTTGTCGTATGCATCCATGCGTGTGGGCGGCAGGACCTGTTGGACTATGCCGATCGGTTGGAGGCGCGTGGATACGGTCGGTATTCCCAAAACGAAATGGGGAAAAATCTGTTTTTCACCTACGAGAACGGCGAGAACTACGTACATGCGTATTTTATCGAAAGCACGTCCTCGATCAGAGTCATCGCCGAGCCCTTTTACAAGTACGTTGATTTTACCCCCGAGAGAGATTTCGTCAAGCCTGCGGTGATCGCCAGCTCGGCGTGCGACAGAAATTTTTACGTTCGTCTGCCCGATAACACTCTGGTCGTGATCGACGGCGGCTGGCGGGTAGAAGATCGGTCGCGCTATGAGGATGCCGAACTGTTTGAATTGATGTACGAGGAGATGCGGCAGATTCTTGGAGGAGAGGAGATCATCAAGGTCTCCCTTTGGATCATCACGCACGCCCATTCGGATCACGCGCGCGTTCTGGAGCTGTTGCATACCCTTCCTCTTGCCGAAAAATTTGAGATTACGCAGATCCTGTACAATTTTCCCTGCAACCGACATCTGGCGGAGCAGGGAGAGGCGACGAGCCCCGAGCAATACCGAGAGATGCAGGAGAATCTTGACCGTTGGCACAGAGACGCGGGCGTGAAGTTCCCCTATGAGCGGATCTTTTACAACTGTCCTTTCCGCGTTTACGATACGAAGCGTTACGAAAACGTCTGCAGAGAGGCGTTTGGAAAGTACGGCGCCATTCAGATCAAGGCGCACGACGGAATGAAGCTGAATTTGTCTGGCGTGCTGTTTGAGGTCATTCATACGCAGGAGGACGATATGCCTGCGATGTTTGACAATAACAACAATATTTCCATTGCCATCAAAATGACCTATCGGGGATCCTCCATGCTCTGGATTGGGGATATGTGTGAGATTCCGAGCGACTCCTGCGTGAAAATGTACGGAGATTTTCTCAAGAGCGACGGCCTGCAGGTATCCCATCACGGATGGAACGCCGCCACGCCTGCGTTTTACGAGGCGGTTAAGCCCTCGGTTCTTTTCTGGAGCAATTCCGAATTCGGCTTTAAGTATGCCGACCGCAAGCAGGGCTATAGAAAAACTAAGCCCAGCACCGATCTGTACCACATGGATTGCGTGAAGAAGAATTTCTTCTGCAATCGGATCGATATGGCGTACGTTGAGTTGCCCGTGGTGATTGAAGAGGAGATTTTTGATCCCAACGATTGTCAGATCTATGCAAGCGGCGTCAGCGATCGCATCTTCCTGATCCGAATGCCCGATCGCCGACTGATCGTGATCGACGGCGGCTGGCGTCGGGAATTCTGGGAGGAATTCGGACGTGACTGTCTGATCGAGCGTCTGTACGGAGAGATGAAGAGAATCGCGGGAGAGGAAACGGTTACGGTCGCCGCTTGGTTCGTGACCGATTCTTATCTGCACAACACGCGTTTTCTTGAGGAATATTCCGACACGGGGGTGGCGGATCGGATCAGGATCGAGCGGATCGTTTGCAACTGTCCGTCCATGGAATGCTACGCAAAGTATGACAGCGGTAGGACGGAGACCTTTTCGCCTGATCGGGCGTTTGCAAGAACGGGAGCCGAGATCGTCACCGCTCATACGGGCGACATGTACGAGATCGGCGCGGTACGGGCGAGAATTCTGTATGCGCCGGACGAGGGACGCTTTGCAAACATTGCAGACTCGTCGCTGGTCTTTCGGCTGACGTACGGAGAGCAGAGCGTGATCTTCACGGGCGACATGACCGATCGGATCAGTCGGCTGCTGCTTCGGACCCACAGAGAAGAACTGCCGTGCGAGGTGGTTCAGGTGGCAAATCACGGCTGGAACAACTGTGGCGTTCCAGAATTTTATGAGACTTGCGGCGCAAGGGTTCAGCTTTGGAACAACTCTGAATACGGCTACCGTTTCTTCCGTCGGGATGAGGGGTACCGAAAAACCGAAGCGTCCACCAAGGTCTATCATCTCAAGACCTGCGAGAGAAACGTTTTCTGCGACTGCGTGAGCCCGCAAAGAGTACCCCTTTCGCAAAAGAAATAAATGGGGTCAAAAAAGAGATTGACATTTCTTTTTGAGTATGATAAAATAAAAGAAGCATAAATGCTATGGTCCCCGAAGACTTCCCGACCGATGGGAAGAATAAAAATAGGAGTGTACATATGCAAACGAACGAAAAGAGAGGTCAGATGGTATACACGATCGACCTTGTGCACGTATTGAAATCGATGTGGCGCTGGATGTGGGCGATCCTTCTGGCAGGAATCGTTGCTGCGGGCGGCGCACTGGGATACTCGTCCCTGATTGCAAAGCCGCAATATTCCGCGCAGGTTCGTATGATGGTTCAGAACGGAACCAAGACCGAGAGTGCAGACGGAAACACCGAGTACGATTGGGCGTTCACGGCGGCAGAATTGGCGGCGGCGCAGAGCTTGGTGAAGACCTATATGCATATTATGAAGGGTCACGTCACCATGAGCCGCGTGGTGGAACGCGTGAACGAGGTGTACCAGACCGACCTCGGATATACCCCCGAGGATCTTGCAAGGCGCGTTAGCATGAAGGCGGTCTCGGACACCGAGCTTCTTGAGATCACCGTTACCGTTGAGGATCCGCACAAGGCTGCGGCGATCGCAAACTGCATTGCGGAGGTTTTGCCGCAAAGAGTTGTCGATGATCTTGGCCTTAAGCCCCTCAAGCTGGTCGACGAAGCGCGCATCAATACCGAGCCTGTGTCCCCGAACAAGACCAGAAACACCGTTCTGGGCTTTGCAGTCGGCGCAATGCTGGCGGCTCTCGTCGTTGCTGCGTTCGCGATTGCGGATGGCTCTATTCACGATGAGGATTTTGTACTCAAGACGTATCATTACCCGATTCTTGCCAAGGTGCCCTCGCTTGATTCCGGTGCTTCGGCCGGAAACAAGTATTACAGAGAGCATTCGGGCGTGAAGACGAATACAAAGGAGGGATAACGCATGAACAGAAGACAAAAAGCGAAGTGTGATGCGCTCAATCCCCACCACCGCCTTCACAAAAATCTGAGATTTGCGGCAATGGAGCAGTACAAGCTTCTGCGTACCAATCTTTCCTTCGTGCTTCCCGAGGATCTGAAGTGCCCCATCATCGGTGTGACCAGCTCAGCACAGGGAGACGGAAAGAGCACGACGGCGATCAATCTCGCTTACGTGCTGGCAACCGACAAGAAGCGTGTGCTTCTCATTGACGGAGATATGCGTCTGCCCAGCATCGCGAAGAAGATGAATATCATCGGCACCCATGGTCTGAGCAATCTTCTGATGACGCAGACCGTTGAGGATCTGGAGCGGTTCCGCTCGGGGATTTTGGATAACTGGTATATCATTCCGGCAGGAAACCTGCCCCCCAACCCCTCCGAGCTTCTCGGCTCGAGCAAGATGCAGAAGCTTCTCGAGGTGCTCTCCGAACAGTTTGATTATATCATTCTGGATCTCCCCCCCGTCAATGCCGTGTCGGATGCGATCGCGGTATCCCGTTGGATCACGGGTATGCTTTTGGTGGTTCGTCAGAACTACACCAACAAAAAGGACGTGGAAAATTGCGTCCGTCAGCTGACCTTCTCCAACGTCAAGGTGCTGGGATGCGTCATGAACGAATGCGAGGATGGCGTATCGGGCAAGGGCAAGTATAAGCGCTATTCCAAAAATTACGGATACGGCGCGAGCGCAGAAAAGAAGACGGTAAAGCGTCCTCCGTCGATTTGATTTTCATTTGGAACAATAAAAAAGCAGACCTTAACAAAGGCCTGCTTTTTTATTTAGAACAGCTTTTCAACGTCCTGTCTGTTGAAATACTGCTTTTTGTCGCAGAAGCGGCAGTTGACGGTCAGGCGATCTGCGCCGTTTTCGGCCTTCTGCTCCTCCAGCATCTTGAGAAGCTCATCCTTTCCAAGGGTGATGAGGGCGCGGGAAACGCGCTCGCGGCTACAGGTGCAGCGGTATTCCACGTCCAATTCGTCAAAGACGTCGTAGGGAATATCCTTCAGCGCGATGTCGGCGATCGCTTGGTTGTCCAGTCCTGCCTCAAAGAGGCGGGAGACGTTTGCAAGCTCGCGCGCGTTGCGCTCCAAAATATCAATGATGGCGGGGTCTGCGAAGGGGAGAAGCTGAACGAGCACGCCGCCCGCCGCCTTGCAGCTTCCGTCCACGTCTACCAGTACACCAAGGGCGCACACGGTCGGGATCTGCTCACTTTGCGCATAGTATGCGGCGACGTCCTCGGCGATCTCTCCGCTGACCAGCTCGATCGATCCGTTGTAGGGCTCGTCTGCTCCCATATCGCGGATAATGTTGAGAAGTCCGCGTCCGACCGCTCCGCCAACATTGAGCTTGCCGTTGGATTTGAGGGGAAGGTCTACCTGCGGGTTCTGAATATATCCCCTGACGTTTCCGATATAGTCCGAGACCGCCAGCACTCTGCCCGCAGGGCCGTCTCCGTTGAGGGAGAGGGTGATGGTGTCGTTTTTCTCACCCAGCATACAGCCCATAAGCGAGGTCACGGTCAGAAGTCGACCGAGGGTTGCCGTAGCGGTGGGAGTGGTGTGATGATATTCGATTGCGCGATTGACGATGTCGGTGGATTGTATGACGTGGATGCGCGCGCTGCCGTCGGCAGTCATGGCGCGCAGAATAGAAGATGACATAAGGGCAATTCCTTTCTCAGCGGTTGAAATGATAGCGCGGGGTCAATTCGGCGCGTCCTTTTTGGCGCGCGCGACAAAGTACCAACGCTCGGTGGTGTCTGTGACGGGGGAGAAGCTCCAGTCCGAGAAAACGCCGATCAATTCAAAATGATTCTCGGCGAGGGCGGTCTCGATTTCCTCTCTCGCGTAGCATCGCTCCTGCTGATGCTCGTCCGAGCGAACGTAGGTGCCGTCTTCCGTCTCCTCAAAGAGCGAGAGGTCAAAATCGCAAATGGCGGTGCCTTCGTGGTATTCGTTCTGCCAGCCGCAGAAGATCGCAGCGGGCCTCTCTCCTTCCTCAATAGGGGGAAGCTCGCCCTCCAGTACGTAGTGGTTGGATCCGTAGACGTGCTTGAATTTGTAGGGCGTGTTCATGTCAAACAGAAAGAGTCCGTCTGGATCGAGGTAGTTGTGTACCAAGGAAAAGCAGGTGGAAAGCTCGCCCTCTCCCAAGAGATAATTGAGACTGTCGAGACAACAGGTTACAGCACCCACCGTACCGTAAAGCTCAAAGCTCCGCATATCCTGCTCTGAAAACAGAATGTTTTTTCCTGTATTCAGGCTTCGGGAAAACGCCTCGGAGAGCATCTCCGCGCTTCCGTCAATGCCGATCATATCGTAGCCGCGCGATGCCAGCTCCACGGTCATGCTTCCCGTGCCGCAGGCAAGGTCGAGTACGAGCTCCGGCTTCTTTTCAAGGTAGCGCGCAAAGCACGTTTCCACAAAGTCCGCCCAAGCGGAATAGTCGATCTCGGAATTGAGCTGATCGTAAAATCTGGCTAAGGAGCCATAGCCTTCGCAGCCGTTCATTGCGTTACCTCCATTCGTTTTATTCATCGCCTCCAAAAACACGGAAGGCGATTGCTTTTACTATTGTACCATTAATTTCTCAAAAAGTAAATAGGAAAAGAAAGTTTTTTGAACTTTGCCTGTTGTATGAAAAAAGGAACGCCACACTGCGGGGGGCGTTCCTGTCAATTTGCAAGCTTTTTCAGGAGCTTGATTCTTCTGTCGTTTTTTCAAATAGGGGGATTTTCTGCATCCATCCGATGATCTGCCCCGACAACACGACGGTCAAAAGCGAATACAAGATGCGCGAGAGGGGAATGTAGGTGAGGGAGAGCGCCAGAACGGTGAGGTCGCTGACGAGATAGACCCAAGAGATCGGGAGGCGCGTGCGATGCGACAGACTCATCGCCACGGAATCGTCCCCGCTTGGCGCGCCGCCCGAGAGAACGCAAAGACCGACGCCAACGCCGACAAAACAGGCTCCTGCGACCGCCGCGAGAAGAGGGTGCTCTGCGATGCGCGGGAACAGGGGCGGGAATTGCTCAAAGATCGCGTAGAAAAGAGAGAATCCGCCACCTGCCGCCGCCGAATAAAGCAAAAATTTCTTACCAAACGTGCGAAAGCCGAGCGCGTAGCACAAGAGATTGAGGACAAGCCCCGAGAATGCGGGGGAGATGTCAAACCACCTCTGAAGCAAGAGCGTCATTCCCAAAACGCCCCCCTCGGTGACAGCCGAGACGGCGTGAATATGATAAAGTCCGAATGCAAGAATCGCGCTTCCCGCCGCAATCAGAAAAAGTCTTACGGAGACCTCTTTGCGGACTTTTCGATTCGGCATGGAATCACGCTCCTTTCAAGAAATGAATGGATTTATTATATCTTATTTTGCATTGGTTGTCAAGTCCTCCGAGGAATCATAAAATGAAAGTAGATGATGGTCGGAGAGGGGGCGGATTGATGGAATACAATATCGAGCGGTGCCATACGGCGGTGCGCGAAGGCTATCGCAGCGTTTTGCAGTCGGATACGGAGGTCTGGTTGCCGCTGGGGCACGCACGGATGGAGGAATTTTATCTTCGCGTGCGGGATGCGTGCGTGAAATGGGCGGAAACGGCGGAGGGGGAGCGTCTGTGCGAGGCGTACCGCGCCATCGAAGATCACATGGAGCGCGCAAGGTTTCAGACCGCCACTTACCGCCTGACCTGCGCCCCCGTGTGGGAGGAATCTTTCTACGCGGTCTATCTTTGCCGCTCGGTTTTAGGGATCGGGCAGGAAAAGACCGAGCGCGTGATGGCGCAGGTCTGGAATACGGCAGAGGATACGATTCTCCCCATGGGGCAGGTCATCAAGGTCTTTCCCGTCGAAAAATCATCAAAAAAGAGAATCCCGTTCCGCCCCGACGGCGTGTATCCGCTTGCCGAGGAGCTTGTTTTTTATCGGAATGCGAACGGCGAAAGATCATATGGTGAATATCGCATGAAAAGGAAGAAATAAGAAGGTATTTCATGAAAAAACCTTGCTTTTTTGGAGAAACTATGATAGAATATAGATGTATTGATTTGGAAATGATTTTTATTTTGTCTTTCCAAAAAACGTTTGCGTCCGTCAGGATGCAGAGGGAGGTACGATGTCAAAAGAAGCTTTTTTTAAGATTCGGGAAGCCGAGGCAGAGGCAGAGCGCATTGTGACCGAGGCAGAGGCAGAGGCGAAGCGCATGATCGCCGAGGCAAAGGCTACAGGGGATGCCCTGTGCAGAAACGCCGAGGAAGAGACCGCTCGCGAGCTTGCCGGCATGATGGAGCAGATCCGCCAAAGAGGCGGAGAGCATATCGAACGGGTGCTTGCAGAGGGGCGCGAGGAAGAAGCGGAGATTGAAGATAAGATCCGTCTGACGCGCAGGAGCGCCGAAAAGATCGTCATCAGGGGGCTGGAAGCAAAATGTCAGTGAGTATGATGAAAAGGCTCACGGTGTTTGCCCTTCAGAAGGATGCCGACGCCATCTTACGTCGCTTGGTGAAATTGCGATGCGTAGAGGTAGAGCGATCGGATCTGACCGAGGAGAATCAGCGCCGCTACAAGCGAGAGGCAGAGCGCGTGCGCGCAGATGCCGCGGCTCGCTTGCAGCCCATTCTGACAGCCCTTCCCGAGCTGGTCAAATACAGTGAGGAAAACCGAGGGATCGGACGCTCCTATCGGAGCTATGATCCTGCGAAATTTGATACCGACGGAAGCCGCGACCGCGCCGAGCGAACCGTGAAGCGGACGCTGGAGCTCGTCTCCCGACAGCAAGAGTTGAACGACGAGCTTGGACGGTTGCAGGCGGGATACGACGCCTTGACGCCTTGGCTGAACTGTGATCTGTCAATGGAGCAGCGCGTTACCGCCAAGACGGCAACCGTAATGGGCTGCTGCCCGTCCTCGGTCAAGCAGTCAAAAATAGAAGAAACGCTGGAGTTGGTCGGCGCGCTTGGCGAGATCGTTTTCTCTGACAGAAACGGCACGTATCTGACGGTGACCTTCCTCGGTAGCGAGGAGACGCAAACGCGTATGGCGTTGTCAGCCATCGGCTTTACCGAGGCGGATCTGCCCGCAGGGGAGGGAACGCCCCAAGAGATCGCAGACCGTCTGGATTCGAGGCGGGAAGCACTGGAGGCAGAGCTGCAGAATCTTGAGGATTCCATGCGAGATCTTGCGGAGTCGCTGGACGTGGTGGAGATCCTTCACGATCTGACCGATACCGACCTGACGGTGGCGACGCTCCGCCAAAGGCTGGCAAGCACCGATACCTGCGCAGTTCTCGAGGGCTGGATTCCTGCCTTCAAGCAGGAGGCGGTGGAGAAGGTGCTCTCGGAATACGAGTGCGCCCATGAGTGCAGAGATCCCGCCAAGGGGGAGGAACCGCCCGTTCTGCTTCGCAACAACGGATTTGCGACCAATTTTGAATGGGTGGTGGGAATGTATTCCTATCCCAAGTACGGACGCTTTGACCCGACCGCCATTATGAGTATCTTTTATTTTCTCATTTTCGGGCTGATGTTTGCGGACGTCGGCTACGGACTGCTTCTCTTGATCGGCGGGTTTGGTGGAGCATGGCTCCTCGGTCCGAAGGCAAGCCTGCGGAGAATGCTCTGTATGTTCGGCTATTGCGGCATTTCCGCGATGCTCATGGGCGTGATCTTCGGCGGCTGGTTCGGAGATCTGCCGGTGGCGATTATGCAGAATCTTCTCGGCGTTTCGGTCGATAGCGATGTGGGACACTTCTTCGGCTCGGGGCTTTGGTTCAATCCCTTGGACAACCCCTTGGAATTTCTGATCCTTGCTCTCGGGGTGGGAGGCGTGCATCTGATCGCAGGTATGGCGGTCCGCTTCTATATTCTCTGCCGCGACGGTAAGGCAGGGGAGGCACTCTGCACCATCGCACCCTACTGGGTGCTGTTTGCGGGGCTTCTGACCCTTCTCTTCAACAAAACCGTTGGCACTGCAGTCAGCGCGGCGGGCGGGGCACTCATCCTGCTTTTGAACGGATACGGCATCCGCAATCCCTTCAAGCGTCTCTTTAAGGGGCTTGGCGGACTTTACGGACTGATCAATTATGCGTCGGATCTCTTGTCCTATTCGCGCATCCTCGCGCTCGGACTGGTAGCGGCGGTGATCGCTAAGGTCATCAATATGATCACGGCGCTTGGAAGCAACGGTGTCTTTGGTGCGATCGTGATGGTGTTGGTTCTGATCGTGGGACACGGTCTCAATCTTGCCATCAACGTGCTCGGATCCTTCGTGCACACCTCTCGACTGCAGTATATGGAGTTCTTCGGAAAGTTCTACGAGGACGGGGGCAGAGCCTTTGAGCCTGCGACACCGACCGAGAAGTATTCCGAGGCGCAAGAGTCTTAAAAATTCAAGTTATCAACAAAGTAAATTATAAACAAAACAAAAAGGAGACTTTTATCATGACGTTCGTAGATTTTTTGAAATTGATCTTTAGCGGAAACAATCTGGCACTTCTCGGCGCGGCGCTTGCAACCTTTATGGCGGGCATCGGCTCTGCAAAGGGTGTCAATCTCGTGGCAAAGGCATCCGCGGGGCTTCTGACCGAGGACCCCTCCAAGTTCGGTAAGACACTCGCGCTTCAGGCACTTCCTATGACGCAGGGTATCTACGGATTTATCGTTGCCTTCCTGATCCTTCTGAACATGGGCGCGATCGGTGGCACACCCAATCTCGACGTTTCCCAGGGCGCGTACTACCTCATGGCAAGCCTGCCCATCGCCATCGTCGGCTTCTATTCCGGCATCAAGCAGGGCGAGGTTGCGGCTGCAGGCGTTGCGGTTCTCGCAAAGCGTCCCAACGAGCTTGGTAAAACCATTACGTCGGCTGCTCTGGTAGAGACGTACGCAATTCTTGCGGCTCTGATCTCTCTGTTGCTCATTCTCTGATTTTACCCAAAAGAAAACAGGAAAGGAAATAGAGCAATGTCTGTAAACGGACTGCAAAGGATCACGGATCGGATTCTCGGTGACGCGCGTGCGCGAGCCGACGAGATCCTGGATCAGGCGCGGCAGGAGAGCGAGCGGATCGCATCCCAGTCCCAAGCGGCGGCGGATGCGCTTCGGCGAAAGCTATCTCTGCAGGCAGAGGACGAGGCGAAGACCTTCATTGAAAAAACGAAGGCGACCGCCGCGGCACAAAAGAGTGAGCTGCTCCTGTCGCAGAAAAGCAAATTGGTGGACGACGTGTTCGAGGGGGCGTTTGATGAGGTTCTTGCCCTTGGCGCACCCAAATACGCAGAGCTCGTGGGTGGGCTCGCGGCATCCGCGATATATGATTTTTGCCGTAGCGAGGCGGAGAACCGCGCGCTCTACGGCGAGGAAGAGGACGAGAGGTATGCGTTTGAGATCGTTCTGAACAAGGAGGATCGCGATGCGTGCGGAGAGGCTGTTTTGGCATCTGTCCGCAAAAAGCTCAGGGGCAAGGTGCCCGCCGACGCGCTGGACGGCATGACGGTTTCAAAGCAAACGAGAAGGATTGCGGGGGGCGCTGTGGTATGCTACGGCCCCGTGGAGTGCAACTGCTCTCTGGAGATGATCTTCTCCCAGCTCCGCCGCGAGCTGGAGGGAGAGGTCTGCGAGGCCCTCTTTGACTTCAGGGGGAACGGGATATGAGAAGCGCGGAGACGTCTGCACGCGCGAACGCGGACGCATACGTATTTGAAAGCACGCGTATTCGCGCCTTGGAAAACGGGCTGATCGGATCGGATCGGCTGGAACGGCTCTTGAATGCAGACGGTCTAACCCGTTGCGAGGAGCTGCTCCAGGAGTTTGGCGTAGAGCTTGTAAAGGATCCGCAGACAGAGGCGCTTGACCGCGAGAGAACCTTGGAGCTTCGTTTGAGGGCCGCCTATCGCGAGGCGCTCTCGGTTGCCGCAGGGGACGAATGCTTCCGACTGTGGCTCTACCCCTACGATTGCAACAATATCAAGGCGATGATCAAATGCAGATATCGCGGGGTTCATGCCGACGAGATGCTCTTTGACTACGGAACGGTTGAACTGAACGAACTAAAGGAGATCTTTTCGGACGGCTCCTTTGATCGCCTGCCCGCGCCCTTCGGGAGTGCGGCAGAGGAAGCGTCGCGCGCCTTGTCTGCGACCGCAAATCCCCAAACGGTGGATCTCATTCTGGACGCGGCGTGCTTTGATGCGATGCTCACTTTGGCAAAGCAGAGCGGCGTGGTGTTTGCCGAGACGCTGGTGGTGCAAAAAATTGACCTGACCAACCTCGTGACCTGCCTGCGACGGATGCGCTCCTCCGACCGTTACGTCGGAGAGATTTTGCCGAAAGAGTTCTTTTTGGAGGGCGGAACGCTTTCCTACGAGTTCCTCAGAGGGCTTTGCCAAGCGGGAGAAGAAGAATTCTGGACGCGGATCGGCTACTCGCCCTACGAGCGGATCGTTTTGCGTGATGCACGCAAGGCTTCTCTTGGGGCAGTGGAGCGCGCCTGCGACAATTTCTTTATGAGCACCGTTCGCACGGCGCGTATGATCCCCTACGGCGCAGAGCCGATCGTCGCATATCTGTTGGCGACCGAATACGAGGTCAAGAACCTGCGGATTCTGCTCTCGGGTCACGAGATTTCGCTTTCTCAAAAGGAAATGAGAGAAAGGATGCGGCAAAGCTATGTATAAGGTTGGAGTGATTGGAAACCGCGATGCGGTTCTTGGATTTATGGCGGTCGGCTTCTCGGTATTTGAAGCCGACGGCGTGGAGAATGCTACCCGACGCCTGCACGAAATGGCGAAGTCGGGAGAATACGGCGTGATCTTTATCACCGAGAATTACGCCATGCAGATGGAGGAGGAGATCGCGCGCTACCGTGATCTGCCCATTCCTGCGGTGGTATCCATTCCGGGCGAGGGAGGCTCTCTCGGCTACGGAATGAACAGCCTGCGGCACGCGGTGGAGCGCGCCGTCGGCGTGGATATCCTCAAGGGATAACCTGTTTTTACAGTCAGATAGAAAGGAATTTGACCGAAAATGGTAGAAGGAAAAATCCGAAAGGTTTCGGGGCCGCTCGTCATTGCCGAGGGTATGCGGGAGGCAAACCTTTTTGACGTGGTTCGTGTCGGCGCCGACCGTCTGATCGGTGAGATCATCGAGATGCACGGAGACAGCGCGTCGATTCAGGTATATGAGGAAACTGCGGGACTTGGACGGGGAGATGCCGTCGTTTCGATGGGAGAGCCCCTGTCGGTTGAGCTTGGTCCCGGTCTTTTGACCAATATTTTTGACGGGATTCAGCGTCCTCTGGAGACGCTCCGCGTTCGCTACGGAGCAAATCTCACCAAGGGTGCGGACGAGCCTGCATTGGATCGCTCCAAGACGTGGGAGTTCGTGCCGCAGAAAAAGGCGGGCGACCGCGTTGAGGGGGGAGATATTTACGGAACGGTGCAGGAAAATGACGTGATCCTGCACAAGATCATGGTGCCTCCCAAGAAGAGCGGCGTGATCGTCGATCTCAAGGCAGGAAGCTTTTCCGTGTCCGATTGCATCGGTCGGCTCAAGCTGGATGACGGACGGATCGAGGACATTACCCTCATGCAAAAGTGGCCGGTTCGTGTGCTCCGTCCCTTCCAAAAAAAGCTTCCTCCCGTCGATCCCATGATCACGGGACAGCGCTCCATTGATGCGCTTTTCCCCATCGCAAAGGGAGGAACGGCGTGCGTGCCGGGGCCCTTCGGATCGGGCAAGACCGTGGTGCAGCATCAGCTTGCAAAATGGAGCGACGTGGATCTGGTGGTTTATATCGGCTGCGGAGAGCGCGGAAACGAGATGACCGACGTTTTGCGCGAGTTCCCCGAGCTGACCGACCCCAAAACGGGAAAATCGCTTATGAAGCGAACCGTTCTGATCGCAAACACATCGGATATGCCGGTTGCCGCGCGTGAGGCGTCGGTCTATACGGGTATCACGATTGCAGAATATTTCAGAGATATGGGCTACTCCGTGGCGGTCATCGCCGACTCCACCTCGCGTTGGGCAGAGGCTCTGCGCGAGATGTCGGGACGTCTGGAGGAGATGCCGGGTGAGGAAGGCTACCCCGCGTATCTGACCTCCCGTCTCGCGCAGTTCTACGAGCGCGCGGGCAAGGTGGTGTGTCTCGGGTCAGACGGGCGCGAGGGCGCGCTCTCTGCCATCGGCGCGGTCTCTCCGCAGGGCGGAGATATTTCCGAGCCGGTCACGCAGGCGACCCTTCGTATCGTGAAGGTTTTCTGGGGGCTGGACGCCTCCTTGGCGTACCGCCGTCATTTCCCTGCGATCAACTGGCTCAATTCCTACTCGCTTTACCGCGACCGACTTGCAGACTGGTTTGGATCGAACGTCTCCAAGGATTGGAACGCCCTGACAGGACGTTGCCTCAAGCTCCTTCAGGAGGAGGCGGATCTTCAGGAGATCGTCAAGCTGGTGGGTATGGACGCTCTGTCTGCAGAGGACAAGGTCAAGATGAACGTGGCACAGTCTTTGCGAGAGGATTTCCTCCAGCAGAACGCCTTTTTGGAAAACGACAGCTTCACCTCGCTTGAAAAGCAGGACGGAATGCTCTCTCTCATCTTCCACTACTGTGATGAAAGTATGAGGGCGGTGGCGTCGAACGTTCCCCCCGAGGATGTATTGGAGATCGCCGCATACGAGAAGATCGCGAGAGCGAAGGCGGTTCCCGAGGACACATGGCGCGAGGAGTTCGCATCGGTCAAGGAGGAGATCACGTCGCAGATCAATCGCTTGATCTCTTTGGCGAATAAGGAGGACTGAAATGATTAGAGAATACAGAACCATAGAAGAGGTTGCAGGTCCTCTGATGCTGGTGCGCCGCGTGGACGGCGTCAAATACGATGAATTGGGCGAGATCGAGCTGGACAACGGCGAGGTGCGCCGCTGCAGAGTGCTGGAGGTGGACGGCAGAAACGTGCTGGTTCAGCTCTTTGACTCTGCCGCAGGTCTCAATCTTTCCACCGGAAAGGTTCGATTCCTCGGTCACGGCGTAGAGCTGGCGGTGTCGAAGAATATGCTTGGACGCGTCTTCAACGGCATGGGCGAGGCGATCGACGGGGGACCGAGACTGATCCCCGACAAGATGATGAATATCAACGGCACGCCCATCAATCCCGCCGCGCGTTACTATCCCTCTGAATTTATTCAGACGGGCGTGTCTGCGATCGACGGGCTTAATACCCTAGTCAGAGGACAAAAGCTCCCCATCTTCTCGGCGTCGGGACTTCCGCACGCCAATCTGGCGGCGCAGATCGCGCGTCAGGCAAAGGTGCAGGGGCAGAACGAGAATTTTGCAGTGGTGTTTGCCGCGATCGGCATTACCTTTGAGGAGGCGGAGTTCTTCATTTCGGACTTCCGCAAGACGGGAGCATTGGATCGCGCCGCGCTCTTTATCAATCTGGCGTCCGACGCCGCGATCGAGCGTATCAACACCCCGAGAATGGCGCTGACTGCCGCAGAGTATCTCGCGTTTGAATGTAATATGCACGTGTTGGTCATTATGACCGATATCACCAACTACGCCGAGGCACTCCGAGAGGTGTCCGCGGCGCGCAAGGAGGTTCCCGGCAGACGCGGTTATCCCGGATACTTGTATACAGACCTTGCGACCCTCTATGAACGCGCGGGCAGAAAAATGGGCTCGGAGGGATCCATCACCATGATCCCGATCCTTTCCATGCCCGAGGATGACAAGACGCATCCCATTCCCGACCTGACGGGATATATTACCGAGGGGCAGATCATTCTGTCCAGAGAGCTTTACCGCAAGGGCTATCTTCCCCCCATTGACGTGTTGCCCTCTCTCTCTCGTCTGAAGGACAAGGGAATCGGAAAGGGAAAGACGAGGGAGGATCACGCCGATCTGATGAACCAGCTTTTCTCGGCGTATGCAAGAGGAAAGGAAGCAAGAGAGTTGATGGTGGTGCTGGGCGAGGCTGCGCTCTCTCCCGTTGACTGCCTGTATGCAAAATTCGCAGACACCTTTGAGAATCAGTACGTCAATCAGGGCTTCTACGAGAATCGAAGCATTGAGGAAACGCTGAACCTCGGCTGGAAGCTTCTTTCCATTCTTCCCAAGGGCGAGATGAAGCGAATCCGTCCCGAGTGGCTGGAGAAATACTGGATGAAGGACACCGGCGCGTCGGTATAACGTGCGTATGAGAGAGATCACAATCTCGGAAAGGAGAATGCATGGCAGAAATTCAGGTCAATCCGACCAGAATGGAAATGAAGCGGTATCAGACCCGATACCAGACCGCCAGACGCGGACACAAGCTGCTCAAGGATAAGCTGGATGAACTCATGCGGCTGTTTCTGGAAACGGTGCGCGAGGATCGCGAGCTGCGGGAGCAGGTGGAGATTGCCATGGCACAGGTGTACGGCGGATTTACGGTGGCGGCAGCGGTCAGCTCCCCGCAGATGATCCGAGAGGCTCTGATCGTTCCCAAGAAGGAGGGCGTCTTGAACGTTTCCTACCGCAATCTGATGAGCGTGCAGACACCGAGGTTCGAGTTTCCTGTCAAGACCAATGAGTCGGGGGAGTTTTGCAACTACGGAATGGCGTTCACGTCGGGGGAATTGGATGCGGCGGTGGCGACCCTGAACGGGGTGCTGGAAAAGATGCTCCGTATGGCAGAGCTGGAGAAAACGGCGCAGCTTCTTGCCGAGGAGATCGAGCGCACGCGCCGCCGTGTCAATGCTCTGGAGCACATTCTGATGCCAAGATATCTGGAGATCATCAGATCCATTCGTATGCGTCTGGAGGAGAACGAAAGGGGCAATATCACGCGCCTGATGAAGGTCAAGGATATGATGATCCGCGCCCGCGTCAGACACGATGACGAGGACGAATTGGAGCAGGATGAAATTTTTTGAAAATAAAATTGCAAAAAACACTTACATTTTCCAAAAAAATATGGTATAATATGGACGTGAGGTGTTTTTTCCAACGTGCAAATGAGACCAATTTGACTCAGAAAGCTGAAACCAAGCTTTTTGCCGATTGAGAAACCGACAAGGAGGAATCAGATGTTTCAGACAGGTGATTATGTTTACTATGGATCGGGGGGCGTGTGCCGCGTTGCAGACGTCTGCTTCGCCCCGCTTGAGGGAATGCCAAAGGAGAAGCAGTACTACGTGCTGCATTCCTTGCACGACGCAAACAGCGTGATGTACGTTCCCGTCAACAGCGAAACGGTCTTTCTCAGGGGGCTTTTGACCAAGGGACAGGCGATGGAGCTCTTGGATCGGATCCGTGAGATTGCCGAGATCGACGAGCCGAACGCAAAGCTGCTCAAGGTCAAATATGCCGAGGCGATGGGCAAGCACGATCCCGTGGAATGGGTCAGAGTGATGAAAACGGTGCATGGTAGGATCCATCATCCTGCACGGCAGACCAAGGCGCAGAGGATCTCGGATACCGAGCGCTCCTTTGCCGAGGATGCAAGGCGATATCTCTACACGGAGCTGTCGCTCATTCTGAGCGTGCCCGTGAACGAGATGGAGGAATATATCAAACGCCACGTCGAGAGTATGGCGTGAGTGTCGGTCCGCCGCGATTTTTTGCGGCGGACTGCGTTGTTTTTGGCGGTCGTTTTGAGGGGCAAAAAAGGGGCAAAAAACAAAAATAAAAAATTTGAAAAAAATTTTGAAAAAGGTATTGACAAATGAAATGGAATGTGATAAACTATTAAAGTCGCCGAAAGACGATGGAAGCATAGCTCAGTTGGGAGAGCATCTGCCTTACAAGCAGAGGGTCATAGGTTCGAGCCCTATTGTTTCCACCATTTGGTCCGGTAGCTCAGTTGGTTAGAGCGCTAGCCTGTCACGCTAGAGGTCGTGGGTTCGACCCCCATCCGGATCGCCACCTT
>JAZSBE010000008.1:0-12279 GCA_045602215.1 Eubacteriales bacterium | reverse complement strand
CCCCGTTATGAGCAGCAGAATATCATTGGCCGCATCGTGGAGCCGGAGCGTGTCATTCTGTTCCGAATTCCCTGGACAGATGACAGCGGCAAGGTGCAGGTCAATCGTGGTTACCGCGTGCAGTACAACTCTGCCATCGGCCCCTACAAGGGAGGCATGCGCTTCCATCCCTCCGTCAATCTGTCCATTATGAAATTTCTGGGCTTTGAGCAGACCTTCAAAAACTCCCTGACCACCCTGCCCATGGGCGGCGGCAAGGGCGGCTCCGACTTCGACCCCAAGGGCAAGTCTGACGGAGAGGTTATGCGCTTCTGCCAGAGCTTTATGACCGAGCTTTCCAAGCACATCGGCGCAGATACCGACGTTCCCGCAGGTGACATCGGCGTTGGCGCACGTGAGATCGGCTATCTCTTCGGTCAGTACAAGAGACTCCGCAACGAGTTCACCGGCGTTCTCACCGGTAAGGGCCGCACCTACGGCGGTTCTCTGATCCGTCCCGAGGCAACAGGCTACGGTGCAGTTTACTACGTTGTTGAGCTGCTTAAGACCTACGGCGAGAGCATCAAGGGCAAGACCTTCGCGGTTTCCGGTTACGGTAACGTAGCTTGGGGTACCGTTCAGAAGATCACCGAGCTCGGCGGTAAGGTTGTGACCCTGTCCGGTCCCGACGGATACATCTACGACAAGGACGGCGTATGCACCAAGGAGAAGATCGACTTCATGCTTGAGATGCGCGCATCCTGCCGTAACCTGGTAAAGGATTACGCAGATAAGTTTGGTGTACCCTTCTTTGCAGGCAAGAAGCCTTGGTGCGAGAAGGTTGACGTCATCATGCCTTGCGCTACCCAGAACGAGGTACAGATGGAGGATGCAGCGCAGATCGTTGCAAACGGCGTCAAGTACTACGTTGAGGTTTCCAATATGCCCACCACCAACGAGGCAATCGCATACCTCAAGGCAAACGGCGTGATCGTTGCTCCTTCCAAGGCAGTAAATGCCGGCGGCGTTGCAGTATCCGGTCTCGAAATGTCCCAGAACTCCATGCGTTACAGCTGGACTTCCGAGGAGGTTGACGCAAAGCTTCAGCAGATCATGAAGGACATCTACGCAAGCTCTGTTGCCGCTGCAAAGCAGTACGGCATGGAGGGCGACCTGGTTGCAGGCGCGAACATCGCAGGCTTCCTCAAGGTTGCAGATTCCATGATCGCTTACGGTGTGGTTTAATCCTTGAATATAAAAAAAAACGCTCTTCGCAGGAAGAGCGTTTTTTTGTTACCCAAGCTCAACGATGACAAGCTCGTTATCGTTGAAGAAGCGGGGAACGGAGGTATGATCTCCAAGTCCTCGGCTGATCACGCAGTTGCCCTCGTGGACGCCCGAGGTGTACTTGGGAAAGATCCCTTGACCGGGTGCGAAGACACCGCGTCCGAAGATCCGCCACTGACCGCCGTGCGCGTGACCGCTCACAACGAGATCCATTCCGATTTTTGAAACCTTTGGAATGTATTCGGGGTGATGGCAGAGCAGAATTTTCGTCTGATCGGCGGGAAGTGCGCGAAATGCGTTCAAGGCATCGGCGTTCGGTTCGTTGATCTTGCCGTTCAGACCCGAGCCGATCGCGCAAAGTATGAGACCCTCTTGCTCGACCGCGCAATCCTCCAAAAGGATCGCGCCCGTCTCTGCCACCGCCTCTCGGTAGTGGTCGGGAATGGGGACGGGGGTCGGATGTGTAAAATGATTCCCCTTGTGGTAACATCTGATCTCGTGGTTTCCAAGGGAATAATAGGTAGGCGCAATCGAGACACACGCGCGCAGAAATGCAAGCGCGTTAGATGCTCCTGCCAAGATCTCTTCGTCATCGGTCAGATCTCCCGGGATCAGGATCAGATCGGGGGATTCCTTTTTCAACGCCTCGATCACGCGCCCGTACGGATTGTCGTGAAGGTCGGAGGCGATGGCGATGCGAAGGGGAGAAGAGCGCTTTTGGCATGGAACGTGATAGGTGGTGACCTTCAAGGGTGCCATACGTTTCTTTTTTTGACGGTGCTTGAGAAGTGCGATTATAGCAAGGAGAATCGTGCAGGTGATAACCGCTCCCGACGTGTCAAGCAGAACGTCCTTCACCTCTGCCGCGCGTCCTTGGTCTGCAAGGCTTTGATAGGTTTCATCGGTGGCTGCCAGGGCGAACGCGCACAGCACCGAGAAAAGTCCGCTGAACAGAGGGCGGATGTGATAGGTGAGAAGCAGTAGCATGATCCATACTCCGAGCAACCCAAATTCCGCCATATGCGCCGCAGAACGGACGTAGGGGTGGAGATGATCAATGATTTCCGCTTGTTCGACGGGTGTTTTTCCTTTGAAATCCTTTACGAGGATCTGCGCCACGAAGGATGTGATCCTTCCGCTGGTCTCTCCCGAAAGCTCTGCTGACTGGGCAGAAAGGCTGAAGATCATCCAGACGTTGAGCAGGATCAGCAGGATCAGAAGGGCGCGAATCATATTTTTTGTGCTCATAAAAATCCTTTCCTTTAAGAGATCGGGAAGCTTCCTCGATCTACTTTATTATACAGGATTTTTGCGTTGAATGCAAGAGGATTTCCCGAATTATTTGCAAAAGAGAAGGAGCGCCAGCCAGAGAATCACGTCGCTCCCTTGCTCGGTTCGCGCCAGTAAAATGATGAGCCCGATGAGCAAAAGCTCCTCAAAGCGGATCCCTCCGAGCATGGAGAGCGGACCCGAGAATAGGGACGCGACGTCGTTTTTGATGGAGCCTTGTGGGGGTAACGGTTCTTTTTCTTGGCGCGTGGGGGTATCCTCTGCGACGGGCTTCGAAATGGGCGGCGGAGCTTGGATTCGCTCATCCACAGAAGGTGAAAAGGCGCATCCGCTATAATTTTCAGGGAGATGAATCGGTTGCTCCGACGGTCTGTGCGGACGGGAATACACGCGGTGTCACCTCCTTATTTGATTTGGCGCAGGATCGTGCCAAGCTTCGCGATCCGAAGCATGGCGTCGATCGCCTGACATCGCTCGGGTGAGAGAAAGGGTCTGAGCGCCAGTAAAAGGTCGTTGCGGCAATCCTCGGCGCTTTTTGGAGCGGAGCTTTGAGGAGATGCCTGCGCGGTGGAGAGCATCGGCGCCAGCATGGACATCATCTGCGGGAGCTTTGCCATCAGCTCCGGATTCGAAAGCACCGATGCCAACCCGTCGACGGGAGGTCCGCCAAGAGGGGTAGGGGAGACGGGAGGCTCGGTCGCGGGGGGCGCTTGGGAGGAGGAAAGATGCTCTGCCATGGCGTGGATCTTTGCCATGGCGTCCGGGTTGGATAGGATGGCGGAGAGCGCGTCCACCGGCGAGGTATCGGCGCTCATTGGCGGGTTGAGATCCTTGGGTTGTTCCATGAGCGTTCCTTTCTTCGGGTTATTTCTGACGCCGTTGTCGACGGTATTCCTCATAGACACCGTTCATTTTTTGAATGTCCTCGTCCGTCGCGCTTCCGAGCGCCTGCCGGACGCCCGCAATGTTTTGGGGATTTAGTCCCAGCATGGCGGGGTCGATTCCTGCTTCTTTTGCGATTTCGTTGATGAGAGACGCGAGCTGCTCATCATTCATGGTGAGGATGCGATTCAGCATTTTTTGATCCAGTTGCATATCAAGTACTCCTTTCGAGGGCTTCAGGATCAGTATATGAAAAATCTTTTTGAGGGTGAAAATTTCCCCTGGGAATTGACAAATTCGATCTTTTGTGATATAATATAAGGGCAAAAAAGGAAAGGAGAATTGCGAATATGAAGCTCAGACATTCTGCATATCTGCGCGTTTTTCTGGCACTTCTCCTTGTCTTGACGACGTCGGGGGTGTGGGCGACGTGGCAGTATTATCTTGCACTGAACAGCGCGTCTGCCGATCTTTCCTTCCAAGTCAATGAGTTTACTTACGGCCCCGAAGAGATCGTTTATATCTCTCATATTGAGGTGGCGCAGAACAATCATGTTCCCGAAAGTGCGTTTGAGCGGTCGTACCCTACGGCAATATCGATCAAATCCAACGTTACCCAAATCGGCGGTTCGGTGACCTACAGGATCTCGGTTCACAACAACACCGACGTGACACAGTGGTATCTGGGGGAAAGAATCAATCTCGCTTACGGGTCAAACGCGTTGATCGGAACAGACGGGGGTGTGACGCTGCTCACAAAGGACAAGCAGGGAGACACCTACTCCACCTTTGATGAGGGCGACTGGATCCCTCCCAGAACGGTGCGTGATTTTTATTTCACGGTTACGTACGGCTCGGCTACGGTGGGAGAACAGTCTCTTCTCGTGGATTTCCACTTCGGAATGAGGGTTTCCTCCTTCCAGGATGAGTTTTTGAGGATTTTGAATGACAAGGAATCCGAAAACGGATATTATTATTTGTCGGGTGTGTTTAATGAGAAATATGCCGAGGACAAAAGCACCGTGATCGGAAACGTGGGAGATGATGAGGCGGTTTTCGACCGCCTGTTTGGAGAAAATCTGACGCTTGAGGTCAACGGGGTGGAGACTCCTGTGACGGTGATGGTTGAGCGAAAGAACGTTGACGGTCGAAGCACAGGTGACTCGTATAATGCGGCAAACGGACCGACGGGATGCGAATATACCGTTTACGTCACGGTCGATCCCTTGGATTCACCAACGGGAAAGGCGATGGTATACGCGATCTCCTATTCCTGCGGCGCGGATGGGGTCTGGTATCAGATCGGTCAGCTCTATGAGGGAACGGCGAACATCGTCGATTATGACACGAGTGACAACGTCTATCAGGGCGCGTTTGACGTAAGTAGCTGGAGGGCAACGCCAAACACCTACGTCGTTGCGGACGGAATTGAATATAAGGTAGCGCAGACGAACGGAACGCAATATGACCTTCTGAAGACGATTACGGAGATCATGTCGGCAGGAGACCAGGAGATATTCAATAAGGTGGACAACTCCGGACTTCTCAAGAAGGTATACGACATTCTCAGAACCAATCAGCATTCCGATGCGCCCGAGATCGTAAATCTCCGCGCGGCGTTCGAGGCGGCTGCGCCGTATTATAACAATTTCAATAACGGTCAGGAGTTCAAAATCAAGAGAGAGTGCACGCGCGCAGAGCTTTTGCCTTATCTTGAGCATATCGCGACAGCGCTTGAATATTACTATCAGGTTCACGGATAACAAAGAAGCAAAATGCCGGGACAGGTCCTGCGAGGGACTTGTCTCGGCTTTCCTGTCGTGTTTGATGAAAAGGGCGCAATGTGGGAAGAATATAGTTGACAAACGGGGCGCTTTGTGCTATAATATGTTGGAATGTCTGAAGAAAGGAGCGTTTATATGGCAAAGAAAAACGAAAAAAACTTTGTCGGGGAATCCATACTTGATTCGATCAGGTCTCCCGATGACCTCAAAGCGCTTCCCGAATCCAAAATGACCGATCTCGCAGAGGAGATCAGGGCCTATCTTGTTGAACACGTGAGTGAAACGGGAGGCCATCTTGCCTCCAACCTAGGCGCTGTGGAGCTGAGCTTGGCGATCCACCGTGTCTTTTCCACTCCTCACGATCATATCATATTTGACGTTGGACATCAGTGCTACGTGCACAAGATGATGACCGGCAGAACCGATCGCTTTTCCACCCTGCGTCAGAGCGGCGGTATGAGCGGCTTCCCCAAGCGCACCGAAAGTGAGCACGATTCTTTTGGAACGGGGCACAGCTCCACCTCCTTGTCGGCGGCGTTGGGCTTTGCCGAGGCGGATCGTCTCAGCGGATCGGATGCCTACACCGTTTGCGTGATCGGCGACGGGGCATATACAGGAGGCATGATTCACGAGGCGCTCAATAATTGCCGAAAGCATCTTCGCCTGATTATCATTCTCAACGAAAACGAGATGTCCATTTCCAAGAACATCGGACGCTTTGCAAAGGAGCTCTCGCATTTGCGCGCCTCTAAAGGATACTTCAAGACCAAGCGTACCGTCTCAAGCGTGCTTTCGCACCTGCCTCTCATCGGCAAATATCTGATTCGCCTCATTCAGCGGGTCAAGACACTGGTGAAAAATGCGCTTTACGGCAGCAATATGTTCGAGCGGTTGGGGATCTTCTATTTCGGCCCTGTGGACGGAAACGACGAGGATGCGCTTGAGAAGGTGCTGCACGAGGCAAAGCTCAGCGGCGAGAGCTGCGTGATTCACGTCAAGACCAAGAAGGGCAAGGGGTATCCCGATGCCGAGGAGCGCCCCGATATCTATCACGGAATGTCGCCCAGAGGCTCGGCGGTTGCCAACCCCGAGGAGACATTTTCGAATCAGATGGGCGCAAATCTTTGCCGCATGGCAGAGTCGGATCCGCGCATCTGTGCAATCACCGCGGCGATGGCTGACGGAACGGGACTTGACGGCTTCAGAAAAGCATATAAGGAGCGCTTCTTTGACGTTGGAATTGCCGAGGAGCACGCCGTGACCTTTGCAGCAGGCTTGGCGGCGAACGGCTACCGTCCCGCGGTGGCGATCTATTCCACCTTCCTGCAGAGAGCCTATGACAATATCATTCATGACGTAGAGCTACAACGTCTGCCCGTGACCTTCTTCATTGACCGCGCGGGTATGAATCTGGCTGATGGCCCGACGCACTACGGTGTGTTTGACGTGGCGTTCCTGTCACAACTTCCCGATATGCCCATTTACACACCCGTAACGAAGGACGCCCTCAGAAACGCGATGAACGAGGCTTACGCGTCAGATCGCGCCGTGGCGATCCGATACCCCAACGGGGTAGAGAATCCGCGCGTGGTGGAGGCGTTCTATGGAAATACCGATCCCGCGTGTGTCGGGATTCGGGGTGACTTTTTGCAAAAGGGAGAATCGGCCGAGGCTTTGGATTGCGTGATCGTGACACACGGTCGAATTGTCTGCGAAGCAATGAAGGCGGCGGATCTTCTCATGGCAGAGGGCGTACGCGTTGGAATCCTGCTTCTGGAAAAGATCGCACCCTATGCAAGCGTTGCGGCGGACGTCGAGCGGTATCTTCCGAGAAAGGCGTCCGTGGTGCTCTTCCTTGAGGAGGAGATTCGGACGGGCGGCATGGGAATGCTGCTTTCCGAGGCACTGGAGACGTATGACGTGATGCAGAACAAGACCGTGCGCGTCATGGCGCTGGACAATCCCTTCGCGATTCCCGCAAAGGGGCAGAACTGCTTTGAAGGAGCGGGACTTGACGCCGAGTCGATCGCGCGTGAGATCAGAGCGGCTGCGGCGGAGCTTTCAATGCTGAAAAAATAAATGCTCGGGACACATCGGCGGATTTGCGCTTTTGTGTCCCGATTCTTTTTGTCTCTTTGCTTGACTTTTACGCCGCTTCATGGTAAAATAAATAGACAACAACTGATGAAACCAAAGGATACCCTATTATGCATGAAAACCACAGAGACCGAATGAGAGAACGATACTTGCAGGCAGGCTTTGATAGCTTCGCAACCCACGAAATACTGGAGATGATTTTGTATTATTCCATCCCGAGAGGGGATACGAATGAGATCGCGCATCAGCTCCTGGAGCATTTCGGCTCACTCAAGAAATTGTTTGAGGCGTCGGAGGATGAACTACAGGAGGTTCCGGGAATCGGCGTCAAGACGGCGATCTTTCTGAAGATGATCCCCGAGCTTACCCGTCGCTACGCCAACGAGCAGGACAAACTTGGTCCCAGCTATGATTCGGTGAGCAAGATCGCGCAATATTTTTGCAGAAGATTTATCGGCGTTGACCACGAGTGCCTCTATATGATGCTGCTCGACAATCGCATGAATATCCTTGACTGCTGCCTGATCTCCGAGGGAACGGTCAATTCCTCGCCCGCACCCATGGGAGTCATTATGCAGAAGGTCATGCGGAAAAAGGCCTCGTCTGTGGTGCTGGCGCACAACCATCCCCACGGACTGGCGATTCCGTCCTCAAGTGACTTGAATCTGACCGATTCGCTTAATAATATGCTCAGCAGCATTGACGTGGTCATGCTGGAGCATCTGATCATCGCGGAGGATCGCTTCTGTCCCATCATGAGACAGCATTGCGGAACCTACCGTTGCTCGCCTCTTTCGAGAAAGATCGACAGCGGTTTTTACGATCAGTTCTACGACGTGGATGCCGAGGAATGGACGGCACCCCCGATTTTTAAGGAGTAAAGCATGAAAAAACTTTTGGCGGTAGACGGAAACAGTGTTCTCAACCGCGCCTTTTACGGGGTCAGACCGCTGACCACCAAGGACGGCTTTCCTACCAATGCGCTCTACGGAACGGTCAATATGATCAGCCGTCAGCAGGAGCAACTGAAGCCCGATTACTGCGCCGTTGCATTTGACCTCAAGGCACCTACCTTCCGTCATCAATTCTACGATGCCTACAAGGCGGGAAGAAAGCCGATGCCCGAGGAGCTTGCGCAGCAATTTCCCGTAGCGAAGGAGATTCTCCGCGCGATGGGCTTTACCGTGCTGGAGCTGGAGGGCTACGAGGCAGACGATATTCTCGGCACGCTCGCGGCGATGTGCGAGGCAGAGAAGACCGAGGCGTACCTCATGACGGGAGACCGAGACGCGCTTCAGCTCATCAGCGAGGACGTGCACGTGCTCCTTGCCACCAATTCCGATACGGTTGATATGAATGAGGAGGCATTCCGCGCCAAGTACGGCGTGGCGTCCTCGCAGTTCGTGGATGTCAAGGCGCTCATGGGTGACAGCTCGGATAACATTCCCGGCGTTGCTGGAATCGGTGAGAAGACCGCCTGCAAGCTCATCTCGGAGTACGGAAGTCTGGACGGCGTCTACGAGGCGCTTCCCACCGCCAAGCACACCCCCTCGGTTCGTCAGAAGCTGGAGAACGGCAAGGAAAGCGCGTATCTCTCCCAGAGACTCGCGCGCATCTGCCGCGAGGTGCCCCTTTCGGTATCTCTTTCCGATCTTCTGTGCGAGGGTATGGATAAAAAAGCCGCGCGGGAGCTTTTCCTGCGCCTCGAATTTGCGGGATTCATCAAGCGATTTGGCTTGGACGCGGTAGATGCCGCGCCGACCGAGGAGACGCAGGAGCTTGGCGCGCCCGAGATCTCGGACGTGGACGAGGCAGGACTGAAGGAGTTTCTTGCCAATGCCGCCGAGGTTGGATTTGATGCAACTGACGCGCGCCTCTTTGCCGTTGGCGGGGAGGTGAGACGCTACACGGGTGACGTAGATGCCGCGCTGGCACTTTTGGAGGGCAAGCAGGTGATTTGCTATGATTGCAAGTCGCTCTACAAAAATCCCGATCTCAAGGGCTTGAGAACCTTGAAACTCTTTGATCTGATGCTGGGAGGATACCTTGCCAATTCCTCCAAGAGCAACTATACCTTGGAGACACTGGTACAGGACTATCTCTCCGAGATCCTGCCCGAGGGATATCCCGCGGTCGCCCTCTTTGAGCGGCTCTATCGCGCGATCTCTGCAAAGCTTGAGGAGAGCGAGCAGGCGGATCTGATGGAGACGGTCGAGATGCCTCTCGCCTTGGTGCTGTCTGATATGGAGACGGCAGGCTTCCGCATTGACCGCGAGGGGATCGCCGTTTACGGCGAGCATCTCGGCGCGGTGGCAAGCGCCCTTGAGGGGCAGATTCATATGCAGGCGGGAACGGTGTTCAACATCAACTCTCCCAAGCAGCTTGGAGACGTCCTTTTTGAGACGCTGGGACTTCCGCACGGAAAGAAGACCAAGACGGGGTACTCCACCAATGCGGAGATTCTGGAAAAGCTCCGCCCCTATCACCCCATCATCGAGGACATTCTCGATTACCGTCAGGTGACCAAGCTCAAGAGCACCTATGCGGACGGACTGCTCAAGGTAGCCGACGAGGGGGGCAGGGTACACACCACCTTCAAGCAGACGGGCACGGCGACGGGAAGACTTTCCTCCACCGAGCCGAATCTGCAGAACATTCCCGTTCGCACCGAGCTTGGAAAGGAGCTTCGCCGATTCTTTCTGCCTGAGAGCCGCGACTACGTGATCATTGACGCCGACTACTCGCAGATCGAGCTGAGACTCTTGGCGCACGTTTCGGGAGACGAGACCATGATCGACGGCTTTTTGCACGGCGCGGATATTCATACCTCCACGGCGGCAAAGGTGTTCGGCGTTCCTGCCGAGGCGGTCACGCCCGATATGCGAAAGAAGGCGAAGGCGGTCAACTTTGGAATCATGTACGGCATCGGCGCGTTCTCCCTGTCGGATGACATCGGAGTCTCGGTCGCCGAGGCAAAGGACTATATCAATCAGTATCTCGCAGGCTTTGCAAAGGTGGACGACTATCTCAAGAGCACCATCGCCGAGGCGTACGAGAAGGGATACGTGACCACGCTCTTTGGCAGACGCCGTTATATCCCCGAGCTTGCAGGCAAGAACAAGATGCAGCAGAAGTTTGGAGAGCGCGTGGCGATGAACAGTCCCATTCAGGGCACGGCTGCCGACCTCATCAAGCTGGCGATGATCCGCGTTCACAAGCGTCTGCAGGACGAACAATTGGACGCGCGTCTGATCCTACAGGTGCACGACGAGCTTTTGGTAGAGGCGCACCGCGACTGCGCCGACCGCGCTGAAAAGATCCTCCAAGAGGAAATGGAGCAGGTCGCAACCCTCTCCGTCCCCCTCACCGTCGAGGTTCATACCGGCGAGAACTGGTTTGAGGCGAAGTAAAATAGAATGAAAGAAAATCCCCACCCTAAATGCAAATGTGCAAATAGGGTGGGGTATGCGAACCCGATTCCGCCGTCGCAAGCTTCGGCGGAGATGGGGTCGCGTGCGGGTAGCACAAAGAGAGCCTGCCACGAGGGCAGGCTCTCTTTGTGGCACCCGCAACGGGAATCGAACCCATAACTAACCCTTAGGAGGGGTTTATTATATCCATTTAACTATGCAGGCGTATTCAGTTCAGGAAGAAACGCGCGAGGGAAGGGCGTCGCGCTTGCTTATTATATCACGCGAGAGGGTAAAAAGCAATAGATTTTTCAGAAAAAAACAAAATTGATCAAAAAAAATAAAAAAATCTCTTGACAATGGGTTGCTTGCGTGGTATAATAATTTGCCGCTTGAAAAAGGCTCTTTTAAGCGCGTCCAATTTTGGCGCCGCCTTAGGTTCAGCGAGTCTATCAGAAAGAGAGGTGCTTTTCGTGTTTGCAGTGATTGAAACCGGCGGAAAGCAGTACAAAGTAGTCGAGCAGGACATCATTTTTGTGGAAAAGCTCGAGGTTGCTGAAGGAGACGAGATCGTTTTCGACAGCGTTAAGGCCCTGTCCAGCGAGGACGGCTTCAAGGTTGGTACTCCCACCGTTGCTGGTGCCAAGGTTACCGCTAAGGTACTGAAGAACGGCAAGAACAAGAAGATTTACGTCTTCAAGTACAAGTCCAAGAAGAACGAGAAGAAGAAGATCGGTCACAGACAGCCTTTCACCAAGGTTCAGATCGTGAAGATCGAGGGCTGATTGTAAAATCAGTCAAGGGAACATGACGAAGATCGTGTTTTACAGAAGCGGAGGCGTTTTCTACGGCTTCGAGGAGCAGGGACACACGGGCTACGGGGAAGCAGGCGACGACATTTTGTGCGCGGCGGTTTCGTCCATGACCATGTTTCTCATCAACACCGTTGAGGTGGCGTATGATTCCCACGTTGACTACGATATTTCCGAGGACGACACTCGCGTGCGAGTTCGCGTCAAGGCTGCGTTGCCCGAGTTTGAATCGGACGATTACAAGCGGTACGCGGTTTCGGGTATCATCATGGGATATTATCTCCAGCTTAGCGATATGCTCGAGGAGTACGGCGATTATCTTGACGTCAGCGTCAAGGATCAGCCCTATGAAGACTAATTCGCAATCCACATTCAAAAATTTTGGAGGAAAAGAATGATGTTAAAGCTCAGTTTACAATTCTTTGCTCATAAGAAAGGTGTAGGTTCTACCAAGAACGGCCGTGACAGTGAGTCCAAGCGCCTTGGCGTGAAGAAGTCCGACGGTCAGCACGTTCTGGCAGGCAACATCATCATCAGACAGCGCGGAAGCGCAGTTTGCGCCGGTGAGAACGTTGGCGTTGGTAAGGACTACACGCTGTTTGCTCTCATTGACGGAACCGTTAAGTTTGAGCACAAGAGCAAGAGCCAGAAGAAGGTTAGCGTATACGCTGACTAAGTCTTTCTGAAAAAACGCCTCTGCGTTTGCAGAGGCTTTTCTCATGAAAAAATGACTTTGAA
>JAZSBE010000007.1:0-21963 GCA_045602215.1 Eubacteriales bacterium | reverse complement strand
CAGAAATCGTGTATAATATGGAAAGATAATTTTGTTTTGGGAAAAATCCCGACATATTATCTCTTGTTACCGGTGGAGGGGAGGGATATCAATGGCAGAAATCAGAGTGAAAGAAGGCGAGTCTCTTGACAGCGCACTTCGTCGCTTTAAGCGTGCAACGGCTCGTTCCGGCGTCCTCACCGAGCTTCGTAAGAGAGAACACTACGAAAAGCCGAGTGTAAAGCGCAAGAAGAAGTCCGAAGCAGCCAGAAAGCGCAAGTACAAGTAATTTGTACAGGCGAGAAACACCCGACGGCATTGCCCGTCGGGTATTTTTTTCAAGGAGGTGAGACGAGATGAGGATCCTGATCGGGTATGCATCCAAAACGGGAACGACAAAAGCGTGCGCCGAGATGCTTGGCAAGGAGCTGAAGCATCAGGACGTTACGCTGGCGGATCTGGATACGGTGAGCCCGAACCCTTGTGAATACGACGTGGTGATCCTTGGATCGTCGGTCAGATTCGGACGGGCAAGACAGAGCCTGCGCGCCTATCTGCAGGAGCACGGGGCAGAACTTTGTGAAAAGCCGCACGCCCTCTTTTTGTGTTGCGGATTTGGGCACGAGTTCGAGAGATACGTGCAAAAGATCTTCGATAAGTCTCTCCTTGACAGCGCCTATGCAGCCCTCAACTTCGGGGGTCTTCTCAAGCTGGAGAAGGCAGGCTTTTTGGAAAAGATGATCCTCCGGTGGGTCAGATCGGACATCCGCGAGAGCGAGATCAACGATGGGGAATATACCCCCACGCTCCCCTCGATCCTGCCCGAGAACATTTCCATGATGGCAAGCCATACCAAGCGCGAGCTGTCCAGAATCAAGCAAAAACAGGTGTAATCTGCACAAAAACGGTCAAAGATTGCAGGTTGAATTTGTATGTTTAATCTTTTTTATAAATCTTGACAAACTGACGGGTTTATGGTATAATCTTTAGGTAGCCAAAAAAGACCCATTAGCTCAGATGGCAGAGCACATGACTTTTAATCATGGTGTCCGGAGTTCGACTCTCCGATGGGTCACCAAAAAAGAGAAGGCATCGCAACGCGATGCCTGCTCTTTTTTGTCGATCACAAACGCGAGTCTGAACTCAGCAAATTGCTTGCAATTTGCCAAGAACGCGCGACCGCACCAAATCAACGCAACGCGCAGCACGAGCACGCGCGTTTGAGTTCAGACTCTCCGATGGGACGTCCTACAACTCTCCAATTTGCCAAGAACGCGCGATCGAACCCAATCAACGCATCGCATTGCACGCACACGCGCGTTTGAGGTCAGACTCTCCGATGGGGTGCCTCCCGCAACTTTTACAAAACAACGTTTCCTCCAAAACGTGTTGTTCCATTCCACCTTTTTGGCTGTTATACTATAGGTGTCGCAAGCCTTCCGACACCCAAAAGGGAAAGACTTGTTGACATTTGAGCCTTTTTGTGATATACTGATACTTACAGTGATTGGCGACGCGCCATTTACAACAGGAGAACGTACCATGAGAGACATCAAAAGCATTCTTGCGAAGAATCTGACCGAGCTTCGTCTGCAGAACAATCTGACGCAGCTGGAGCTTGCGGAAAAACTGAATTATTCGGACAAGACCATCTCCAAATGGGAGAGAGGCGAGTCCTCTCCCGATATCTCGGTGCTGGTTGAGCTTGCAGAGCTGTTCGGCGTGACGCTGGACGAATTGGTAAAGTCGGAGAACATCGAGGCGACCGCGTCGGCTCCCAAGCAGCAACGGGGAAAATACAACCGCCGCGCCATTTCCTACGTTTCGGAGAGCGTGGGCTGGGTGGTTGCCATCATCGCCTTTATCATCACCACGCTGATCATCGGGGGAATGTCCTTCCAATGGCTGTACTTCATTTACGCTTTGCCCGTCGTGCTGATCGTGCGTCTGGTCTTCAACTCAATCTGGTTCAACCCCAGACATAATTATCTCATCATATCCCTTCTGATGTGGTCGATTTTGTCGGCGGTTCAGATCACCTGCCTCTATTTTGGAGTCAACGTTTCACTTATCTACCTGCTTGGAGTAGCGGGGCAGATCGTGATCGTGCTCTGGTCTTTTATCAACAAACCGAAAAAACAATAAAACCCCGAAAAAGCACCCCGTTCTTGCAAAAACGGGGTGCTTTTTTCTCGATTCTACTGTTCGTAGAGCCGTAGAGAGCCGACTCTACGGAGGCGGCTGTTAAGTGTAGACCCGTATCTACGATCGGTCGGTTGACTTTCCGCCTCGCCAATCCTATAATAGGGTGCAAAGTACAGAATCAAGCGCAAAGGAGTGTGAGAGGATGACGAAGGAGATCCCGATTTTCTTTTCAACTGACGATAATTATATCCCCTATCTTGACGTCGCTCTGCGTTCGCTGAACGAGAACGCGTCAAGAAATTACGATTACAGGATCATTGTTTTGAATACAGGTCTTTCCGCAGAAAGCACCAAGAAGGTAAAAGCGAACGAGCGTGCGGGCGTGCGAATCGATTTTATGGATATTTCCGAGCAGCTCGCGTCTATCAAATCGCGCCTGCGGGACGTCTATCATTTTTCGATCGTGACCTATTACAGACTGTTCATCGCATCACTTTTTCCGCAGTACGATAAGGTCTTGTATCTGGATTGCGATCTCGTGGTGCTGGGGGATATTGCAGAGCTCTACCACACCGATCTCGGAGACAACGTTCTGGGCGCGGCACCCGAGCAATTCGTTCGCAGTACCAAGGAGTTCAGACTGTATGCCGAGCGCGCGTTGGGGGTGGATCCCGACGGTTACGTCAACGCGGGCGTGCTTTTGATGAATCTTGCCGCCTACAGACGGGAGAGGATCGAGGACAAATTCATTCAGCTCATCACGGAGCACGAGTTCGATCTTTTGGATCCCGATCAGGCGTATCTGAATTATCTTTGCCAAGGCAGAATCTGTGTGCTGTCGAGTATTTGGAACCAAGAGCCCATGCTCGGGGCAGGGGAGGCTGACGGGGGGATCGTGCATTACGCCCTCTACAAAAAGCCTTGGCAATACGATGATGTGGCGTACGGCGAGCACTTTTGGCGCTATGCCGCGCGCTCTCCCTTCTACGCCGAGATCTGCCGCAGAAGGAGAAGCTTCAGCGAATCGGATCGACAAAAAAAGGAGGCGGCGGCAGAGGAAATTCTCGATCACGCGGTCCGTATCGCGAATTCCGATCAGACCTTCTCCAAGGTACTTTACACGAGGTGAAACCATGGAACAATCGTCTCATAAATTAGAGCTGCTCGAGCGGATCGCCGAGCTTGAGAGGCAGGAAAAGTGGCATCTGGATGTCGAGGACGATCCCGAGACCTATCCCCTCATGCCCGATCAGGTGGACTATCTGAACGAAAAGCTGTCAAGCAAGATTAAAAATAAGATCGCAAACATCGCCGGCGCGCGTTTCTTTGACAAGATGATCGCAAACCGCCGGCTCATCGTCAAGGAGGTTCGCGGCATCGAGAATTTTGACGCCGTTGAGGGTGGAAGATTTGTGACCTGCAACCATTTCAGCGTCTGCGACAATTACGCCGTGTGGATCGCCCTGCGTGAGCACATGGATGGGAAAATGCTCTACAAGGTCATTCGGGAAGGGAATTATACCAACCCGCCAAAGCCTTTTGGACTTTTCATGCGTCACTGCAATACCCTCCCGCTCTCCAGTCAGACCGCGACCATGAAGAAATTTCTGCGCGCGGTGGGGACGCTTTTGGGGAGAGGGGAGACCATTCTGATTTATCCCGAGCAGAGCATGTGGTGGAACTATCGCAAGCCCAAGCCCTTGCAGGACGGCGCGTTTTCGCTGGCGGTGCGGAACAAAGCCCCCATCGTGCCCATCTTTATCACCATGGAGGATAGCGACGTGCCCGACGGAGACGGTTTTTTCGTGCAGGAATACACCGTTCACATCCTGCCTGCCATCTATCCCGATGAAGGTCTCTCGGCGGCAGAGGCGAGAGAGAAGATGAAACGGGAAAACTATGACGCATGGGTAAAGGTCTACGAGGAGTTTTATCAAAAGCCCCTCGTGTACGGTGAAAGATGAAACTTTACCTTTCGATCATCGGAATCGCGATGGCGCTGATCTCTGCCGTCAATATCGCCGTCGGCGTTGCCCCGTGGTATGACATGATCGCCGCCGTGGTTTGGTGTACCGCGCTCCAGTTTGCGCTGGACGGCTTTTGGGCGATCGTCATCAACAAGATGCCAAACGCGTGGTTTGGTGTGGAGAATCCCCTCTATCACGTGAGCGAGTGGGAGCGAAAGCTTTACAAAAAGCTGAAGGTGAGACGCTGGAAGGACAGGGTCTGGGAGCTTGGCGGTCTTGGGGGATTCAGCAAGAAGGTTTTGCGCGAGCCCGACAATCCCGCATACATCGAACGCTTCATTATTGAATGTAATAAGGGGGTGCTCACGCACAGGCTTTCCTATCCCGTGGGCTTTCTGGCAATGCTCACCCTTCCGAATACTTGCGCCTTTACGGTCGCGCTTCCCGTCGCCGTCGTCAATTTATTTCTGAATATCCTGCCCACACTGGCACTTCGCTATAATACTCCCATGCTGCAGGCGACCTTGAAGCGCCTGAAAAGAAGGGAAGTCGCGAGGCTGTCTCGCTGAGCACCACCCCGAAGGGGTGTCTCGAATGCAAAAATGCATTTGAGACACCCTTTTTTGTCGTATTTTTCCATTCAAAAAAGAACGTTCTGTGAAGAAAATTTTAATTTTATCCCTTTTCAAGCGTAAAGTATACAAATTTTTACTTTATTCTTCTGGAAAAAGACAAAAGTGCCATAATTAGAGAAGAACAGTGCTTGAAGTCCTATCTATTATATTGTATAATTACCCCGTACAACAACTTTTCTTTCGTCGAAGTATCGTCCTTTTGCATATTTTGATGTTCGAAAATTGTGCAGTTTCAACAAAGGAGGAAACAAAATGAAGAAAAACCTTTTGAAGAGAACATCCCTTTCAAAGCTGATTGCGGTCGTTCTTGCCATGCTGATGCTGGTAACGGCACTTCCTCTGTCGGTGCTTGCGGTACCGCCGCCATACAGAGAAGGGACGCTGCTTTTGCATTTTGATGCCATGGATAGCAAGACGCTGACCTACAATCCTTACGGTGTGAAGGTCAGCACGATGAGCGACATGGATGATGCCAAAAGGAATCCTGACGATTCCACGCAAATCTTGGTGAAGAAAAACACCGAGAAAAAGGCACCCCGTGGAGGTTTGGGTCTGAAGACCAATCTGCCTTTGGATGGCACGACTGCATACACCGTTGAGTACTATGCAAAGCTGTCCGACCGTTCCAACGGTATGGGTATGTTCATGGGCTTCTGCTTGAACGAAGCACTCAGTTATCCCTTCTACGGCGTGGATATGTACGCATACTCCAGCGGTAAAAAGGTAGCTACCCACAACAAGTGGTGGGTGGACGGCTATTACCAGAAGGAGGATACCGGTAACAAGAACGGAGTAACCTTTGAGGAGGACTTCTGGGAAACCAAGGCAGATGAGGACGGATTCGTTCGCTTCGTGCTGACCTTCGACGGTCGGTATATGGGTCTTTCCATCGGTGGAGAAGATATCGGCGTAAAGTACGACTTGAACCGCCCCATCAACGGTAACTTCTTAAAGGTGGACAACTGGGTAGTCGATACGTTGAATCTGGAGGCTGGCTTTGCATACTTTACGCAGTCGGCTATTACAGATCCCGAGGTTAATTCCTGTGCTCTCGAATTGAAGGATATTTCCATTTATTCGGGGGTTGTGGATCCCGATGAGGTACCCGAGGTTGAGGAGCCTGAGTTCAGAACGTTTGTCATCTATGAGAACATGGCAGGCGAGGAGCTTGGTTACACCGAGATCCTTGATGGTAGCCTGACGCTCGAAACCGAACCCGAGACCGAGCTTACCAACGTGTGGTACTGGTACGACAAGGAGACCGGCAGGGAGATTCAGTTCCCTGCAACCTTTGCCGAGCAGACGACGCTGGTCGGATATCAGGAGTTTCTGACCTATGAGGATGGCTCGGGTAAAATTGTGAAAACCGAAACGATCCCTGTGGACGGCTTGACGTTGGAGACTGTCCCTGACGTTGGGCTTACCAACGTTTGGGATTGGTATGAAAAAACAACCGGTAAGTGGATTACGTACCCTGTGACCTTTACCGAGTCTACGGCGCTGGTTACACGTCAGGAGTTTGTTTACTTTGAAGATGCGGACGGCAATCTTCTGGGAACTTATGAGATTCCCGTGGAAGGCAAGAAGTTCGACGCCTATCCGACTTTTGCGAGCTGCAATGACGTTTGGGGCTGGACTGACAAGGCGACCGGCAAGGATGTTCCGGTGACCACGACCTTTACCGAGACGACAACGTTGGTCGCGCACCAGGAGTTCTTGATTCTTGAGAACAGTGCGGGGATGGAGGTAATGAGGTATACGATTCCTCCCGTGGACGGCCTGAAGATGTATGGCTTGCCGGATTTTGGTCTGGTTAATTTTGAGGGCTGGTACGACAAGGAGACCGGTGAGAAGGTGAAGGCACCCGCGACCTTTACCGAGGCGACGACGTTGGTTGCTCGCCAGTCGTTCGATGAGAACGGACCTCTTCTGCTCCAGCTTGCGGGCATGGATATGAATGCGGTTACTTATCAGCGCGAGGACGCGAACGTAACTCAAAACTACTCGTCCGGAATCAACAAGGGTACCCTGAGTACATACGTTGCCAATGCAACCGGAGCTAGTAGCGGCTGGGGTGGCTACGGTGTCCTGACCGATCTTCCTCTGGTGAACACGGATGATCCTGAGAACATCGTATTCTACTCTTACACTATTGAATTCTACGCCAGAATGAATGGTAAAACCGGTTTGTACGCCGGATTGACCAATGACCTTAAGAGTCCGAACAAGAGTGCCGGTGTTCGCGTTCACATGAACGGAGACGTCAAAAACTTCTACACCGGTATGGACGTTTACTACCAACCGGGTAGCACGAACCCGTACGGAAAGAACATCGGTAATATCTGGACCGCCAGAAGTGACGACGACGGATACGTGCGTTTCGTTCTGACCATTAACAACGGAATCCTTTCCCTGAAGGTTGGTGACACCGTGGTGCCCGCGACTTGGGATCTTAATTCGCCTGCAAATTCTGCGGCAGCCAAGCTTTCCGAGTTTAAGACCCAGACGCTTGCTTTCTGCGTCGGATATTCCAATTATAACGGTACCGGCGTGGTGAAGCCCACCAACGGAACCGAGGTTCTGGATATTAAGGACATTTCCATCTACGAAGGCGTTGTAGCGAATACCGAAAAGATGCCTCAGTTCCAGTATGTGACCTACGAGAACGAAAAGGGCGCCATTTTGAGAAAGGATCGCTTCGACGAAGAGAACGGCTATATCACTGTTGAAAGCTTCCCTGAGGCCACCGCAAAAATGGATGCGATTTGGGTAGATAAGGCAACCGGAATCGTCGTGCTTCCTCCCATGGAAGGTGACGAACCCCTGACCATCACCGAGCCGGCGACCTTCGTGGTTTCCGAAAAGGGTACAAATGCCTCCGACGTGGTGGATATCCAGTACAGTGAAGCAGAAGACGGCACGCAGACCATCCGATTTATCGGTAGTATTTATAATTTGAACTGTGTAGGCGTCGGATTTGATATCACGGTGCGTTATAGAAATGAAGACGGCGAGTTCGTGGAGGCGTTCTACCGCCTGAGCGGAACGGCTGTGTATGACTCGATCAACGCAACCGAGAGCGGAACGATGACCAACTGCTATGCAACCGATCTTGGCGCATACTACATCTTCGGTGCTGTTCTGGAAGGCGTTCCCACCGATATCGGCCAGATCGACTTTGAGGTCACGAGCTTCAAGATGCTCGGCAAGCTTGCAGTCCGTCTCAACGGAGGAACCATGAAGGTATCCTTTAAGAACGGCGTGATCAACAGCACGCTTGAGCCTCTGGCGTGAAAGGAGAACGGATATGAAACATACGAACGTACGCGCAATTGTTTTGTTGGTGCTCTGTCTTGCGATGGTCGCACTTACCACCTCCTGCGGGCTTAAGACCTGGCTGGAGGAGAAGGCACCCTGGGTAGATAAGGGCGAGGACGCCTCGGATACCACCGTGGATAACAGCAGCGACGAAACACCCGCCAATACCACCACCAAACCCAAGGAAGAAGTCACGATTCCCAACGTGGAATATAAGGATGCAATGTCCGATGACGATTTCATGAAGGGCACTTGGGGCGATACCTCTGAAAAGTGATACGAAAGTATCAAAAAATAAAAAACACAAAAAAGGAGAAACAAACATGAAAACCACAAGCAAACTTCTGTGCCTGATCCTGGCAATCATGATGATGCTTCCTATGATCGCATCTTGTGATTTGTTTGGAAAGAAGGACGAAGGCAACACTCCCCCCGTGAATGACGACGTTAACCCTGCTGTAAGAGACGAGGTCTACAACATGACCGGTCTGGAGGACAAGACCTTTGACGGCGAGAGATTCACCGTTGGTTATTCCTTCGGTGGCGGAAGCTACATCAGTGAGTGGATTCCTAAGCCCATCAACCCCAAGACCGATGAGATTTCCTCTAACATCGTTGCAGAGGCAAGCTACAAGCGCGACCTCCAGTTCGAGAATCTGACCGGCGCGCGTCTCGTTTACAACGGTTATGCAACCAACCCCAACGTTTATGACGGCGCATACAGTGAGAGCGCAAACTTCATCAACCTCCATGCAGGTAACCTGTTCAAGGATTTTGACATGCTGATGTTTGCTGCGACCACCGCAGGTAAGCTCATTACCGAGATGGTGCTCCTTGACATGAACGAGTACGATAACCTTATTCACCCCGACAGAGAATACTACACCTCCACCCTCAACGAGCAGCTCACCATCGCCGGCAAGCAGTTTGCTGCCGCAGGCTACTACACCACCGGTAATATCAGAGGTGCTCAGGTTACCTGTGTAAACAACACTGCGCTCACCAACCAGGCAGGTGTGGATCTGAAGCAGGAGCTGTATAACCTCGCACTCAACAAGCAGTGGACGTTTGAGAAGATGCTGTCCTACGACTATGACTTCGCTACCGGTACCGTAACCGGTGACGAGAACGACAAGTATACTTTCCTGATTTCTCAGTATGGTGTAGAGAACCTGTACTATATCATGGGTGGAACACACGTTGAGAAGAACGCGCAGGACCTCCCCATTGTAAGCGTAAACTCCACCGAGAACCAGGCTCGTCTGCAGGCGATCCAGAATTATACCGGTGATACCAAGCTGATTCACGTTGCACGTGAGAGCGGAAGCGGTCCGATGTTCGTCCAAGGACAGAGCCTCTTCCAGATCGGTATTCTGGCTGCATACGGCGCTGCAAGACGAACGATCGATGTTGATGAGGTCCTGATGCCTTCTCCCATGGAAACCGCAGGCGGCGAGTACATTTCCTACATTCCTACTTGGAATGCAAACGTTTCCGGTATTCCCGTTCAGGCTGAGAACCCCGAGACCTCCGCATACTTCTACGAGATGTACATGGCTCTCTCCTACAACTACATCTACCCTGCATTCTATGAGAAGACCATGAAGCTCACCTATGCACAGAACCAGTCCGAGTCCAAGATCTATGACATCATCGCAAGCACCCTTACCCTCGACCTCGCAGCGGTTTACGGTTGGGTAAATGCGCAGAACACTGACATCCGTCAGATGGTTGACAGCGTGAAGCCCGCAGACGTTACCGGTACCACCGAAACGCTGGCTGCTTCTCTGAAGACAAAGATCGACGAATTCATGGCTAACTACAAGATCCAGTAATTGTCCTGAACAGAAAGGAATTATGCTATGAAAAGAAATCTTTTGCGAATCATAGCGGCTATTCTGCTGGTATGCTCCCTGATCGGAACTTGCTCGTCCTGTGATCTCTTGGATTCCATACTCGGAAAGAACAAGGATGAAGGAGAAGGAACCCCCAAGGCTGATCTTGTAATTTTCGAGAACGGCAAGTATAATTGTGAGTTTGTTTACCCCACTTGGTCTGACGCCTCGGTGTCGGAGCTCAGAAATGAGCTCCGCGCCGCCTTCAAGGCAAAGACGGGCATCAATCCTTCCTTTGCCGGAGATGAGAAGAGCAAGGCAAACGCGGAAGTGTTTGAGGTGCTTCTTGGAAACACCAATCGTCCCGAGAGCGCAGCTCCTGCGGGCGTGACCGAAGGCACCGACGCTTATTACAGTGTTTCCGTGGTCGGAAACAAGCTCGTGATCAACGGTTCGGACTCCTATCAGATCGGCGTTGCGATTGACTATTTCGTTGAGAACTACCTTTCGGGGGACGTCGCAGAGAAGGTGGCGGTATCCGGAGATCTCTCCGAGGTGAAGATCCTCAAGGACTACACCAGAGAGAACTGGAAGCTTGGAGGTATTCCCGCATACTCGCAGGCAGGCGAAAACAAGCTGATTGCAGCCGTATACAAGAGTGGTACTACCATTATGGGCAGATCTGCCTCCAACAATGATAAGTCCGACGTTTCCCTTCAGCGCATCGAGAAGACCACAGACGCAGAGTTTGAGGCGTATCTTGCAAAGCTGGATAGCTTCGGATTTGAGAAGGAGTATGAAAACATCGCAGCGGAGGTCACCTTCCTGACCTACACCAAGGGTGACGTGAGATTTCACGTAGCCTATAAGCCCGCTATCAGAGAGGTACAGGTGATCGATGATCCCAACGGAATCTCCGTGGAGGAGTTCGGTTATACCTATACCCCCGAAGCAGGCGAGCGTAGCGAGTATTACCTCTACGGTCTTCCCATGACCGATGGTAAGGGCAAGGAGGGCAATATGGCTCCCAACTGCGGAACGCTCTCCGTTATCAAGTGCGCGGATAACAGCGTGATCATCATTGATGGCGGTGATTATGAGGGCGAAGGCGGTTTGAAGCAGATGTACGGTAAGGAAGTCATGGATGCATTTGATGACTTCCTGCATGAAATCACCGGGACCGCCGACGGAGACAAGGTAAGAATTTCCGCTTGGTATGTCTCCCACTATCACAGCGACCACACCAAGGGACTTCTTGAGTTCTTCAAGGGCTACCATGCAAGCTACGAGCTGGAGCGTGTGATTGCAAACATTCCGGTCGAGAGCTGTGGCGGTTCTTCAAATCCCTTTGGATCGTCAATGACGAGCTGGGTGTACAGAATTCTTGACGACTGGTGCGATCTGATCAAGGTCAGATTCCCGAATTGCAAGGAGATGAAGGTACACGCAGGTCAGAAGATCCAGATCGCTGACGTAAGCCTTGAGATTCTCTACACGCATGAGGATCTCCTCAATGGAAACAACCGCTTCAAAAGCGCAGATTCCAACGATACCAGCACGGTGACCCGCTTTGATAACGGACAGATGTCCATGATCAGCTTGGGTGACGCGGGACGGACGACCGAAACCAGACTGAGACAGACCTACACCGAGTTGTCTCTCAGGAGTGACGTCATTCAGCCGGCGCATCACCTGATTAACGACGTGTTTGATATCTACGAGGAGATTCAGCCTGACTTTGCGCTCGTGCCTCAGTCCTATGAGTGCTCGCAGTCCAAGACCAAGGTTGGCGAGGAAGGAACTTATATCTACAGATATAACAAGCTGATTGCCCTCGTTGATAAGGACAACTGCTACTTTGCAGGAAATGAGACGGTTGGACTTGCTGTGGTTAACGGACAGATTCAGGTAGTCTACCACAATGTCCAAAGAGCATATCCCTGACGTTGATTACAAAAACATCGACCTGGGAAACGCGACCGATATCGTAGAATTTTTGCTACGAAAAACCTTTTAAGAATCATAGCGGCAGTCCGGCGGGGAAGCTCCATGATCGGAGCCTCCCCGCCTTGTTCTCTCGTAGATTCTATACTCGGAAAGGACAAGAACTACGAAAAAAGACATGAAAACTGATATTGTAATTTTCGAAAACGGTAAGTATCATTTTAAGTTTGTCAATCCCGTTTTGGCAGAAGGCGCGGTGTCGAAGATCAGAGAGGAGATTCGCGTTGCCTTCGAGAAAAAAACGGGTGTCATTCCTTCCTTTTTGGGAGAAGACAGGAGCGACGTCGACGCGGACGTCTGTGAGCTGCTCCTTGGAAAGACCAATCGCCCCGAGAGCGCGGCTCCCAAAGGTGTGGTAGAGGAATCCGATTCCTATTACACCGTTGCCGTGATCGGAAATAAGCTCGTGATCAGCGGCTCCGATGTCTATCAGCTCGGCGTTGCTGCTAGGTGCTTCATTGAGACCTACCTTTCGGGGGAGGTCACCGAGAAGGTGACGGTTCCAAAAGATCTCTTCCATCAGAGAATTCTCAAGGACTTCACCAGAGAGCACTGGAGATTTGGAGGTGTTCCCGCATATCCCGTGGGGGGGAACAAGATGGTTCCCAACGAGTATGATTGCGGTAGCACCGTTACCAATCGAATTGTCAGAAAACGCAATATGTCGAGCGTCAGCCTTCAGCGGATCGACAGAACCAATGAGGCGGAGTTCAGGGCGTATCTTGCAAAGCTGGAGACCTACGGCTTTGAGAAGGAATACGAAAATATCACGGCAGAGAATCTTTTCCTGACCTACAAGAGCGCAGATCAGAGGGTTCACGTTACCTTCAAGCCTCGCGCGATGGAGGCGCAGGTCATCTCTGACCCGAAGGGAATTTCGGTCGAGGAGTTTGGCTATTCCTACACGCCCGCGGCAGGCGAGCGCAGTGAGTATTACCTCTACGGTCTTCCCATGACCGACGGTAAGAATAACGGACATCCCAATTGCGGAACGCTCTCTGTCATCAAGTGCGCCGACAACAGTGTGATCATCATTGATGGCGGCGAGTACGAGGGCTGGGGCGGCTCGCAGATGTACGGGGACGAAGTCATGGGCGCATTTGACGCTTTCTTGCATCAGATCACGGGGACTGCCGACGGAGACAAGGTAAGAGTTTCGGGCTGGTATATCTCGCACTATCACAGCGACCACACCAGAGGATTTCTTGAGTTCCTTAAGAAATACAACGAGAACTACGAGCTGGAGAGAATCATTGCCAACATTCCGATTCAGGACTGTGGCGGAGTCACCAACACGTTTTCTCTGGAAATGACAAACTGGGTGTACAATCTGCTTGAGGCGTGGAGTGACCTCCTCAAGACCAAATACCCGAACTGCAAGGAGATGAAGGTGCACGCAGGTCAGAAGATTCAGATCGCTGACGTGAGCCTTGAGGTGCTTTACACGCATGAGGATCTTTTGACTCCCGTTGGTTGCTTCAACAGCTCTGACTCCAATGATACCAGCACGGTCATCCGTTTTGACAACGGACAGATGTCGATGATGATTCTGGGCGACGCAGGACAGAGAACCGAATCGAGATTGAGAAGAGTCTTTACCGAGGCAACCCTCAAGAGCGATATCGTTCAGCCTGCGCATCACATGATCTACGACGTCTTTGCGATCTACAAGGAGATCAAGCCCACCTATGCGCTCGTTCCGCAGTCTTATGAGTGCTCGCAATCGAAAGAAAAGCTCGAGGGTCAGGGATCTTATAAAGACAGATTTGACAAGCTGGTTTCCTTTGTTGGAGACAACCGATATTTTGCAGGAAACTGTACCGTCGGTCTTGCGGTGATTGACGGCGTGATTCAGAAATGCTACTACGTTGACGGCGTTGCCGGTCGGAAGGTCGGACAAGGCTGAAATCATGGATAGGACAATCGAAAAAAGACGAAGAGAAGGTAGTAGACATGGTGATTTTTGAGAACGGCCAATATCATTGTAAGTTCGTTTACCCCGTTTTGGCAGTAGCGGCGGTGTCCAAGCTCAGAAATGAGCTTCGCGACGCCTTCGCCAAAAAAACGGGCGTCATTCCTTCCTTTTTGGGGGAAGATAAGATCGACGTCGACGCGGACGTCTTTGAAGTGCTTCTGGGAATGACCAATCGTCCCGAGAGCGCGATTCCCGAGAGTGTGGTAGAGGAATCCGATTCCTACTATACCGTTGCCGCGATCGGAAAGAAGATCGTGATCAACGGCTCGGATATTTATCATCTCGGCATTGCAGTGAGAACCTTCATTGGAACCTACCTTTCGGGGGAGGTCACGGAGACGTTGACTCTGCCCGATGCGTTCTTCCATCAGGAGATCATCAAGGACTTCACCAGAGAGTTCTGGCGACTCGAGGGGATTCCCGCGTATCCGGTAGGCGTCAACAAGCTGGTGCCGAACGTGTATTATTCCGGCGTCGCCATCACAAATCTTTCTCCTAACCGCAACAGGTCCGACGTTGCCCTTCAGCGCATCGACAGAACCACCGACGCAGAATTTGCGGCGTATCTTGCAAAGCTGGAGCACTACGGATTTGAGAAGGAATACGAAAACATCACGGCGGAGAACCTCTTTTTGACCTACAAGAGTGCAGATCAGAGGTTTCACGTATCCTACAAGCCTCGCGCGAGCGAGGTACAGGTCATCTCCGATCCGAAGGGAATTTCGGTTGAGGAGTTTGGCTATTCCTACACCCCTGCGGCGGGCGAGCGGAGTGAGTATTATCTTTACGGTCTTCCCATGAGCGACGGCAAGGGCAACAATCACCCCAATGCAGGAACGCTCGCTGTCATCAAGTGCGCCGACAACAGCGTGATCGTCATTGACGGCGGCGCTTACGAGGGGGACGGCGGCACACAGATGTACGGTGAAGAGGTTATGGGAGCGTTTGACGCATTCCTGCACCGCATCACCGGAACAGCCGACGGAGACAAGGTCAGAGTTGCCGCTTGGTATCTCTCTCACTATCACGCTGACCACGTGATGGGATTTCTTGAGTTCCTCAAGAGATACAACGAGGGGTATGAGCTGGAGAGAGTGATCGCAAACGTTCCGCTCCAGAACTGTGGCGGTTCTGCATATCCTTTTTCGTTGGCAATGACCAACTGGGGATTCAAGCTCCTTGACGGATGGCGCGATCTGATCAAGACCAGATATCCGAACTGCAAGGAGATGAAGGTGCACGCAGGTCAGAGAATTCAGATCGCCGACGTGACCCTCGACGTGCTCTACACGCACGAGGATCTTTTGAGCCCCATAGGCTGGTTCAACAGCGGCGACTCCAACGATACCAGCACGGCAATCCGCTTTGATAACGGACAGATGTCGATGGTTATCTTGGGTGACGCAGGACCGAGAACCGAATCGAGACTGAGAAGAACCTATACAGAGGCAACGCTCAAGAGCGATATCATCATGCCGGCGCATCACCTGATTTACGATGTGTCTGCAATTTTCAAGGAAATCCAACCCACGTTTGCGCTCGTGACGCAGTCGATTGAATGCACACAGTCTAATGAAACGCTTCCCGGACAAGGATCCTACAGGGATAGATATAACAAGCTGGTGAGTCTTGTTCCAAGAGACCGTTGCTACTTTGCAGGAAACGAGAGCGTTGGCTTTGCCGTCGTTGACGGAAAGATTGAGAGAATCTACTACGTTGAAGGCGTTGTCGGAAGAGAAGAAGGAACCGGCTAACAACAACCAATAAAGCAAAAAGGCAGGGTGGAAAATCCACCCTGCCAAAGTTTTTTGGTTAAACACCGTTTACGATGTTGGTAGGTGCGCCGTTCAGCCATGCCTCGACGTTGTCGATCGAGTAGTTGATCAGACGGCGGCGGCAGTCCAGAGCCGCCCAGCTGATGTGAGGCGTGATGTAGCAGTTGGGAGCGGTGAGCAGAGGACAGTCGGGCTTGGGGGGTTCCACCTCCAAAGCGTCCAGTCCTGCAGCATAGAGCTTTCCGCTCGTCAACGCGTCTGCCAGAGCCTGCTCGTCAACCAGAGCGCCGCGGCTGTTGTTGATGAGGATCGCTCCGTCCTTCATCTTTGCGATTGCCTCGCGGTTGATCATGTGTCTGGTCTCCTCAAAGAGTGGGCAGTGCAGGGAAATGACGTCAGACTGCGCGAGCAGCGTGTCAAGATCCACGTACTCAACGCCTGCAGCGATCATCTCCTCGCTCTGGAAGGCGTCAACGGCGATGACTTTCATGCCAAACGCCAAGCCGGCTCTGGCAACGGTCTTGCCGATGCGTCCCAGTCCCACGATACCCATCGTCTTGTTCTCCAGCTCGATGGAGGGGTAATCCCAGAAGCACCAGTCGCCCTCAGACTCGCGTCTGCCCTTGCGAACCTCACCGTCGTGGTAGCCAACGCGGTCGGTGATCTCCAGCAGCAGCGCAACCGCGTGCTGACCGATCGCCTCGGTTCCGTAGGAGGGAACGTTTGCAACGGGAATGCCTCTCTCCTTTGCCGCCTGCACGTCCACCGTGTTGTAGCCGGTCGCGATGACCGAGATGAAGCGCAGGTTGGGGCAAGCCTCGATGACCTCGCGGGTCAGGGGGCTCTTGTTGAGCAGAACGATCTCGGCGTCGCCGATGGTCTGTGCCAGCTTGTCAATGGGGGTACGGGAATGAACCGTAGCCTCACCCAGCTCGCTCAGTCTGCTCCAATCGATCTCGCCCGGGTTTTCACGCGGGTGATCCAATACAACAATTTTCATAGGTTTTTACCTCACTTCAGTGCAGCGACTGCGCTCATGATCTCATTGTAGCCGCGGAGCAGGAAATCCTTGTCCGTAGCGGTCCAGAGAACGTTTGCGCCCATGTCGCGGAACATCTTTGCCTTCTCCTCGTTGTCGCAGAAGATACCGACAGACTTGCCGTACTTGTTTGCGATATCGAACACCTTCTGAATGGACTCCATCATGATGGGGCTGGTGATGTTCTGGGGAGTGCCGACCATGGAGGACATATCGTACGGGCCGATGATAACGGCGTCGATGTACTGTCCGTACTCCTCAAGCATTGCGGGAAGATTCTCGATGCCGCGAGGAGACTCGATCTGGGGCAGGAGGAAGCGGGTCTTTGCGAAGTCCGCAAACTTCTCACCGGGACGGAACTGACCGTGACCGCCCATGCCCTTTCTTCCCACGGGAGGGAAGAGCAGGGAATCCACGGCAACGCGGAGCTGCTCCAGCGTCTCGGTACGGGGAATCATAATTCCGTCAGCGCCCATGTCGATGAGCTTTGCAGCCAGGAAGTACTCGCTGTCCTGTGCGCGGACGAACGAGGGAAGTCCCATCAGTCTGCAGATCTGCAGGCAGGGAATGACGTTCTGCGCGTCAAACACACCGTGCTCTGCGTCGAACAACACGAAGTCGAGATCCGGAATGTTCATCTTCTCCAGGATCAGGGTGTTGTTGAGCATGGACATCGTCGTGCCGATGATCTTTTCACGGTTGTTGAATTTTTCTTTCAGTGCAACGTATCTGTCCACGAGTTTTTGCCTCCGTTTATCAGCCGTTCATCAGAAGATCCATCACGTACATCTCGAGAGCCTCGTAGTCGCGCTCCTCAACGCACTTCTTCTGGTAGTCGTAGTCAAACTTCTCAGCCTTCTTCTCGAGCATCTTTGCGATCTTCAGGCTGTTCTCAAGGTGACGGTAGCTACCGTCCTGACGCTCGGTACGCATTGCCTTTACGTCCAGACCGATGTACTCGCCGTTTGCGCCGAAGTTGTTCTCCATGAGAACCTTGATCTGGTTGAATGCGGTACGGAGGTTCTCAACGCCAAAGCTCTTGTCCTGGTCGAACTTCATGCCGTTCTGGTCGTTGAGGTGAACGCCCCAGAGCTTGCCCATCGCGAGTGCGAAACCGATCTCGTTTGCGGGGTCAAGGCCTGCGAGCATCGCGTGAGCAGACTCAAGCAGTCCGCCGACACGGGAAGGATCAATGGTAGCCGCGGAGATTGCCATTGCGTGACCCATGGTGGGGCAAGCGCTGCGGTCAACGGGCTCGTTGGGCTTGGTCTCGATCATGATCTTGATGTTCTTGTCATAAGCGAGCATCTGGTTGAGGGCGTCGATCAGTTTCTTGGTGGACTCAACGGGGCTCTTGCTCTCAAAGCAAATGGTACCCTCGCGAGCGAGCCAAAGAACGACCTTGTCGCATCCCAGCGCGTTTGCGATGTCGATGGAGCGGAATGCTCTCCACATAGCGAAGTCGCGGTCCTCCTTGCTGTTGGAGGTGAATCCGCCGTCGGTCGTGCGGGAATCCATCCACAGACGGGGAGCTACGAACTCTGCCTTCAGATCGTACTTGTCGAGCAGTGCGCGAACCTTCTTAGCCTCAGCGATGATCTCTTCCTCGGTCATGTTGTTCATGTTCGGAACTGCATCGTCATCGTGGAACTGGATTGCATCAAAGCCCATTTCCTTGAAGGTTTTGATCTTTTCCTCAAAGGGAATGGTGTCTCTGGTTGCGGGGCCGTAAGCGTCTGCTCCCTCGTGAACGTTCCAAGGGCCTACCGAAAACTTAAATCTGCTCATGTTTTTATACTCCTTAAAAGTAAAATATTTTTTGTATCAGTTTGCTGATATATAAACGCCTCATCGGGTTGATGAGAATGTTTCAAATATGTTGGGGGCGATCAGATCTTGACCGCGATGTGCTCCTCGGAGGAGCGGTATGCCGCTTCCACGACCTTCTGAACGTGGAGCGCGTCCCAAGCGGGAACCTCAAGAGGCGTGCCGTTCAGGATCGAATCGCTGAAGCTCTCCACCTCGCGGGTGTAGAGGTTGCCGAAATCGCCCTCCAGCTCGGTGCCCTGCTCGTCCGCATGGTCCTGGGTCGCGTTGTACTCGCTGACCGATTCCAGGAATACGCCGCTGAGCTTTCCGCCGTCGTTCTGACCGATGATGGTGTCACCCATCAGTCTTCCGCGCGTGCCGAAGAACTCCAGACGCCAACGAGCGACCTCGTCGGGGATATTGAAGTTGGTCTGAACCACGCACTGAATGTTGCCGTCCAGCTTGAGCAGAACGGTAGAGGAATCCTCAACCGTGTAGTCAAACACAGCGGTATCGTTGAAGGCAACGACCTCGTTGACACGCTTGCCGGTGATGTATTCCATGAGGTCGATGCAGTGCACGCCCATGTCCATCAGAGGACCTCCGCCCGAATGCTTCTTGTCCAGACGCCAGTTGCCTGCCGCGGGGGGAAGCCAAAGGGTGAACTGGGAGTAACCATTGACTACCTGTCCGATCTTGCCCTCCTCAACAGCCTTCTTCATATTCTGAACGTGCGCGCCAAAGCGCATCATAAAGCCTGCGGCAACCATCACGCCCTTGTCGGCACAGTAGGTCAGAACCTCCTCTGCCTCCGCCGCGTTCATCGCGATGGGCTTCTCCAGAAGAATGTGCTTTCCGTGATCAGCGGCAAGCTTTGCCTGACTTGCGTGGAATACCACGGGAGACGCGATGTAGACCGCGTCCACTTCATCGAGCTTTACAAGCTCCTCTGCGCTGGTGCAAGCGTATTTTGCGTTGTACTTCTGACGCAGCTTCTCGGACAGATCTGCATTGATCTCCATGACCGCAACGATCTCGGCATTCTTTGCCAAAACCATACCGGGCATGGTGCGTCTGTCAGCGATTCCGCCCGCGCCAATGATTCCAAAACGTACTTTTTTCACGATGTCCCCTCCTTTGTTGCCACCGATGACCAAGCGTAGGTATCGGAAAGCAACGGAATAATATACTTATACATCTACATTTTAACAGATTCTCATATGTTTGTCAATAGATAAATGATGATTTTGAAACAAATCGGCTCTCTTTTGTGGGACTTTTTGAAACTTTTTTAGCCTCTTTTTGTTGCCTCGTGCAGATGGACACGCGATAAGACAAAATGAATCTTTCGGATGGAGTGCGATTTCGCACCGCGACAAGGCGATTTCAAGCAGTATTTAACTGCCGGCGGACATCGTCAAACAAGGTGCGTCCATCTTTTGTAAATTTTTTATGGATTACTCCTATATTGTTTTTTTCTGCAATTTGTGTTGACAAAAAATGGTTTTGGATGTATAATGAATTTGGCTTCCTTCTTATGGAATTCAAGCATTGTAATATCAAAAATAGAGGAGTAATTATGAAAAAAAGAAGTGCATTAGTCGGTATTCTCGTGATAGCGATGTTGCTTACTTTGGTTGGCTGCATAAAACCGCAGTACATCGTTGCATTTGATTCTGACAGCGGTGTTGCGTTTGATGCACAGATCGTTCCCGAGGGAGCATTTGTGGAAAAACCTGCAGATCCTAACAGAGAGGGGTATACCTTCCTTGGTTGGTATTTGGGCGAGGTGCCTTACGATTTTGGAACGCCCGTAACAGGCGATCTGATCATCAGGGCGAAGTGGCAGGAGGATACCCCCGAGCTGCCCGACGACGATCAGTTGAATGCGGACGACGATCAGCCTGAGGACAACAATAACGGTGACAACAACACCAACGGTGACAACAACACCAACGGTGACAGCAACACCAATGATAACAACAATAACAACAATAACAACAATAACGACAATAACAACAATAACGACAATAACGACAATAACACCCCTGTTGTTCGGGACGAGGTCTACACCATGACCGGTCTGGAGGACAAGACCTTTGACGGTGAGAAATTCACCATCGGTTATTCCTTCGGCGGCGGAACCTACGTCAGTGTGTGGATTCCCAAGCCCATCAACCCTACGACTGACGATATTCAGACGAACATCGTTGCAAAGGCAAGCTACGACCGTGATGTTCGTTTTGAGCAGCTTACCGGCGCGCGTCTCGTCTACAATGGATTCGCCACGAACCCCAACACCTATGAGGGTGCATACAGTGAAAGCGCAAACCTTATCAACCTGCACGCAGGAAACCTGCTCGGTGAGTACGACCTGCTGATGTTTGGCGCATCCACCGCAGGTAAGCTGATCACTGAGAAGGTGCTCCTGGATCTGAATGAGTACGATAACCTCATTCACCACGACCGCAGCTACTACACCTCTACCATCAACAAGCAGCTTTCCATGGCAGGCAAGCAGTTTGCTACCGCGGGCTACTACACCACCGGGAACATCAGAGGTGCTCAGATCACCAGCGTAAACAACACCGCGCTCACCAATCAGCACGGCAAGGATCTGAAGCAGGAACTGTACGATCTCGCGCTCAACAATGAGTGGACGCTGGAGAAGCTTCTGTCCTACGACGCAGGCTTTGCGACCGGTACGGTAAAAAATGATGAAACCGACCAGTACACGCTCTTGATTTCCCAGTATGGTTGTGAGACCCTCTTCTACGCAATGGGAGGAACGATTGTACAAAAGAACAATCAGGACCTCCCCTACGTAACCGTAAATTCTGTCGCGAACAAGACCCTACTGCAAAAGATTCAGAATTACACCAACTCCGATCTCGTCTGCATTGCACGTGAGAGCGGAAGCGGCGCGATGTTCAACGAGGGTCAGTCCCTCTTCCAGATCGGTATGCTGGGTGCATACGGTGTTGCAAGAAACTTAAACGGAATTGAGGAGTGCCTGATGCCCGTTCCGATGGAAACCGCAGGCGGTGAGTACAAGTCCTTTATTCCTACTTGTAACACCAACGTTTCCGGTATTTCCACACTGGCTGAGGATCCGGATACTTCCGCGTATCTCTACGAGATGTACATGGCTCTCTCCTACAACTATATCTACCCTGCATTCTATGAGAAGACCATGAAGCTCAACTATGCTCAGAACGCAACTGAGGCTAAGATCTTTGACGAGATCGCAAAGACCGTATGCCTGGACGTTGCTGCCGTTTACACTTGGGTAAACGAGAAGAACACCGACATCCGTAACATCGTTGATAACAAGTCGGAGACTATCTCTACCACTGATAGTCTGGCTGGCTCCGTGCGGATTAAGATCGACGAATTCCTGGGTACCTACACAATCGACTGATTTGCAAGGGTACGTCTGTCAATTGTATCTCTAAGAAACCGCCCGTCTTAGAGGTCGCTTT
>JAZSBE010000006.1:0-35401 GCA_045602215.1 Eubacteriales bacterium | reverse complement strand
GTCTCGGCTTCTGCCTTGGCTTTTGCCTCGGCCCCTGCCTTGGCTTTCGCCTCGGCCTCTGCCTTGGCTTTCGCCTTTGCCTCGGCTTCTGCTTTCGCTTTTGCTTCGGCCTCTGCCTTTGCTTTTGCCTCGGCCTCTGCCTTGGCTTTTGCCTCGGCCTCTGCCTTGGCTTTTGCCTCGGCCTCTGCCTTGGCTTTCGCCTCGGCTTCTGCCTTCGCCTTTGCTTCGGCTTCTGCTTTCGCCTTTGCCTCGGCCTCTGCCTTCGCCTTTGCTTCGGCTTCTGCTTTCGCCTTTGCCTCGGCCTCTGCCTTTGCCTTTGCCTCGGCTTCTGCCTTCGCTTTTGCCTCAGTCTCTGCCTTCGCTTTTGCCTCGGCCTCTGCATCGGCATCTATCTGATTGGGTTGCTGTTCTACGATTTCCTCGAACTCTTCGTTTTTCTTCTTTTTGGCGAAGAGCTTATCCAAAAATCCCATCCCAGTCTTCTCCTTCCTTCTTGGAAATATCGTTGATGTTCAGCATGAGCACCTTGGAGATTCCGTGCTCAGGCATCGTAACACCGTAGAGACGGTCAGCCGCCGCCATGGTTCCGCGACGGTGCGTGATCATGATGAACTGCGTGCCGTGCGAGTAACGCTTGATGTACTGCGCGAGTCTCTCAACGTTGACCTCGTCAAGCGCCGCCTCGATCTCGTCCAGAATACAGAAGGGCGTGGGATTAACGCGGAGAATTGCAAAGAACAACGCCACGCCAATGAACGCCTGCTCTCCTCCCGAGAGCTGCATCAGGCTCTTGATGATCTTGCCGGGAGGCGCCGCCTTGATCTCGATTCCGCTCTCCAGAACGTGCTCGGGATCGGTCAGGGAAAGCTCTGCGTGACCGCCGCCGAACAGCTCGGAGAAGACCTCTCCGAAGTTCTCGTTGATCTTGTTGAAGGCGTCCACGAAGGAGACCTTCATCTCGCTCTCCAGCTGATCGATGATCTGTGTCAGATCCTTCTTAGCTCGCTCCAGATCCTCAAGCTGCTCCTTCATCTTCTCGTAACGAACGCGGACGTCCTCGTATTTGTTGACGGCGTCCAGATCGACGTGACCGATCGCGCGCAGCTTGTTCTTGCAGTCGGTCTGCAGAGAAAGCATTTCGGGTCTTGTCTCCTTGGTCAGAGGCGGGTAGCCCAACGCAACGGCGTCGGCTCTCGTCATCTCGTATTCCTCAAGAAGCTTTCCTGCAAGCTTATCCTGCTGATCCTTGAGGTTTTCCAGGCGGTTCTCGCACTTGGTGTACTCTCTGGAAATCAGCTCCTTCTGATTCATTCTATCACGCATACGCGCGTTGAGATCGTTGAGCTTGCGCTCAAACTCGAGATTATCCCGCTCCACCTCGGCGCGCTTGGCATTGAGGGATTCGAGCAGCTCCGATCCGCTCTTCAATTCGCTTCCCGCCTCGGTAATGGACGCGACGGTTGCCTTGATCTGCTCGGACTTCTGACGGATGCGCTCGTTGAGGCGATCCAGCTCCTCCTTAAGGACGGCAATCCGACCCTTGGAGGTCTCCATGAGGGTGTTCTCGGTCTCAATATCCTTTTGCGTTTCGCTGATGCGAATGTAAAGCTCGGTGATCTTTCGGCCAATCTCATCCATGCGAAGAATGGTTTCTCCGCGCTCGGAATCCTTCTCGGCTCTGAACGCCTGAAATTCCTTGATGCGCTTCTGCAAGCCCTTTTCCTCGATGTTCAGCTCCAAAAGATCGCTCTCGTAACGCGTCTTGGCGTCCTGTAGCACCTGCATATCGGCAGAAAGCTTTTCGAGCAGCGTGTTGTTCGCCTCCAGCTTTGCCTTGATCTGCTCAAGCTGGGCGTTCTCGGTATTTCGAAGGACGCTCATCAATTCGCGGCGATCCTCGGCAGACGCCTGCCGCTCGCTCATCTCGTCGATCTCTGCTTCCAACTCGGTAACTGCTTTTTCGAGTGCCTCAGCCCGGCTGCTGTACTCTTCCAGCTCGGTCTCCAGTCTCTTGACCTCGCCCGCTCTTGAAAGAATGCCGTTTCCGGTGCGAACCGATCCACCCGTGAAGGAACCTCCCACGTTGATGAGCTGTCCGTCCAGCGTCACCGCGCGTACGCGGTAATGGCAAGCCTTTGCCATCGCGGTCGCATGGTCAATGGTATCAAAGACTGCCGTTCTTCCCAAGAGAGAAGAAAGCACATCCTTGAATTTGGCATCACAACTGACCAGATCGTCCGCCATACCGACGTATCCCGCATACCCCGTCGCCTCGGTGGTTTCACGCGTGGGCGTCGAGGGCTTCATAGAGGTCAAGGGGAAGAAGGTCGCTCTTCCTGCCTCTGCGCGCTTGAGCGAATACATCGCCGCCTTGGCGGTTGCCTCGTCCTCTACCACGATGTGCTGAAGATTTGCGCCAAGCGCGATCTCCATCGCGGTAATATAGCGATCCTCAACCGTGATCACCTTGGAAAGAGGACCATAGATCTTGCCGCAAGCAACGCCGCGCGCATCGGTGATCCGATTCTCCTCATACTGCTTCATCACGTGCTTGACCGCGCCCGAATAGCCCTCAAAATGCTCCTCCATAGAGCGAATGGTGGCAATTCTCTGATTGAGCGAATCTCTGCGGAAAAGCGCTTGGTTGTAGTTCTCGGTATCCTCGCGAAGTTTTACGTGCGAGGCTTCGATCTGTTCCTCAAGCTCGGAAATTTCGTTGTCGATCTCGGAAATTTCCTTATCATATTTCGCAACGGTCGCTTCCTTGGAGCGGAACTGACGAGTAAGATCGTCGGACACACGGCGGTATCCGTCCAGCTCCTGCATCGCGCTGCTGTTCTTGTCGGAATCGGTGTTCTTGGAGGTCTCCAGCACCGAGATGCGGACCTTGACGTCCATACTCTCGCTCTCAAGCCCACGGATATCCTCCAGTGTCTGCGCAACAACAGCCTCCAACTCGGACGCGCGCTTCTCCAGACGATCCTTCTCTCCGTTCAAAGCATTCTGCTCCTCGGACAAGGACGTCACTTGATTTTGAAGCTCTTCAATCTTCTTTGCGTGCTCCGTGCAAGCCTCTTGTTCGGCACGAATGCTGTTCTCTGTGCCGAGAACGCTTCCCTGCGTTCCCGCGATCAGATCCTTGGCGTTGGAAATGCTGTTTTCGGCTACGCGCTGACGGCTTTCCAGCTCGTGGCAACGCTCGGTCTGCTCTCTGATCTGCGTCAGAAGCACCTCGCTCTCGCGGCGGCTGCTCTGGGACGCCTCAAAGAGCTTTTCATTCTGCTCCTCCAAAGCCTGCAGGCTATCGTTTGCGGTCTGCAAATCGAATGCTGCGTGCTGGAAGGCTTCCTCTGCCTCTTTGATCTCCGAACGAACCTTCTCGGTATCGTAAAGCCAGAGGCTGACGTCCGCGCGCTTCTTATTTTCAAGCAGGTCGATCGCGCGCTTTGCCTTTTCCGCTTCCTTTCGCAGGGGCTCCACGCGAGAGGATACCTCGGTGAAGATATCGTTGAGACGGTTCATGTTGTCTTCCGTCTCTGCCAGCTTTCGCTCGGATTCGTTCTTTTTATGTCTGTATTTTGCGATTCCGGAGGCGTCCTCAAACACGCTTCTCCGCTCCTCGCTCTTTCGGGAGACCATTTCCGCGATCCTACCCTGACCGATGATGGAATATCCGTCACGGCCGATACCCGTATGCATGAACAATTCGTAAATATCCTTCAGACGAACCGCCTTACGGTTGATAAAATACTCACTGTCCCCCGCCCGATAGTAGCGTCTGGTGACCGTAACCTCGTCATACGGGCAATCGAGCTTTGCAAACTCTCCCCGATTGTCAAAGGTCACCGAAACCTCAGCATATCCCATGGGTCGGCGGCTGTCAGCACCTCCGAAAATGACGTCCTCCATCTTGCTTCCGCGCAGGCTCTTGGATGAGATCTCACCCAAAACCCAGCGCATAGCGTCGGCAATATTGGATTTTCCCGAACCGTTTGGTCCGACGATTACCGTCACTCCGTGCGCGCTTCCGATCTCCTCCACACCGACCTCAACGCCGTTGTCAAACAACAGCTTGGTTTTGTCGGGGAAGGACTTAAAGCCCTGCATTTCCAATGATTTCAGATACACAGCTTTCGTTCTCCTTCGTTCATTTTCTAATCCAAGGACGCGTGCGAAGAATCCCTTCTCCGTCCACGCCGTCAATTTTTTTCACAACGGTCTGCAACTCCCGCTCGAGGCGAGAGAGATTGCATCTGTTTTGTCCGACCGCCTTGGAGATCTCCCGTTTTGAAACAGCAAGCTCCACTTCTCTGCCCAAAAGACCTTCGTTTTTCAGGCACGTATGTATTTTTTGATAGTATAATTCGTTCCAGACAAGCTCCCCCAGTGCCGGGTGATTTGCCCCCGCCACCGCGCTCGTCTCGTCAGTCAGATCCTCCGTCGCGCAAAGTCCGATTCGCAGGCATTTGACGCCCCGATCCAAAAAGACACCCAAAACCTTTGCTGACCGAGAGATTGCCTCCTCGATTGACAACGGCTCGTACTTCCCTTCGCGCATCATGGTCAAAAGCGGTGTATCCGTGAAGACGACGGTAGGATAGATCCTGCACGCCGACGCGCCGAGATCGCAAATTCTGCGCGCGGTCTCAATCTCGCTCTCAAGGCTCGCCCTCGGCAGACCGATCATCATCTGTCCGACCAAGGAAAATCCTGCCTCAACCACTTTTTTGCAAGCGATTTCCGCCTGCTCTGCCGTATGCCCTCGCCTTGACGCCGCAAGAACTTCGTTATCCATGCTCTGAAGTCCGAGCTCGACTGTTTCCACGGAATAGCGCCCGAGGATCCCGAGGATCTCCCCGTCGATCATGTCGGGTCTTGTGGAAAGCCGAATGGAGTTCACGCGTCCGTCTTGGACGTATGACTCTGCGAGATCGAGCAGTCGGATCATCAGATCTCGGTCGATTCCCGTAAACGAGCCGCCAAAGTAGGCGATCTCGGCTTCCGAGTCGGCGGGAACCGTCTTCAAGGCTTCCTCAATCTGCTGAGCAACCTGCTCCTCCCCAAAGGATCTGCACCCCGAAATCGCGTGCTGATTACAGAACACGCATTGATGCGGACACCCAAGGTGCGGAATGAAGATGGGAATGTTTCTGTGCGCCACCCTCAACGCTCCATTCCAAAGAGCCGCAATGCGTCTGCCGCCGCCGCTTGCTCCGCCGCGCGCTTGCTTTTTCCCGATCCCTTTCCGATTCGGTTGGAATCCAGATAGACCTCAACGGTGAACATTTTGGCGTGGTCGGGCCCCGTTTCCTCTACCACCCGATACTCGGGCGGCAGGTCTCCATCCTTTTGGAGAAACACCTGAAGGAGGGACTTGCTGTCGATCCGCCCCGTGGAGAGCAGATCTGCGGTTTTGGAAAAGAATCGTTCCATAAACTCTGCCGCAGTGGTTCTGCCGTTTGGCATAGAATCGAGATAGATCGCCGCGAGCAGTGCTTCAAAGGCATCTGCAAGGATGGCAGGCTTTTTTGCGCCGCCCCCCGCAGATTCTCCCTTTCCAAAGAGCAAAAACTCTCCAAGTCCGATCTCTGCCGCATAGCTTGCAAGCGCGCCCTCGCACACGATCGCCGACCGCATCCGCGAGAGCTCTCCCTCCGAAAGAGAGGGATACCGTTCATACAGATATTCGCTGGACACGAGAGAAAGTACCGCATCTCCCAAAAACTCCAACCGCTCGTTGGAATAGAGGTGGTGGTTCTTCTCCCCCGTCTCAAATGCAAAGGAGGAGTGTGTTACGGCGCGCTCCAAAAGCTGCGGTTGACGAAAGGTATATCCGATTTTACTCTGCAACTGATCCAGTGATTGCGCCATAGGAGTTCCTCCTTTCAAAAAAATTCAAATTACGCGATGGGCAAAGCCTTTTCTGCCTCTCGCTTCGCTTTTTTCTTCTCGCCGAGCTCGCTTGCGCACAGGGTCAATTCCTCGATCGCGCCGGACTCCGCATATCCGATCACCTGACGAATGGCGTTCTTGAACGCCTTTGCATCAGAGGATCCGTGCGCCTTCACCACAGGCTTGGAGATTCCCAGAATGGGAGCGCCGCCAAGCTCCGAGGGATCGAGCTCCTTTTTCATTGCCTTCATGGGCTTTTTGATCATCAGAGCCGCCAGCTTGGTCACGATGGAGCTGTAAAGCGTCGTTTTGATCTTCTTGAACATCATTTTTCCGACGCCCTCAACCGTCTTGAGGAAGATATTCCCCGTAAATCCGTCGGTGACGAGCACGTCGCAAACACCCGTGGGAGCCGCTCCGCCCTCAACATTACCGATAAAGTTGACGTCGTCGTTTGCCTTCAGTCGCTGATAAGCAGACTGCTGAAGCTCGGTTCCCTTGCATTCCTCGGTTCCGTTATTCAGAAGTCCGACGCGAGGATTGTCCACGTGGTAGATGGCGCGCATATACGCGCTTCCCATGACCGCAAACTGCTCGAGGACCTCGTCGGTCACCGTAACGTTTGCGCCCGAATCCATCAGAAGCATGGCATTTCCAAAGGGCAAAACCGTTCCGATCGCGGCACGCTGAAGTCCCTTGAGCTTACGAACGATGAGTGTTGCGCCCGTAAAGAGTGCGCCGGTGTTTCCTGCACTGACCAAGGCATCTCCCTCGCCATTTGCAAGCATACGGAGTGCCACGGACATAGAGGAATCCTTCTTTGCGCGGTTGACAGACAGAGGATCGTCCTCCATCGTCAGCACTACATCGGTATGCACGATCTCAAAGCCGCCAAGATCCAGCCCGTTTTCCTTTGCTACGCGCTCGATCTCGGTCTTGTTTCCGACCATCACGTAAGTATGCGCAAACTCCTTTGCCGCCATACAAACGCCCTTGACCATCTCCTCGGGCGCATGATCTCCGCCCATTACGTCTACGATAATTCTCATATTTGTCTCCTTCCCTGACACGCGGCGCACCGCCCTGTCATACGGTATCGGATTTTTCGAGCAATTTCTCAATCTCTCCGAGAGATCGCTCTGCCAATTTTTCATATTTTGCGATTTTTCCGCCCTTGACACGGTATCCGAGATCCTTAAGGATTCCGAAATTCGCATTCATAGGCACGAAATCACCCACGCCGCCGCGGCTGACGTACGCCGCCATCGCGCCGATCATAGTCTCCTCGGGATACACCGTCGGATCCTCTCCCAAAAAGAGCTTTGCGGCGTTGACGCCTGCCACAAAACCGCTTCCCGCCGACTCCACGTATCCTTCCACGCCCGTCATCTGTCCTGCAAAAAAGACGTTCGGGCGATCCTTCATAGCGTACGTTTCGGTCAGGAGCGTGGGAGAATTGAGGTAGGTATTCCGATGCATCACACCGTATCTCAAAAACTCTGCGTTTTCAAGTCCCGGGATCATACGGAACACCCGTTTCTGCTCGGGAAAGGTCAGATGCGTCTGGAATCCAACCAGATTGAACATCGTTCCCTCCGCGTTCTCCTTGCGAAGCTGAACGACGGCGTAAGCCTCCTCGCCAACGCGGGGATCCTTCAGCCCAACCGGCTTGAGAGGCCCGTAGCGCAGGGTGTCATACCCTCTCTTTGCCATAACCTCGACCGGCATACAGCCCTCAAAGACCTTCAGATCCTTTTGGCTCTGCTTATCAAAATCCTTCAGCTCGGCTTCCTTTGCAGAGATCAGCGCCTCGTAAAAGGCGTCGTACTGCTCCTTGGTCATGGGACAGTTGAGATAATCCGCATCTCCCTTGTCATATCTGGATGCAAAGTAAGCAACGTCCATATTCACCGTGGAAAAATCCACGATGGGAGCCGCCGCATCGAAGAAATGCAGACTTCCGCACCCAAGCTCGCGGGAAATATAATCCGCCATAACATCCGAGGTCAAGGGTCCCGTCGCGATCACCGTCACGGCGTCCTCCTCGATCCCCGTCGCCTCTCCCTCCTCGATCTCAATATTCGGGCAGGAGCGGATTTTTTCTGTAATGTGATTGGAAAAGAGCTCTCGGTCAACCGCCAGCGCCGACCCTGCCGGAACTCTGGTGGCATCCGCCGCCTCCAGGATCAGCGATCCCAGTCGGCGCATTTCCTCCTTGAGAAGTCCCACGCCGTTGGTCACGCGATCCGAGCGCAAGGAATTGGAGCAAACCAGCTCTGCAAATCCCGACGAATGATGCGCGGGTGTAAGCTTGTGGGGCTTCATTTCGGTCAGCTTGACGGGAATGCCGCGGCGGGCGATCTGCCACGCCGCCTCGCATCCCGCAAGACCTGCACCGTAAATTCGAATATAAGGCTTCATATCAGTCCTTTTTTGCATCCGCCGTCTGCACGGAGCTGCCTGCAATCTCTCTGGAGTAGCCGCAGTCGCTCTCGTGGCAAACCAGAATGCTCTTTCCCTTCTTGCGGAAGAGCATCTTTCCGCAGGTGGGACAGGTCTCGGTGGTGGGCATATCCCAAGAGGAGAAGTCACACTCGGGATAACGCTCACAGCTGTAGAATACGGTGTGATTTCTGCCGAACTTGGTCACGACCTTTGCGCCGCACTTGGGGCAAAGCACACCGGTATCCTTCATTCTTGCCTTGGTAAACTTGCACTCGGGATAACGGCTGCAAGCATAGAAGCTGCCAAACTTACCCGTACGGAGGATCATGTCTGCGCCGCACTTCTCACACTTCATATCAGTGGTGACGGGCGTCTTCTTTTCTTCCTCTGCATCCGCCTCCTCAACCTGCTCGGTCTTTGCGACCAGAGGCTTGGTGTTCTTACAGGTGGGATAGTTGGGGCAAGCGGCAAACTTTCCGAATCTTCCGTTTCTCACGACCATGCGGCTGCCGCACTTGTCGCAAATGATATCGGTCTCCTCGGGCGGGATCTCAACGCTGTTCTCTCCGATGCTCTCCTCTGCCTTTTCAAGCTGCTTGGAGAAATCCTTCCAGAAGCCGTTGAGAACGTCCAGCATGGTGGTCTTTCCGTTTTCGATCTCGTCAAGCTCATCCTCCATGTCTGCGGTAAAGCCGTAGTCCACGATGGTGGAGAAATGCTTCTTCATCAAGGAGGTGGTCACCTCCCCGAGAGGCGTGGGAACGAACATCTTGCCCTCTTTCTTGACGTAGTTTCTCGCCAGAATCGTTTGCACGATGGTCGCATAGGTACTCGGACGTCCAAGTCCCTGCGCCTCCAGCATTTTAACGAGAGATCCGTTGTTATAGCGAACGGGCGGCTCGGTGAAGTGACGCGCAGGAACTGCATCCTCTGCGCCAACCTCCTGTCCTTCCTTCAGAATCGGAAGTCTGATATCCTTTACCTCAGAGGGGTTGTCTGCGGTGTTGTGCGTCTCCTCCTCAGCCTCCTCATAGACCGCCATGTAGCCCTGGAATGCGACCGAGTATCCGCTGGTGCGGAAGACGTATCCCTCGCAGTTGAAGTCAACCGAAATGGTATCGAGAAGCGCAGACTCCATCTGGCTGGCAACGAAGCGCTCCCAGATCAGCTTATAGAGCTTGAACTGCTCGGTGGTGAGCATCTTGCGGATCTTCTGAGGCTCGAGATCCACTCTTGCGGGACGGATCGCTTCGTGCGCGTCCTGCGCACTTCCCTTGGTCTTGTAGACGCGAGGCGCGTCGGGATAGTATTTGTCGCCGTATTTGCCAACGATAAATTCCTTTGCCGCCTCCTGCGCGTCGGCAGAGATGCGGAGAGAATCGGTACGCATATAGGTGATCAGACCCTGCGCGCCGCCAAATTCTGTACCGAGGTTGACACCTTCGTAGAGCTCCTGCGCGATCCGCATGATTCTCTGGGACTCAAAGCCCAGCTTGCGGAACGCCTCCTGCTGCAAGGTGGAGGTGGTAAAGGGGGGCGCGGGCGCCTTGTGTCTGTCTGCCTTCTTGACAGATGCCACGCGGTAGCTTTTGCCGCTGACGGCGTTGACGACGGTCATCGCCTCCTGCTCGTTTGAAAGCGCCATCTTTCCATCTTCATTTCCCCAGAAATGAACGTTGAAGGTTCTGCCGTCATCGGTGTGCAGGGTGGACTCGATCGTCCAGTATTCCACGGGAACGAACGCAGAGATCTCTGCCTCGCGCTCCACGATCATGCGGGTTGCAACCGACTGTACGCGGCCTGCGCTCAGACCGCTCTTTACGTTTTTCCAAAGCAGCGGACTGATCTTGTATCCCACGATTCTGTCCATGATACGTCTGGTCTGCTGCGAATTCACCAAATTCATGTCGATCTGACGGGGCGACTTGATCGCCGCCTTGACTGCAGATTTCGTAACCTCGTTGAAGGAAATTCTCTGCGTCTTCTCCATCGGGATTCCCAGCGTTGCCGCCAGGTGCCAGGAAATCGCCTCTCCCTCTCGGTCAGGGTCAGTTGCGAGGAAGACCTTGTTTGCTGCCTTGGCTTCCCGTCTGAGCTCCTTGATCAGATCTCCCTTTCCGCGAATACTGATATAGTGCGCTTCGAAATTGTTCTCTACGTCTACGCCCAAGGAGCTTTTGGGAAGATCACGAACGTGTCCGATCGATGCAACCACCTTGTAGTTGCTTCCCAGATATCCCTTGATGGTAGATGCCTTGGAGGGAGACTCCACGATAACCAAATTATGTGCCATATTGGATTCCTTTCTGTATCTGTGCCTTGTCTATATCTTTCTGTAAGCGGCGCCGGGAAGCTTTTCCACCAGTCCCATGATTTCCAGCATAGTCAGCGCCGTCAATATTTCACCTTGCGGATGCTCCAGCTTCATCAGGGCATCCGACGAAATCGCCCGATCGTCGGGCATTGCCCGCAGGATCTCCTCCTGCAAGGGATCCAACGAGAGCGTCGCTCCCGTCGAACGTTCGTTTTTCGGTGGCTTTGGCTCCTCGGAGCCCTCTGCCGCCCGCGTCTTCTTTTCCTTCCGATCCACCTGCGTCCGAGCCTTGCTCCGCGCGCAAAGGTTCTCCCCTTCCGAGGGAGAGGGCTTGGATTCCCTTTTGCGCTTCTCGCTGACCGACATCATTCGCTTGCCGATCACACCGATCTCTTGCAAATACGCAACGTCTGCCCTTGGACATTTTTCGAGAGCACCTGCGGACGTCGGGAAGATATATTCGTACTTTCTGAGAATATCCTCTGCGCAGGTCGCAAAATACGCGCCGTCGCGCAAGAGTCCGTTCGTCCCCTCCGATCCGATTCCGTCTGCGTTGGAAGGGATCGCGAAAACGTCCTTGCCCTGCATGATGGCATCCCTTGCCGTGATCAGAGATCCGCTTCCAAGTCCTGCCTCGATCACCGCAACGGCGTGCGAGAGGCCGCTGATAATGCGGTTTCGGACGGGGAAATTGTATTGCATCGGCTTTGTGCCCGGAGGATATTCCGAGAGCAGCAAGCCCTTCCTTGCAATCTCATTCATGAGCTTTCCGTGATGAGAAGGATACGCGCGGTCAAGTCCGCAGCCCATCACGGCTACGGTAAAGCCGTCTGCACGCAGGGTTGCCGCGCCGCAAACGCCGTCGATCCCCTCAGCAAGTCCGCTGACAGTGATGACCTTCTTGCGCGCAAGCTCATAGGATATTTTATACGCTGTCTCCATGCCGTATGCGCTCATCTTTCTGGTGCCGACAAGCCCCACGCAAAGATGCTCTGAAAGCTTTGGAACGCGACCGGCGTAATAAAGCAGAACGGGAGGATTCTTGATCTCTCTGAGCGACTGCGGATAAAGCTCCGAGTCATAAGGCATCAAGCCGATGCCCAGCCGCTCACAGCTGTCAAGAATTTCGGATGCGCGCCCAAGACTCTTGTCCGAAAGACGGGCAACCGTCCTTTCCCGAAGTCCCGCGCGGCGTTCCAGCTCCTCTGCCTCCGCGCAGAAAACCTCGTAAGGAGATTCGTACAGCTCCAGTATTTTTCTAAAATCCGAGTTTGCCGCGCCCAGCGCCTCAGCAAGCCAGATCCAAAACAAAACGTCGTTTTGTCGCATACAAAATCCCCTTTCGTAATTTTTTCAGCGAGTAAATTCCCACATCAGGATGGATGCCGCGACCGCCGCGTTAAAGGACTCCGCGCGTCCGCTCATGGGAATGAACACCTTTCCGTCGCACGCATCGATCACCGCGTCGGTCAGTCCGTGACCCTCGTTGCCGATCACGACGCAATCCCCTTTTTCGATTTCAAAGCTTCCCAAGCGATTGGCGCCCTCATCCAGAGCTGCCGCATAAACGCGGCGACCTGCCGCCCGCAAACTTTCGATCGCCTCGACGAGCGACTCCACGCGATCAATCCGCTGGTTGAAGATCGCCCCCATGGAGGATCTCACCGCACGCGGATGGTAAAAGTCGGCGCAGTCTGCGCTCACGATCAGGCGATCCACGCCAAGCGCCGCAGCGCTCCGAATGATCGCCCCCACGTTCGAGGGGTCTCTGACCGATTCAAGAAGGACGACACGCTCGTTTTCGCTCGGCAAAAAAATGTCGCTATTATATATTGTAACGATTTTTTGCAATTTGTCAATATATTTTGCGACGGATATGACGCCTTCGGGAGATTTTTCTTCGGAAATTTTGTCAAAAACATCGTCCGAGAGCAGGTGGATTCGAATGTTTTCAAAGGAAAAATCCTCGCCTACGTCGGCGCGAACGCGCTCCATCACGCGCTCGGAGTCTGTCGCTCTCAGGAAAATCGCCTCGGGGGAAACGCCGTTTTTGATCGCCTCGGAGAGCAGCTTGATGCCATCAAAACGGAAGTTTTTTGACCCTTCCCGCGCCTTGCGATCGGTCAATTTTGCAAGCTCGACAACACGTCTGTTTTGTCTGGACGTGATCAATTCTCCATCAATTTTCACGGTTTTCCTCCTTGTTTTTTTCAAAAAAAGTCATTTTTTTGCCACTCGGAAACTTCTCTATGTATGACAAAAACCCGATGTAACCATCGGGTTTTTATGATCGATCAAAGCGCTGCCTTAGCCTGAGCTGCCAGTGCTGCGAATGCTTCCTTATCGGAAACTGCGATCTCAGCCAGCATCTTGCGGTTGAGGTCGATGCCAGCCTTCTTGAGACCGTGCATAAAGGTGGAATAGTTCATTCCGTTTACCTTTGCCTGTGCGCTGATTCTGGTGATCCAGAGAGAACGGAAGTCTCTCTTCTTCATCTTTCTTCCGGCAAATGCGTAGTTGCCGCTCTTCATGACGGCTTCCTTAGCCATCTTGAAGTGCTTGGACTTTGCGCCCCAGTAGCCCTTCGCTGCCTTCAGTGTTGCTTTTCTTCTCTTGCGGGTCATAACCGCGCCCTTAATTCTTGCCATTTTTCATTTCCTCCGTTTCGTCTTACTTAATCAGTGCCTTGATGTTCTCAGCAATCTTTCCCTGAACCATATCGCTGGAACGGAGATGTCTGAGCTGCTTTCCGCTCTTGTTACCGGTGTTGTGGCGGTGAGAAGCGCGGAACATCTTTACCTTGCCGTTTGCAGTAACGGAGAATCTTTTTGCAGATGCCTTATGTGTCTTGATCTTTCCCATTTTCTTTACTCCTTTTTCTCTCCTTCCCCGGCGGGATGCCTTGGAAGGGGTATCGTTGTTGCTGAATTATTTCGCTTTGACCGGCGAGATGACCATGCTCATGAATCTACCGTCCAGCACGGGCTTTTTGTCCACCGTTCCAAATTCCGCGCAAGCCGCCTCGAATTTCTCGAGTACCTCGCGTCCGATGTCGATGTGGCTCATTTCCCGTCCCTTGAATCTCATGACCACGCGGACCTTGTTTCCATCCTTCAAGAAACGCTGTGCGTGTCTTGCCTTGGTCTCAAAATCGTGTGTGTCAATTCGACAGGACAACTGAATTTCCTTGAGCTCAATGGTCTGTTGCTTCTTCTTGGCTTCCTTTTCCCGTTTGTCGCGTTCAAAGCAATACTTTCCGTAATCCATGATCTTGCAGACGGGGGGAGTAGCCTGAGCAGACATCATAACAAGGTCAAAGCCTCTGTCGTACGCCTGTTCGAGCGCCTTGGATGAGCTCATGATGCCGAGCGTTTCACCGTCGGGGCCGATCAGTCGAACCTCTTTTGCGGTAATCTGCTCGTTCAGCAGGGTTTCCTTCGTGTCTTTTGCGCTAATAATTCAACACCTCCAAACAAAAAAATCCGTACAAAGACAAAGTCTCCGCACGGCAATCCTCTCGCATCGAGATTATGAACCATATTAACCGGGGTCACCCAATGTGCCGAGGTGAGAGCGGAGCGCTCTGCTTTGTTTTACTCGTGCATTATACCACAGTTTTTTTCGCTTGTCAAGTCCTTTTTTCTTTTTTTCTCAATATTTTTTTATTTTGCGCCTCTGCCCCACTTCCAGTTTTTTGTACGACATTTTTGTCTATGGAAAATCAACCAAAAAACAAGCCTTTTTTGCGTGAAAATTTTTCATGGTATGTTTTTTACAAAAAAAAATGTCCATTTTCGTCACAATTGAATATTTACAAATCCCACCAAATGCGATATAATAATTTTGCTGCCGGCAATCGTCGGCAGGTTCCCTTTGTTGCACACTGCAAGGCTCGCTTTTGCGGAATGTCAATCTCATGGCATCACCACGCTAGGCGACATGATCGGTGTGCAATTTTAATGCAATTTTTGAGGCGACGGAGCTCCGTTGCCTCGTTTTTCTTTGCCTAATATATTTTATTGAAAGTTTTTTTGGAATTTGTCAACTTTTTTTCGCAAACCTATAGAAATTTCTTTTTTTATATGTTATAATACTATAATAAATGTGAAAGTAGCAATATTTCCCCCTTGAAAGGATCCAAAATGCCCTCTTATATCGAAAAAGCTGAACAGATCACCCTTCCCGTTGCCGTCCTGCACGGTACGGTCGCCTTCCCTTCTGTTCCGATCAACTTTGAAGTTCTTGACGAAATTTCCTCCGCGGGCGTCAAAACCGCGGGAGCCGGAAATGCATTTATATTTCTCGTGTCCTCCTCTGACCGTCTGTCTGCCAGCGCAACGCCCGAGGTCAGCCAGCTCTATCGCGTGGGAACCGTTGCAAAGATCAAGCAGCTGCTCCGCACGCCCGACGGCAACACCCGTCTGATCGCGGAGGGCTTTTCCAGAGCGATGGTCACTGAGTACCGCCAGAGCGGCAGACTTCTGGAGGCAGATCTGATCTGCAAGACCATCACCATGCCCGACAACGGCGGCATCCGCGGCGCGGCTTGCATCCGTGAGATGCTCACTTCCCTTGAAAAGAATCTTCACTTCCTGCCCTCCGGCTCTGCCGACCTCGTTTCCTCTGCGAACCTGATTGACAATCCCGGAATGCTGGCGGATTTCATCGCGTCCAATCTTTTGGTCAAGGGCGCGGATAAGCAGACCGTTCTGGAATGCTTCGATCCCTTCCACCGCGTGGAGACCCTTCTTCTGATGCTGGAGCAGGAATCTGCCATTCTCCAAGAGGAGGCGGACATTCGCCGCAAGGTGAACGCGCGCATGAACCGCAACCAGCAGGAGTATTTCCTCCGCGAGCAGATTAAAGTGATCCAGGAGGAGCTGGGTGAAGGCTCTGACGCCGAGGAGTTTTCCAAGCGCATCCGCGAGGCGGCACTTCCCCCTCACGTTGAGGCAAAGCTTCTCAAGGAGACCGATCGGCTCTCCAAGGCGCCCTTTGGATCTGCCGAGGCAACGGTCATTGCAAACTATCTGGACGTTTGTCTGGATATCCCATGGAAAAAGACCTCCAAGGACCGCACCAATTTCCAGACGGTTCAGAAGGTTCTTGATATTGATCACAACGGACTGGAAAAGGTCAAGGAGCGCATTGTGGAGTACATCGCCGCAAAGCAGCTCAACCCCGAATTGCGAAATCAGATCCTCTGTCTTGTAGGCCCTCCCGGTGTGGGAAAGACCTCCATCGCATCCTCAATCGCCAAGGCGATGAATCGGAAATACGTTCGCATCTCGCTGGGCGGCGTGCGTGACGAAGCTGACATTCGCGGACACAGAAAGACCTATATCGGCGCGATGCCCGGTCGGATCGTCAACGCCCTGACGCAGGCAGGCGTGACCAATCCCCTCATTCTTTTAGATGAGATCGACAAAATGAGCCGCGACGGACACGGAGATCCCACCTCGGCGATGCTGGAGGTTCTGGACGGCGAGCAGAACAAGGCGTTCCGCGATCACTTCGTAGAGCTGCCCTTGGATCTCTCGCACTGTATGTTCATCGCAACGGCGAACTCTCTGGAGAACATTCCCCGCCCGCTTATGGACCGTATGGAGATCATTGAGCTCGGCATTTACACCAAGCGCGAAAAGATCGAAATCGCAAAGGATCACCTCATCCCCAAGCAGCTCAAGCGTCACGGACTGAACCGCAGAACGCTCAAGATCACCGAGGACGCCTTGGTAGAGATCATTGATTATTACACGAGAGAAGCAGGCGTGCGTAATCTGGAGCGCTCCATTGCAACCCTTTGCCGCAAAGCAGGCAAAAAGCTGCTTTCCGAGGAGTGCCGTCAGATCACCATTGGTGCGAAGGATATCGCAGGATATCTCGGCGCGAGAAAGCTTCTGCCCGAGCTGGTGGACGAGGAGGATCAGGTTGGCTGCGTCAACGGTCTTGCCTACACCGAGCTTGGCGGCTCGATGCTCAAGGTCGAGGTCGCCGTGCTGGAAGGCACGGGAAAAATCGAGACCACGGGGTCTCTGGGCGACGTGATGAAGGAATCCGCGCAGATCGCGGTAAGCTACGTCCGCTCCATTGCTGCCGACTACGGGATTCCCACTGATTTTTATAAAACGAAGGATATCCACATCCACTTCCCGGAGGGCGCAACGCCCAAGGACGGCCCTTCCGCAGGTGTGACGATGGTGACTGCTCTGGTCAGCGCACTGACGGGACGCCCCGTTCGCTCGACCGTCGCTATGACGGGAGAGATCAGTCTCAGGGGCAACGTACTCCCGATCGGAGGACTGAAGGAAAAGACCATGGCAGCATACTCGGCAGGCGCTAAAACCGTCCTGATCCCCGAGGCAAACCTGCGTGATCTGGAGGAGATTGATCCTCTGGCGCGCGAAAATCTGAAATTCATCCCCTGCAAGCGCGCAGAACAAATTCTGGAACACGCGCTGACGCCCCTCCCCCGCTTTCTGCAAGAGGAGCGCGAGCCCGCGGCGGTAGCGGCATCGGTCTTCGTACCCACCGTTTCTACCGGATCGGCGCAGGTGCATTTTCAAAAATAATCTTCCCTGAAAGGAAGGCATCCTATGGCTTTGAATCTGAACAACGTCAATTTGCGTATCAGCGCAGGACTGGTCAAGCAATTTCCGAGAGATCCCATTCCGCAGGTTGCGTTTTCGGGACGCTCCAACGTCGGAAAAAGCTCGCTGATCAATTCTCTGATCGGCAGAAAATCGCTTGCCCGCGTCAGCTCTGCTCCCGGAAAGACCATTACGGTCAATTTCTACGAGATTGATAAGAAGCTTTTTTTCGTAGACCTTCCCGGTTATGGCTTTGCAAAGCGTCGGGCGGAGGATCAGGCAGTATGGTCTCAGCTCACCGACGCCTATTTCACCGCCAACCCCAACGTTGACCGAATCAGTCCTGTGATCCAGCTGATCGACAGCCGCATCGGCCCTACGGCAGACGACGAGATGATGCTGAATTATCTCATCCAGACGGGACTTCCCTTCCTGGTCGTGGCGACCAAGTCCGATAAGCTCAACGCGACGGAACGCCGCGCGGCAGAGGAGCTCTTTGCAAGCCATCCCCTTATCCCGAAGGACACGCCCGTTCTCTTCTACTCCTCTCTCAAAACCGAGGGCAGAATGGAGCTTTGGAAGGCGATCGCCTCCTTCACGGGAATCAAGCTTTGATGACATCTGTGTAACAGCTGATTTCACAGGAGTATAATTCATGATATTATCCATGTTGCTGAACGGCGGAACTCTGTTCGACGTTCTTCTCACCCTTTTATTCATGCTTCCCCCCATGATGCTTGCCCTCTCACTGCACGAGACGGCGCACGGCTACGTGGCATGGAAGTGCGGAGACAACACCGCGTACAATCTCGGACGGCTGACCCTCAATCCCTTGAAGCATCTTGATCCCATGGGATTCATCTGCCTCTTGGTCTTTGGCTACGGCTGGGCAAATCCCGTTCCGATCAACACCCGATATTTCCGAAATCCCAAGCGAGGAATGGCGCTCTCTGCTCTGGCAGGCCCCCTTTCCAACCTGCTTCTCGGCTCGCTCTGCGCCCTTCTGGCAGGTGCCCTCGGAGGATATTTCTCATTTCTTCTCGTGTCAACCAACGTTGGCGAGTATTGGGCAACGGTGATGACCCTGTTATTTACCGCGCTCCGCTATTCTGCGGTGATCAACTTCGTTTATATGGTATTTAACATGATCCCCGTTCCTCCCTTTGACGGATCTCGCGTGATGCTCGCGTTCCTCCCCGCCAATACCTATTTCAAAATCATGCGCTACGAGCGTCAGATCATGTTTGGCGTTCTGATCGCGCTCTTGGTGCTCTCCAGACTTGGGTTCTCTCCCTTCAGCTGGATCGCCTATAACCTTGCCGACGGAATCATCGATCCCATTATGGGCGGTGTTTTCAACGGCTTGATGTAATCCTTTAACATTTCAAGACTTAGGAGTTTCCATGGAAGCGCTTACCTACCGATTGGATCAATTTCAGTTTGAGGGTCCCTTGGACCTTTTGATGGCATTGATCCAGAAAAACAAAGTGAATATCGAGGACATCCCGATTTCTCTGATTTGCGATCAGTACCTGGAATATTTGCGGGTAGCGCAAAGCATGGACATGGAGATCGCAGGCGAGTTCATCGTCATGGCAAGCGAGCTGATGCGGATCAAGAGCCGTATGCTCCTTCCCCGTCCGCAGGACGAGGAGCACGATCCCCGTGCAGAACTGGCGGACGCCCTGCTCCGATTCCAACAGGCAAAGCAGGCCGCCGTCAAGATGGCAGAGCTTTACAAGGTGTTCAGCGGCCGAATGGCAAAGGACACCGACGAGATCTCCATCGACACCACCTACGTGGCAGATCAGCAGGTCACCTCTCTCTGTCTCGCGGTTCGCCGTATCATTGCGGCAAACGAGAGCCGTCCCAAGGCAGAGAAAACGGTGTTTGCCCCCATGATCGCAAAGCCCATCGTCCCCGTCGAGGTCAAGATCGTGGGCATTTTGCACCGCATGAGCAAAAAGACCTCTACCTCGATGGAGGAGATCCTTTCGGATGCAACCTCCCTGCCCGACCTCATCGCCATTTTCCTTGGAATTCTGGAGCTGGTGAAGGTCCGCAAGATCTTAATCGAGGACGGTATGTTCGAGGACGCGGTGCACGGCACCAACACGGTCTTCACCGTCAACGACGCGCCTCCCTCGGAGGATGAGCAGAAGTCCACGCCAAGCTATGATCCGAACGAGCCGATTCCCCTCTCCTCCAAGGCAGAGATGCACCGCGAGCAGAGACGGATCATTCGCGAGCAGAAGCTGGCGGAAAAGAAACGCTTGCGCGAGGAAGAACGGGAAAGACGCCGCGCGGAAAAGCTTCGCGGCGCGGCAGTGCAGGACGACTCGCTCCCTGCAGATGACAAGGATCTCGAGGAGGAGGCGCGAGTCGCCGCTCTGCTTGAGGATCAGCTTTCCGAATCGGACGAGGATCTCCTCGACGATATCGGACTGGATATGACCGAGATCATCTCGCATATGGCGAAGCGCTCGATGGAGTTTTCAAGTGAAAACGACGCCGAGGAAAAACAAGACAAAGGACAGGCATAACGATCTATGGAAGACAAGAAACACCCCGTCACTCCCATCCCACCCTTGGAGAGTGCATTTGAAATTCAACAGGCAATCGAGGCGATTCTCTACGCCGCAGGCTATCCTGTTCGCTTTGACAAGCTGGCAGAGGTTCTGAGCCTTGGCGTCAAGGACGTCAAGACTATGGTCAAGGAGCTGGCAATCAAGTATAACAATGAGGATACCCCGAGCGGCATTCAGCTTCTCATCTATCCCACCACCTGTCAGCTTTGCACCAAGGAGCAGTACGCTCCCTACATCCGTGAAGCGCTCGGAATCCGACGCGGAGGAAACCTTTCGGCGTCCTCGATGGAGGTTCTGGCGGTCGTTGCCTACAACCAGCCGGTCACCCGTACCTTTGTGGACATGGTCAGAGGTGTGGACAGTTCCTATGCCGTCAACTCCCTGCTCGACAAGGGACTGATCGAGGCGGCAGGCAGACTGGACGCCCCCGGACGCCCCATGCTCTACGTCACGACAGACAAGTTCCTGCGCGTGTTCGGGATCAACTCGCTGGACGAGCTTCCCGAGACCGAGGCGCTCAGCACCGCCGCGCAGGCAGAGCAGCTGAAGCTGGAGCTTGACGGTGCAGACGCTGCTGAGGCAGAGGAGATCCTTGACCAAAAGGAGTACACTGCCCCGATCGACACAGAGGAAACCGACGTGATCTTTGAAAACGGCGCAGAACCGCTTGAGGATCCCACGGCTCCCTCCACTGACGGCGAGTAAAAAAATTATGAGTATGAAAACAACGGAAAGGAGGAGACCATGAAGTTTGTATGGATCAGCTTGGGCGTGATAGGCGCTCTGCTATTGCTTTTGATCCTGATGTTCCTCTTCGGTAAAGCAAAAATACGGATCGCAGCATCCTCGTCAAACGTTGAGGTCTCGCTTGCTATCTGCGGCATCCGATTTCGGATCCTCCCCTTAAAGAAAGGCATTTTGAAAAACGGAAAGGATTCAAAGATCCTTCAACAGATTCAGCTGAAATCGCAGGAAAACAAGCTGAAGAAAATCGCCAAACGTGAAGCGGGCGAGTACGTTCCCAATTTTTTGGAGCAGGTACAGCTTGTATTTACGCTTCTGAAGATCGCGCAAAGCAAGGTGCGCAACAAGCTCCGCATCCGTGTCAAACGGTTCCGCATCGAGGTAGCCGCCCCCGACGCGGCGCAGACCGCGATTCTGTACGGATCGGTGGTTGGCGTCTGCGCTTGGTTCTGGGAATGGGTGCAGGCAACCTGGGCTGTGGTGGAACGCCGCCGCGGCGAAATGCAGGTCTACCCCAACTACCTCAAAACGCAAGGCAGCGCGGAAATCGACGTTACCCTGAAGATGAATACGCGAAAGGCGTTGCTCGTCATATTCGACATGATCGACGCATTCAAGGAAGAAAGCAAGAAGGCTGAAGAACGAGCCGATCAAAAGCTTGCAAATACAAATCCGGCATGAGCCGATCAAATCCATTTGTTCAATAATATTTCACATAAACCACGAAAGGATCAGAAGAAATGTCAAACGAAACTCCGATCAAAGAACTGCTGAACACTGCCCTGCGCGATGCGCGCACTGCGATGGATACCGACACGGTTGTCGGTGATCCCATTTGTCTGGATAACGGCATCACCATCATTCCTATGTCCAAGGTTGCTATGGGCTTTGCCTCGGGCGGCTTGGACTTCCCCTCCAACAACCGTCTGGATTCCCGTAAGAATTTTGGCGGCGGCGGAGGCACCGGCGTCACGATTACTCCCATCGGCTTCCTCACGATCTACCCCGAGGGCCGCGTAGAGGTGATCCCCGTTGCGCCCACCGAAATGGGTCCCGTGGAGCAGATTGCCGACATGATCGGCAGAGCGCCCGAACTCATCAACCGCATTCGCGCGATCCTCTCCGGCGAGGAATTCGACGGTGCCCCCTCTATGGAGGAGCTCGTGTTTGACGCCATGGGTGAGGACAAAAAATCTCGCAGAAAAGGAAAATAATCCGCGTTTCGCGCCTTTCTCGTCGAGGATGACATAAACCGGACTCCGGGAAAATATAGATGAATGAATCTGTAGCTTCCCGGAGGGTTTTATTATGTCGATCCGAGCGCGTATCCTCTCAATTTGCGTCGTGATATCTTGTTTGATCTCATGCTCTTGTTTGCCGCTTTTGGCAGAATCCGCAACGCCTTCTCCTTCGGTCTCGGCGCAAAGCGCGATTCTGATCGATGCGAACAACCGCACGGTCCTCTATCAGAAAAACGCCGACGAGGTCCTGCCTATGGCAAGCACGACCAAGATCATGACCGCTCTCGTCGCACTCATGGAGATGCCCTTGGATTCGGTCATCACCGTTGACGCACGCGCGGTTGGGGTGGAGGGATCCTCCATTTATCTGACCGCAGGAGAAACGCTGACGCTGGAGCAGCTGCTTTATGCCCTGCTTTTGGAATCTGCCAACGACGCCGCGACCGCGATCGCGATCGGGGTGGCAGGCAGCGTCGAGCAATTTGCCGAGAAAATGAATCTTTGCGCCGAGGAGCTTGGACTGGAAAACACCTCTTTTCAAAATCCGCACGGACTGGACGCAGAGGGGCACCACACCACGGCGCGGGAGCTTGCTACGATCACAGCCGCGGCTTTGGAAATCCCCGAGTTTGCGACCATCGTCTCCACGAGAAAGACCACCATTCCGCACGACGGAACCGAAGGCGTTCGATTGCTACTCAATCACAATCGATTGCTGCGCGAATACGACGGAGCCATCGGTGTGAAAACGGGATTTACCAAGCGAAGCGGACGGTGTCTGGTATCCTGCGCCGAGAGAAATGGTGCTCGGCTTGTGGCGGTAACCCTGAACGCGCCCGATGATTGGAAGGATCACACCTCCCTACTTGATTACGGATTCTCACAAATGGAATCGATCGAGCTTTGTGACGCGCACGAGATCTGCGTTCCCGTATCGGTGGTAGGCGGCACGGACGATGCTGTTTTCGTCAGCAATCCCGCATCTTTAGCGGTTGCGATCCCAAAGGATCATTCCGAGATCGTCAAAACCGTTGAATTGCCTCGGTTTCTTTACGCCTCGGTGGAGGCGGGAGAGCGGGTCGGCCGCGTGCTCTATCAAAGTGATCTGGACGGAGACGGCGTGCTTGAAACGATCGGCGAGGTATCTCTCACCGCGCAAGGAAGCGTTGAACGCATAAAAGTGAAAAAAAGCTTCTTTGAATGGCTCAGATCGCTCTTTCAAAGGAAGAATAAATAATAAGGAAAGGATTTACCCGATATGTCGGAGCTCATCAGACTACAAAAATATTTTTCGGATTGCGGAGTGCTCTCCAGACGCGCGGCAGAAGCGGAGATCCTTTCGGGGCGCGTGCTCGTCAACGGAGCCCCCGCAACCCTCGGAGATAAAATTGACCCCGAAAAGGATATCGTGGAATATCGCGGGAAGAAAATTCTTCCCCGTCGGGACAAGCCTCATCTCTACGTTATGCTCCACAAGCCGCGCGGCGTGGTCTCAACGGCAAAGGACGAAAAAGGTCGGCGAAACGTCACCGATCTCGTCAAGATCCCCGGCGCACGCCTCTACCCCATCGGACGGTTGGATATGGATTCGGACGGGCTGTTGCTCATGACTGATGACGGAGAGCTGACCAACCGCCTCACGCATCCGCGCCACGAGATCCCAAAGATCTATCACGTCACGTTGTCCGCCCCGCCCACCGAGGATCAGCTTCGCGCCCTGCGTGCGCCTATGGAGCTGGACGGCTACCGCCTGCTGCCTGTTGGCGTAATGATCGTTGCCGACAACGTCTTGGAGATGGAGCTGTACGAGGGCAGAAACCGACAGATCCGCAGAATGTGTCAAGCGGTGGGACTTGGGATCCGTCAATTGACCAGAATCCGCATCGGCTCTCTTGAGCTGGGGGATTTGCCTCTCGGAAAATGGAGATATCTGACCGACGACGAGGTAGCGTACCTCTATCGGTCTGTAAAGTGAAAGAAAGGAAGCGAGTGATATGCTGGAAGTATTACCGATTCAGGAAAAGCAAGAGCAGGAGCTGCTCTGCACCAGAGGAAACATTCCTTTTCGTGCCGAGGCGCTCGCATACAAGGCGATCGTTGACGGCGAGATCTGCGGCATCTGCCAGTTCAAGATGGACGCCGAGGGGGGCAAGATCCTCGACTTTGCCGCAATGCCGGACCGACATGAATTTGAGCCTATGTTCGTCATGGGGCGCGCTGCCCTGAACTTTATCGACCTGTGCGGCGTTCATGTCGCGTTTTTCGATGCCGACTGCAACGATGAAATTCTGATCAAATCGATCGGTTTCACCAAAAACGTCAATGACAGATGGGAAATGAATCTGACAGATTTCTTCAAAGAACCCTGCAAACACTCCTGTAATTGACGATATTTTTATATACTGTAAAATATTAACAGTTTTTGACATAATATTTTGTCACTTTTGAGACTTGAAAAAGAATCCTAGATATGGTAAAATATTCCTACAGTAAAATTTATGAATGATTCTGGAGGAATACAAACCATGGAATATCAAACCAAGATTCTCATCGCAGATGAAAGTCCCGCGAGCCGCGGCGTCATCAGAGAGGGACTTCTGCGTGCGGGATTCAACCATATTGACGAGGCGGTCAACGGTGAGGAAGCTCTGCACAAGATCTCGCAGACCTCCCCCGACCTGGTGCTGATTGATATCTGGCTCTCCAAGCTGGACGGGATCGGCGTGATCCGCAACTGTCGCACGATGGACTGGGGACACCGCACGCCGCCGATCTTTATCGTGATGTCTGCCGTTTCGGGCTCGAACGCCTTTATCCAGGCGACCGAGGCGGGAGCCGAGCTTTGTCTCCCCAAGCCCGTCAACGTAAGCAGTCTTTGCAACCACATCGAAAGTCTCATCAACGCCCGTAACAATCAGAACGCGGTGGCGGTTTCCGCCATCAAGACGGTGGATACGATCCCAGATATTGAATCGCAGGTCACGCAGATCATCCATCAGATCGGCGTTCCCGCGCACATCAAGGGCTATCAGTACCTGCGCACGGCGATCCTTCTGACCATCAGCGACAGCGAGATCATCAACTCGGTCACCAAGGTTCTCTACCCTTCGGTTGCCAAGAAATACGCCACCACGACCAGTCGAGTAGAGCGCGCCATTCGCCATGCGATCGAGGTCGCATGGGACAGAGGTGACGTAGATACCCTCAACTCCTACTTTGGATACACCATTCAGAACAACCGCGGCAAGCCCACCAATTCGGAATTTATCGCCATGATCGCGGATAATCTGAGGCTCAAATATAAGATGTTCTGAGGAGAACCCTCTCCTCCATGAAAAAACACCCACAGACGTGGGTGTTTTTCCTTTATGAGCCCTCTATGACGTCGGGGCGGTCGGAGGGCGGAACTTCTGCGGGAGGTTCTGCCGGCGGTGTGGGGGATTCGGGTTCCACAGGCGGCTCCGGCGGCTCGGGCTGTGCGGCAGATTCTCCGCCGCTGAGCAGATACTCGAAGCAATCGCCGTCCTCGACCTCGAATCGGACGCCCGCGATATGCAGAAAGCGCGCGCTTGCGAAATTGTAGCTGGAAATGGGGCGGTCGAGCGCATCGTTGGAGTGGGCGCAGACGTAGATCTCGCCGTTCTCGATCGCGCTGATGATGACGGTGTGATACCAGTCTCCCTCCTCGTCGGCATACTGCACCACGTCGCCGGGGACGGCGTTTCGGCGCGGTACCTCAATTGCAAATGGGCCAACACCGCCGTTTCGCTCGGCAAAGGCAGGCACACCCGTCATAAAATCATAAAAATACTCCACACTGCTCCAAGCAGGTGCGCGATCCGCCTCCGAAATATAGTACCACCCGAAATCGGGCGTCCGATTCATCACGCAGCTCCCTGCCAGGACGCATTGGGAGACGAAATTGGTGCAGTTCCCTCCCCGTCCCGTGAAATCGGTGAAGAGCGGATTGCGCGAGAGCGCCCACGTGCGCGCGTATTCCACCGCGCGGGCATTCTGATACGGCTTTGTAATCAACATGAGAGATCCCTTCCTTTCGGTTCAGTATATGGGAGGGGTGCGAGAAGTGTGAAAAAAAGCGATCACCCCGAACCATCGGGGTGATCGCTTTTTAACCGTATCAAACAGGTCTCAAAATTACAGGAAATTGGTAACCAGAACGACCATTGCCAGCACCAGTACCACGAACACGATGGACGCGATCAGGGTGATGCGGGAGAGGAGACGATCCTTGGTCATGGTCTTGGACTTGCCAAAGAAGCTGTCGGACGATCCGCCGGAGATGGTACCGGAGAGTCCGCCTTCGTTCGTGGACTGCAGAGCAACCACGATGGAAATACCAATAGCAAGAAGAATCAGTACGATTCCGAGAACCCATGTAAGTACGGTAGCCGGGGTGGTCTCGGCTGCAAGAATTGCGGTGAGAGTGTTCATATTAAACCTCCATGAATTTCATATTCCGACTGCCAAGCCGAACGAAGCTCGGCATAAAACGCAACGGTAATCATATACCCATATATTCTAACATATTCTAAATCAAAATGCAAGAGCTTTTTTGGTTTTTTTATGATTTTTTTATATTTCTTTTCTCAAAAACGATAAAATCCCTTACTTCAGCTCCACCAGCGTCACGCCGCCGTCCCCCTCGCCGTACTGACCGATGCGATAGGTGGAGATGCGGCGATCCTTTTTGAGGTGCTGCCACAGGGCATTTTTGAGCGCGCCCGTGCCCTTTCCGTGGATCAGGCGCACCTTGGAAAAGCCCGCGACGATCGCCTCGTCAAGGTACTTGTCGACCTCCTGCCAAGCCTCGTCACCAAGCAGTCCGCGCAGATCGATCTCATCGCGGAAATCGCGGTTGACCTGCATACGGTAGCTTGCCGCCGCTTGAGAAACGCCGTTTTGCACGACCTTGGACTCCTCTTCAATAAGCTGGAGATTTGCAAGCTTGGTTCGCGTCTTCATGATGCCTGCCTGAACCAGCACCGTACCGCTCTTGTCTGGAAGCTCGAGCACCGTTCCCTCCTTGTCGATGTTGACAATGTAAACGCGGTCGCCCTTTCGCAGATCTCGCGGAAGCTTATACTGGACGTTCTTCTTCTCCTCGACTGGATTTGCCGCCTCGTCACCTCGGCGAAGCTCCGTGCGAACGGCGCGTCTGAGGGAATCGAGATCCTCGTGGAGTCTCTTTGCCTCCTCTGCCTTCTTTGCCTTCTCAAGCTGGGCAAAAACGAAATCGCTCGACGCTCTCGCGCTCTCCAGCATCTGTACGGCCTTTCGGCGGTTCTGCTCGATCTCGCGCTCGGCATCGCGTCTCATGCGACTGATCTCCGCTTCGGAATCGCGACTCCGTCTTTCGTACTCGGCCCGAAGCTGCTCTGCCGTCTCGCGGTTTCGATCCGCCTCCAGTCTCGCCGCCTCAAGCTGCTCGATCACCTTCTCGAATTCCTTGTGATCGGAATTGACGTGCGCCTTGGCGCGGTCAATGATTGCATCGGACAGTCCGAGCTTTGAGGAGATCGCGAAGGCATTGGATTTTCCGGGCGTTCCGATCATCAGGCGATAGGTGGGTCTGAGAGAGGCAACGTCAAACTCACAGGATGCGTTTTGCACGCCGTCGGTGTTGAGCGCAAAGGTCTTGAGCTCGGTATAATGCGTGGTCGCCGCGCACATCGCGCCGGCGGCTCTTACAGACTCGATGATCGAGATCGCCAGCGCCGCGCCCTCCACGGGGTCGGTTCCCGCGCCAAGCTCGTCAAAGAGACAAAGCGAGCGCTCGTTCACCTCCTCCATGATGGAAACGATATTGACCATGTGGGAGGAGAAGGTGGAAAGCGACTGCTCGATGCTCTGCTCGTCGCCGATATCCACAAGAATTTTTTCAAAGACACGAACCGAGGATTCTGGATCAACCGGAATGTGAAGCCCCGCCTGCGTCATCAAGGAAAACAGCCCGAGCGTCTTGAGTGTGACCGTCTTTCCTCCCGTGTTCGGGCCTGTGATAATCAGGGTATCGTAGCCGTCTCCCATACGGATATGGGTGGGCACGACCTTCTTTTTGTCAATCAGGGGGTGTCTTGCGCGCCGCAGATCGATCACGCCCTCGCGCGAAAAGGCAGGGGCGGTGGCGTTCATGCGAGAGGAAAGCTCCCCACACGCAAAATAGAAGGCCAGATCGGTAATGTTCAAATAGTTCAGATAGAGCGACTGCGACGCCGCGCTGACGTCGGAGGAAAGAGACAGGAGTATCCGCTCGATCTCGTGCTCCTCCTTGGATTGCAGCATACGGAGCTCGTTGTTCGCCTCCACCACCGCGATCGGCTCGACGAAAATGGTCGCGCCCGACGCCGAGGTATCGTGAATGAGTCCCTTGACCTCGTTTTTGTGCTCGATCTTGACAGGAACGACGTATCTGCCGTTCCTCGTGGTGATCAGATTCTCCTGCAGCACCTTGGAATAGGAGCCGCTCACATACCTTTGGAGCGTCTCCTTGATGCGGCTGTTTGCCGCTCTGATCTTTCGGCGGATATCCGCGAGCGCAGGGCTCGCCTCGTCCGCGATCAGATCCTCTGCAAGAATGGAGCGCGTGATGCGCTCCTCCAGACTTCTGTTCGGCAAAAGTCTCTCAAAGATCTCGTCGAGCGTTGTCTCAAACGCGCGGTTTGCATGGTGATAATCAAGCAGCATTCGGGCAGATCGCAAGAGGATCGCCACGTCCAAAAGCTCGCGCGTGGAGAGGATCGCCCCCTTCTCGGCGCGATCGCAAGCGCCCGTGACCTCCTTGATCCCGCCAAAGGGTGGCATTCCCTTGACGTCGGTCAGCCTCCGCGCGTCGGTGGTTCTCGCCAACCGACGGGCGACCTCCACCTCGTCATCCGAGGGAGTGAGGCAGAGCGCCATGCCGCGCGCGCCCTCCGTCAGCGCGCACTCGGCGAGAAGCTCACGGATCTTATCAAATTCAAGCGTTGTTAGTGTTTTTTCCGAAAAGCTCATATCAAAGTTCCTTTTTCAGTTCTATGGCTACGACCGCAGGCTATGATAGAAATTCAGCGAGTCAAAGCCATGTCCGACGTGCGAGAGCAGATAGGTCTCTGCCAGTCTTGCAAAATCCTTGAGGTCTGCTTCGTCCTTGAGTTCAAAGGAGAAAAGCCGCTCGATGGGCGCGCGGAGACAGTAGCGGAACGCCTCGCATACCGAGGGAGAAAGGATCCCGATGATCCGCGCCTCGCGAAGATCGTCTGCATACACGCCCACGTTCGGCGTTTCCCGCATCTCGGATCGGCACCTCTCGCAAAGGAGCGCGCCGTTCATCACGTCAAAATAAAAGGGGTCTGCCTGCCTTGCGCCGCATTCGGCGCAACCAAAGAGATCGGGCTCATATCCCGACATTGCCGCCGCGCGCAATTCAAACGCTCCCTTCAGGATCTCCTGCGGGCGCAGATCGACGCTGACGGCGTGGAGAGAGTTGAGCAGCAGTCGGAGCATCTCCCCCGCAGGCTCTCCCTCGTCTGTCAGCTCGCACGTCACGTCGCACAGATACGCCGCCAGATTCAGTCGGTCGATGTCGGTGCTCAGGGCATAAAAGGGCTGGATCGCGCTTCCTCCCTTGAGAATATTGGAGGAAGCCTTAGAATAGTACTCAAAGTTTCCGTACGTATATAACTGGCTCACCGCGATCTGCGGGGAGCGAACCGAATGACTTCCGTGAGAGAGGAGGGTGATCCTTCCCTTTTCTGCCGTGAGAACCGACAGATAGCGATGGTTGTCCCCCATATCGCGGACACGCACGACCACGCCGTCAATTGCCTCGTGCTTTGCCATCGGATCTCCCTCCTTCCCCGTTGTTAGGTTTCGCTATAGCCGAATCCCAGAATTCCTCTCTGGGTGTCTCTCCAGTTTTCCTTCACCTTGACCCAAAGATTGAGATACACCTTGGTGTCAAGGAGCTTTTCCAGATCTGCTCTGGCATAGGAGCCGATCCGCTTGAGGGTCTCTCCGTTCTTGCCAACGAGAATCCCCTTGTGCGATTCCTTCTCGCAAAAGATCTCGGCGCGAATGGATACCATCGTGCCCTCGTCCTTATATTCCTCGATCACAACCGCGATTCCGTGCGGAACCTCGCGATCAAGATTGCGAAGGACCTTTTCACGAATGATCTCGGACGCCATCTGTCTCTGCGTCTGATCGGTGATCATGTCCTCCTCAAAGATCCAGTCGTCCTCGTGCAAAAACGCCCCGCATTCCTGCATGAGTGCGTCTACGTATTTTCCGCTCTTTGCGCAAATGGGAACCACCGCGTGGAAATCGTGGAGCTTTGCGTATGCCGCAATGGTCTCGGCGATCTGCTCACGGCGGTAGAGATCCACCTTGTTGAGGGCAAGGATCAAGGGAATCTCGGCGCGTTTGACAGACGCGATCACCTTTTCCTCGATCGCACCCGGCGCAAAGCCAACGTCGGCGACCAGAATCGCACCGTCGCAATCCAGCATCGCGCTGTTTGCCGTTTTCACCATGAAGTCACCCAGAGAGTTCTTGGCTTCAAAAATTCCGGGCGTATCAATGAATACGAACTGATCCTCCCCTCTGGTTTCAATCCCGAGAATGCGATTTCTCGTCGTCTGGGGCTTGGAGGAAACGATCGCGATCTTCTCCCCGAGAATCTGATTGAGCAACGTGGATTTTCCGACGTTCGGGCGTCCCACGATCGCAATAAAGCCTGTTCTTTTCATATCTCAAAAAATCCTTTCCTGTCTGTTCAGTGCGACGCGAGGAATGCTTCCACATCCGCCACTCGAATATCAATGCTGTCTCCCGAATCTCTATCGGTCAGAAGACACACGAGCACCTCGCCCGTTTCCTCATCCTCCAGCACGTTGAAAATATATTTCTCCGTTTTGATGATGTAGGTTCTGCGCCCTTCATTCTCGCTCTCGCTTCTCTCATAGCCTTGGATATGCGCCGCGCGAAAATCGCCGCCCAAATCTCCGAGCGCGACAAGATCTGCCTCGGTCATCACGTCGCCCTTGTACTCGCGAATGCCCGTCATCTGGCGGTAGACCGTGAAGACGCTGACGGGCCCGATGAGGAGCAGCAGCACTGCCAGCGTAACCAGAAAGGTAATGGTTTTTGCATGCTTTGAAGCAAAGCCCTCGGGCGTCTCCTCCGGCTCTGCCGTCGCGCTTTCCACGGGCTCTGCCGCGTCAAGCGGTGTCTGCTTTGCCTTGGGGGTATATTTCCAATCCTTCATATCCCGGTCAAGCCTCCGTATGGACGGACAGACCCATACCGTCAAGGATCTCGGACTGACGCGCGCGCATATCCGCCTCGTCCTCCTCCCCTGTCTCGTGATCGTAGCCGAGCAGGTGGAGCATGGAGTGCACGCAAAGGAAAGCCGCCTCTCTCTCAAAGCTGTGACCGTATTCCTCTGCCTGTCTCTTGGCGGTCTCAAGGGAAAGCACGATGTCGCCAAGCATACCCATCAGCTCGTCCACGGCAGGCTCGTCCTCCTCTCCCTCATAATCAAACAAGGGGAAGGAGAGCACGTCTGTGGAACGGTCGATGTTTCGGAACTGACGGTTGAGCTTGCGGATTCCCTCATCGTCGGTAAAGGTGACCGACACCTCTACGGGATTTCCGTATTGCTCGTAATCCAGCGTCGCCTCGATCGCGGCGCGCACCAGCATTTTCAGGTGATATGTGATCGGGATCGCGGTCTGATTATTTTCAAAATCAATCTTGAGCTTCATTTTTCTGTTCATGTCGGGTTCCTTTCTTGTCCTTGGCGTCGCCTGCGCGGACGCTCTGGTACTTCTGTTTTTTCATCTCCGCCAGGCGGATCTGTTCTCTGTCGTATTTCTCGTAGACCTCAATGATCTTCTGCACGAGTCTGTGGCGAACAACGTCCTTTTCGGTGAACTGGTGGATGCCGATGTCCTCGATATCGGTCAGGATCTTGACGGCGATCGAAAGACCGCTCTTCTGACCTCTCGGGAGGTCTGTCTGGGTGAGGTCACCCGTCACCACCGCTTTGGAATTGAAACCGAGACGCGTGAGGAACATCTTCATCTGCTCGGGAGTTGCGTTCTGCGCCTCGTCGAGAATGATGAAGGAATCGTCCAGCGTCCGTCCGCGCATATACGCCAAGGGCGCGATCTCGATCGTTCCCTTTTCCACGAGCCTTTGGTAGTTCTCCGTTCCCATCATCTCATAAAGCGCGTCGTAGAGGGGACGCAGATAGGGGTCGATCTTGCTCTGCAGATCTCCCGGAAGAAATCCCAGCTTCTCCCCCGCCTCAATGGCAGGACGTGTGAGAATGATGCGGCTGACCTGCTTTTCACGCAGGGCTCTCACCGCCATGGCGACCGCCAAAAAGGTCTTACCCGTTCCCGCAGGGCCCACGCCGAGGACGATGGTGTTCTTCCGAATGGATTCCACGTATCTCTTTTGTCCCACCGTCTTTGCCTTGATGGGCTTTCCCTTGGTGGTCACGCAGATGCACTCGTCCCCAAGCTCCGAAAGCTCATCTCCCTGCCCCGAGGCGACCATGTCGATGGCGTACTGCACCGATTGCTCGGAGAGCACATCGGTCTTGCCCGAGAGATCCTGCAGATAGGAAATGCACTGTGCCGCAGCAGAAACGTTCACGTCCGACTCGCCCTCGATCACAATGGAATCTCCCGATTCACTGCTTCGGTTGCGGATCGTAACTCCAAAATGATTCTCCAGAAGAATGGCGTTTCTGTCATAGCTTCCGAAGATCTTTGCCGTTGCATCGGTGGTCTGGATTTTGATAATTTTTCGATTCATATGCTTCCTTTCCTCTGCCCCGCTCAAGGGAGATCGGTCACCTCAAACTCGGACTGTACGGCGATGTTTTCAATACAGCAAACGACACACTCCAGAATCAGCGAATCCTCCGAAATGGTCGTTTTAATATCCTTTCGCAAAAGCTGGGTGTCTCTTGAGAGCGCGCCAAGCTCGCTCGCAAGCGCCTCGTAGGCAAGCTCGAGCGCCTCCTCGGGGGTGCGTTGAACCGCTGTCTCCTCATAGCATTTGCAAATCTCCACGCTCAAGAAGACGGGCAGGTTCTCAAGCCCCAAAAAAGAGAAATGCTTTTCCATCTTTATTATATCACATGAGCCTGTATGATTTCCAGTACTTTTGAAAATTTTAAGCTTTTTTTGGAAAAAATTCAGCCAAATTGCGCTCCTTTTCTCGGTCGTATAAGTCTTTTCGGTGGTCACAAGAGGAATTTCGATCTCATATACCCGCTCGGTGCGTGCCAAGATCCGCCCTGCCGCCCGCGTGTACCTGACGCCAACCGTCTGACTGTCATACACACCGCTCACCAAAAGATCCCCCGCCCGTACCGCCTGTCCTACCTTAACGACACAGTCTCCCCGCAAAAGCTCGACCGACTCGATCTGCCCGTCCGCCGAAGCGATCAGATTGGCAGGCTTCTTGGGGGAATCCGCGGGCGGGAGCGTGTTCTCCAATACCTGCACCATCGCAACCGTGCCATCCATATAGATGGAGATCCAGGACAAGGAATCCGACGCAAGCAGAACGCGGTTTTCCAGCTCTCCCGCGTGGAAGTCACGCAGACTGCTTCCCACGCCAAAGCCGCAGGCGCGAAGCTCCTCCAGTACCTCTGCATCAGTCATCGTCTCGTTTCCGCTCACTCGCACGTCCCACACCACTCTCCCCGAGAGAAGGAGCAGCATCACGCCGCAAAGCCCTCCGAGCATCAGTCCGTACCGCTTTCCCCGTTTGGCAAGGATCATGGGGATCCCGCCCCGCCGCTCGACCGTGAGCGCGATCCCGCGCTCCTTGGCAAGCCGAAGGAGTTTTTTTGCGGTCATTGAGGGCGCGGCGAAGGAAATGCTCCCGTCCTCCTCACCGCGGAAGGCGTGAAAGGGGAAGCTGAACTCCAGACAAAGGTTGAGAAGCCTTGTCGCATTCAGCGCGTCGGCACGAATTCTTGCATATCCGAACAAAAACAGAATGGGGTTCATTTGTGCCGCCCTCCCCTGTTTTTCTGATATTCCACACAGAGGATCCGCCCTTGGAGCGTGGTGCATCCCCCCGAAAAGCAGCTGCAAATGAGATCGTTTCCGCGAACCGACAGGACGCAGTTTTTCAGCTGCAATTTGATCTCAGCCGTTGAATAGGAGAGGATTTTTCTGCACCCCTGAACAGTGACGCGGCGGTCTCCGTACAGAATGGCGGTTTCCCCCGAGGTCAAAAGATCTGAAACACTGAAGCGATCCCGCGCCTCGGGCTTCTTTACACGAAATTTCATACGCGCCTCCCTTCCACCACCAAGCCCGACACCTGCATCAAGCAAGCATAAAAAGCGGGCGCGCGGAGTAAGTTTTACTATCTGTATCTTATGCAAAGGAGCGTTGCGTCATGACTGAAGCGGTCGCCGTCAAAAAGAAAGTACCGAGGCTTCCCTTGGGAGAGCTTTGCTTTGGGTGGTTCTGTCTGTTCTGCCTCCTTCTGATCCTGAAAAACACGCAGGTCGCCATGGAATACATCCACCAAGGGCTACGCCTTTGCGCAAAAACGGTGATCCCATCCCTCTTTCCCTTTATGGTCATCTCCGAGATCCTGGTATCCTCGGGAATGGGCGTGACGGTCCTTCGACCGATTTCCTCGCTTTTGGGACGGGTGTTTAGGCTTCCGATCGTTGGGTGCTGCGCGGTGATTTTGGGAATGTTTTGCGGATTTCCCGTTGGCGCGCGGTGCGCCGTCAGCGCGCTCTCATCGGGAGAGCTGACGCCCGAGGAGGCGGAACGGGTGCTCCTCTTTTCCACCAATCCCTCCTCTGCCTTCCTCATCAACGCCGTCGGGGTCTCGCTCTTTGGAAACCGATCCTTTGGTGTTCTGCTTTATCTTTCCGTCCTGCTCTCAGAGCTTGCAGTCGGGATGGTGTTCTCGCATCTGCCGAGAAAAAAAGGAACCGAGCGGCAATATGCCGTCGATTCCGTAAAACCGATTCAAAAAAAGAGAGCCGTGGGGAGGCTTTTCACCGACGCCGTTGCCGCCTCCTTATCCGCCATCCTCCTGGTGTGCGCCTACGTGGTCTTTTTCGCGGCGTTGGGGGGGACGGTCAATCTCGTTCTGGAGCATTTTCGTACTCCTGCCTTTCTCAAGGCGACCTTCTTTGGGATTTTGGAGCTTTCGGGGGGCGTGAGCGCAGCCACGGCACTTCCCAACACCGCTACGTCCGCCCTGCTTTGCGCCTTTGCGGCAGGCTGGTGCGGTATTTCGGTTCACTGTCAGCTTCTCTCGGTTTGCAGCGGCTCGGGGATACGACTTCGTTCTTATCTGCTTGCCAAAATCGCACAAGGACTTCTCTGCATCCTTCTCTTTGGGTGCTTTTTGCAACTCTTTCCATACGCCATGATTCCCGACGTTTCATACTAATCAAACTTTTGAACGCAAAAAAAGCGATCACCCTGAATTTGGGTGATCTCTTTTTGGTGCCGGTAGTCGGGGTCGAACCGACACGGTATCGCTACCACTGGATTTTGAGTCCAGCACGTCTGCCAATTCCATCATACC
>JAZSBE010000005.1:0-7592 GCA_045602215.1 Eubacteriales bacterium | reverse complement strand
TTGAGAGAAGGGAGGAGGCCGGGGGGGGGGGGGGGGCTTCTTTCGAAAAGAAGTCCCCCTCCCCCCAAACCCTCATCCTCTCAAGAAACCTCCCAAAGCTCCCGTTCCGCGAAGGAACAAGAGCTTTGGGAGGTTCTTTTTATGGGGACGTGGCGGTGCAAAAAAACTTTCCCACGCACAAAACAAAGGAGGGCGCACGATGATCGCACGCCCTCGATTGGGATCGTTATTCTTTTTCCACGGAAAGTTTTGGGGGTTCTTATAAGTGGGTGTGGGCAAAGCCCACGACCTTATTCCTCGCCGAGGCGTCGGCAGAGGCCTGTGTGTCGGAGGGACTGGCGGTTGGACCCAACCATCGCAGAAAGGGTATCCTCTCTGCCCACGACGATCACGAGGCTCTGGGCGCGGGTGACGGCGGTGTAGAGCAGATTGCGGGAGAGGAGCAGGGGCGGCACGTTTCCTAAGGGAAGCACCACGATGGGATACTCGCTGCCCTGACTCTTGTGGACGGTGACGGCGTAGGCAAGCTCCAGCTCCTCGAGGAGAGAGAACTCGTACTCCACCCAGCGATCCTCAAAACGGATCAAAAAGCACTCGTCAGAGGCGCGAATCTCCTCGATCACGCCGATGTCGCCGTTGAAGATTCCGCAACCGTGCCAGCCGTCGTCGCGCGACCACTCGAGATCATAGTTGTTCTTGATCTGCATCACGCGATCTCCCTCGCGGAAGACGATCTCGCGGAAGCGGTGCTCGCGCTTGCCCGAGGCGGGGGGATTGAGCGTCGCCTGCAAAACGGCGTTGAGATGCTCGGTGCCCGTCTCGCCCTTGCGCGAGGGGGCGATGACCTGCGTGCCCGTGACCGCCATCTCGCCGTAGGCGCGTGGCAAACGCGCGCCGCAAAGCTGGGCGACGGTCGTGGCGATCTCGGCGTCGCTCTCGCGGGGCAGAAAGAAGAAATCGTTGTCCTTGACCGAAAGATTCGGCATCTCGCCGCGGTTGATGGCGTGGGCGTTGGTCACGATCAGGCTCTTTTGCGCCTGACGGAAGATCTCAGACAGCCGCACGGTGGCAAAGTGCTCCGACGCGATCAGATCGCGCAAGACGTTCCCTGCCCCCACCGAGGGAAGCTGGTCGGCGTCTCCGATCAGGATCACGCGCGCGCCCGGCTTGACGGCGTGGAGTAGCGCGCTCATGAGAAGATTGTCCACCATAGACGCCTCGTCCACAATGATGACGTTCTCCTCTAAAAGATTGGTCTCGTCGCGGTTGAATTTTGCCCGCGCGCCGTTCTCCTCGCCACCGTATTCGAGCAGACGGTGAATGGTCTTCGCCTCGCAGGACGTGGACTCGGACAGTCGCTTTGCCGCTCTCCCCGTAGGGGCGGCAAGGGCGATCTTGAGCCCCATGCTGTCAAAAATATGGAGCAGCGCGCGCACCACGGTGGTCTTACCCGTACCGGGGCCACCCGTGAGCAAAAGCACGCCGTTCTCCAGCGCGTGGGAGATGGCGGTGCGCTGCAGGTCGGCGTACTGCACGCCGCACTCCGCCTCCTCGCGGCGGATAAATTCCAAAATATTGCGCGTGTCGGTGACGGGGCAAACGCGGTCGAGGAGCTTGAGCTTGCGCGCGACGTACTTTTCGTGCCTGTACTGCTCGGCGTCGTAGAGATACGCCCCCGACGCGTCGCGGTCCTCCACGATCCGCCCCTCTGCAGCGAGGGTTGGCAGGACGCGCTCGACGGCGTCGGGCGTGATCCCCAGCATCCGCACGGCGTTCTCGATCGCCTCGCCTCTGGGCAGGCAGACGTGCCCGTTCTGCGCCGTTCCCGCGCGCAACAGGTACGAAACGCCGCTCTTGACGCGGTCAAAATTGTCCGCCTCCAACCCCAAATTCTTCGCCATGCGGTCGGCGCGTTCAAAGCCGATGCCCTCGATCTCCTCACAGAGCATATAGGGATTTTTCTTGGCGAGATCGACCGCCGCGCTGCCCCATTTTTTATAGATTCGGACGGTGGACGCCGCCCCGAAATATTCTCTGAAAAACATCATCGCGCCGCGAATGCCCGTTTGCCGCTTGAACTCCTCGGAGATTGCTCTGGCGCGGGAAAGATTGATGCCCTGAATGTTCGCCAGCCAGTCGCCGTGGTTCTCGATGACGTCAAAGGTCTCATCGCCAAACTCGTCCACGATGCGTTGCGCCGTCTTGGGGCCGACCCCCTTGATCGCGCCCGACGAAAGGTAGCGCAGCATGGACGCGCTGTCTGACGGCAGCCTTCTCTCACAGGATTCGACGCGGAACTGTCTGCCGTATTTGGGATTGTGCACCCATCTGCCGTAGAGCGTGACGCGATCGCCCTCGCCAACGTAGGGCATCACGCCCGTCACCGTGACCAGCTCGTCTTTCTCGGTTCCTACGTCGCAGATCGTGTAGCCGTTCTCCTCGTTGGCGTAGATCACGTGCTCCACGCTCCCAACGAGCCGCACAAGCCCTGCTTCATTTTCTTCCATGGCTGTTCTCCTTTCTGCTGATTGTAATAAAGGTCGCGGACGCTGTCCGCACCTGCTTAAAACCTTTTTGGGAAAAAGGTTTTAAGGATTCCAAAAACTTTCCGTCGAGGGGGATGGGAAATCCCAATCGAAGAGCGTACAATCAATGTGCGCCCTCGTTCGCGCGGTGCGTGGGAACGTTTTTTTCCTTGTAGGGACCGCCGTCAGGCGCATCATTACGCGAAGCGTTACATCATTGTGCAAGGCACAACATCATTGCCTTCCCCATATGCTGAAACAAAGGAGGTGACGGGTATGTTTTGGAACTTGTTTTTTGGGATCATGGGGGTGGCGTTTGCGCTGTTCGGGCTGGTGTGCGCCATCGAATTGATCGTGGAGGCGTGCTTTCCCGACCGCAGGATCTTCACCGTGGTGGAAGTCCGAACCGCCGAGGATGCCGACGCGCTGGATCTGCTCCTTTCCGAGGCAAAACGAACGTCTATGCGCTCGGTCTCGTCGCGCGTGGGAGTGCTCCTGTCGGGAGACGTCCTCTGCGACAGGGAGATTCCCCCAAAAATGCTGGAGATTCTCGACCGCTTCGGCGCGGAGTGTTATCTTTGTGAGTGACTTTTGAGGGCGCACATTGTTCGCACGACCCTCGGGAGGATTGCCAATCCCCCTTCGACGGAAAGTTTTGAGGGTTCATAGGGGACTTTTACGAAAAGTCCCCTATGCGGAGCGCGAGGCAGAGCCTCGCGGCCTTCTCCCCCGACATCAACGCGCACCCACGAAACCGCAGGTGCGCTGATTGGTTTTATTTAGCAACGGCGAGACGGCTCTTCAGCTGCTCGGCGAGGTCGCAAGCCTCCCACGGGACGCTGACGTCCTCGCGGCCCATGTGACCGTAGGCAGCAACCTGACAGTAGATGGGGCGGCGGAGGTCAAAGCGGCGGATGATGGCAGCAGGACGGAGATCCACCAGATCGAGCACTGCGCGCTCGATCTCGGACTCGTCGATCTTTGCCGTACCGAAGGTGTCGATGAGAACCGACACGGGGCGAGCCACACCGATGGCGTAAGCCACCTGCACCTCGCAACGGTCTGCAAGACCTGCCTTGACGATATTCTTTGCGATGTAACGTGCGGCGTAGGACGCGGAACGGTCAACCTTGGTGGGATCCTTGCCAGAGAAGGCGCCGCCGCCGTGACGCGCATAGCCGCCGTAGGTGTCAACGATGATCTTTCTTCCGGTCAGACCGGTATCCCCTGCAGGGCCGCCTACCACGAAGCGTCCGGTGGGGTTGATGTAGATCTTGGTATGCTCGTCCATCAGCTGGGCAGGAACGATCGGCATGATCACGTGATTGATCAGATCCTCGCGGATTTTGGAGTTCTCCACGTCCGCGCTGTGCTGGGAGGAGATGACCACGGTGTCCACGCGCAGGGGCTTATCGTTCTCGTATTCCACCGTCACCTGCGTCTTTCCGTCGGGACGGAGGTATGCGAGCGTGCCGTTCTTGCGAACGTCGGTCAAGCGCTTTGCCAGACGGTGGGAGAGAGAGATGGGCAGAGGCATCAGCTCGGGGGTCTCGTTGCAGGCGTAGCCGAACATCAGACCCTGATCGCCCGCACCCGTGTCCATATCGTCGTTGTCCTCGCCGCTCTTGGATTCGAGGGAACGGTCAACACCCATCGCGATGTCGGGAGACTGCGCGTGAATGGAGGAAATGACGGCGCAGCTGTCGCAGTCAAAGCCGTACTTGGCGCGATCGTAGCCGATCTCGCGCACGGTCTCGCGCACGATGGACTGGTAATCCACCACAGCCTTGGTGGTGATCTCACCCATGACGCAAACAAGACCCGTGGTGCAGAAGGTCTCGCAGGCAACGCGGGACATGGGGTCCTGACGAAGAATCTCGTCGAGGATCGCGTCGGAGATCTTGTCGCTGATCTTATCGGGATGACCCTCGGTCACCGATTCGCTGGTAAACAGTTTTCTACTCATTTTTTCGTATCCTTTCCTTGAACAATCCATTCACGTCAAGTTTTTCGCACAAAAAAAGCTCCGAGAAGACGGAGCAGTCGGCTCTCATCTAACAGGATTTAGCACCTTACGGTCGTCCGCAGGTTGCTGTAGCATCATCGTGCCTGTCACTACGCTACTCTTGATAAGAAGGATTGATTGAATTTTCGGTTCATTATATCATACTTTCCCCGCGATTGCAAGGGCTTTTTCAAATTTTTTGACGATTTGGGGAAGCTTTTTCAAAAAAAATATTTTTTTTGGGAAAAAGGCTTGACAACCGTTTGGGAATATGATATAATACTCCCGTTCCAAAGAGAACGGATCGCGCAAGCGTCCCTCTCGCTGGTGTGGCTCAATGGCAGAGCAGCTGATTTGTAATCAGCAGGTTGTTGGTTCGACTCCGATCACCAGCTCCAAGAGTCCACACGTTGGACTCTATATATGGGAGATTTCCCGAGTGGCCAAAGGGGGCAGACTGTAAATCTGTTGCTATTTAGCTTCGGTGGTCCGAATCCACCATCTCCCACCAAAAAACCCGAAAACGAAAGTTTTCGGATTTTTTTATCCAAGCCGCAGGCTTGGCATATCATCGCCGCACGAAGTGCGGTGCATATCATCAGCCCCTTTGGGGCTGTATCTCATCACGCGCCAGCGTGCATTCCCCTGCGGCTTGATGAGATACAAGGCTCCGCCTTGATGATATACAATTTCTTCGAAATTGATGATATACACGCCTTCGGCGTGATGAATAATCTGATGCCGCAGGCGGCGTCTCGACATAAGGTGATATCATGGCTAAAAACTATTTGCTGATTTACTCCGAACAACTTGCAACAGAAATAGAGCTTCTTTGTCAAAACACAAAAGCATCTTCCAACACACTTTTTCAAATTCGAAAAAGCTCGAGCAGCGTTTATGCAAACATCCGTGAGGGCAACTACGGTCAGAGCAAAGCGGATATGCTCTCAAAATTTGAAATTGCGCTCAAGGAATGCAGCGAGACGGAAGGTTGGCTACAGCTATTATACAATACAAACAGTATAGACGAAATCACCTATAAGAATCACAGAAATCTTTGCGGTCGAATCAGACGTATGCTGATCGCAAGCTGCAAAACGATAAAAGAAACGCTTCATTAAAAGCACCGCCTCTGCGGTGCTTTTTCTTCCCTCCCCTTTTTTTCAAAAATCTATTTACAAAATTCGCAAAGGCGTGTATAATGTAGTATAGATATTTCCCCGCAAAGGAGACCCCCATGAACCAGACGACCAAGAAGACCTCCGGTCTTTTCCAATACCTTGAAAAAAAGCGCGCTGACAAGCAGGCGTTCCTCGAATCCATCGCCGACACGGTGGTGGCGGTCAAGCAAAGAGACCCCGCCGCGCGCAGCACGGTGGAGATCCTGCTCCTCTACTCGGGCGTGCACGCCATGGCGGCGCACCGCATCGCCAACCGCCTGCACCGCGAGGGCAAGCACTTTTCCGCCAGAGCCGTCAGCCAGATCTCCCGTCACCTCACGGGCATCGAGATCCACCCCGGCGCGACCATCGGACGCGGACTTTTCATCGACCACGGTATGGGCGTGGTCATCGGCGAGACCGCCGAGATCGGTGACGGCTGCACCATCTATCAGGGCGTGACTCTGGGTGGAACGGGCAAGGACGTCGGCAAACGACACCCCACCCTCGGTGACAACGTCATGGTTGGCGCGGGCGCGAAGGTGCTCGGCCCTGTCAAGATCGGATCGAACAGCAAGATCGCCGCAAACGCAGTGGTGCTCCGCGAGGTGCCCGAAAACAGCACCGCGGTGGGCATTCCCGCCAAGGTCGTGCGTCGTGACGGCGTCAAGGTTCAGGCCGACCTCGACCAGATCCACATTCCCGACCCCGTGGCGCAGGAGTTTGAGCGCGTACGCGCAGAAATGAAGGCAATGCGCGAGCAGATCGACCGCATCGAAAAAGCATAAGTGAAGGACAGGACTATGAAAAAAGGACGTTTTATCGTATTTGAAGGCATCGACGGCGCGGGCAAATCCACGCAGATCGAGCTGCTTGCCGCCCACCTGCAGGGTGAGGGCAGACGCGTCTATCGCACTGCCGAGCCCACCGAATCGGTCACGGGCGGACTGCTGCGCGACGCGCTGGGTGGCGTTTCCAAGCGTACCCCCTGCGAGATGGCGGCGCTCTTTGTCTTGGACCGCATCTTCCACAACGTCAACCCCGTCAATGGCATTGAAAAGATGCTTGCCGACGGTGTGGACGTCATCTGCGACCGCTATTACTACTCCTCCCTTGCTTACCAAGGGAGCCTGACCGACCCCGCGTGGGTGCGTAATATGAACCTCGACTGTCCCGAGATCCGCCGCCCCGACCTCTGCATCTTTTTGGATCTGACTCCCGAGCAGAGCATGGAGCGTATCTCGAAGGGACGCGTCACCACCGAGATCTACGAGACCGTCGAGCAGCTCACCCGCGTGCGCGATCAGTTCCTCTCGGTCATCGATTCCCTCTCCGCGCGTGACAACATCCAAGTCGTCAACGCCGCCCGCCCCATCGAGGAGATCCAAACCGACATCCGAAGCATCGTGGACGGGCTTTAAGGTCGTGAGAAGGTCGCGGACGCCGTCCGCACCTGCTTAGGGGACTTTTCGTAAAAGTCCCCTAAGAACCTTCAAAACTTTTCGTCGAAAAGGAATAGCAATCCCAATGGAGGGTGTGCGAACATCGTGCGCCCTCCTTTGTTTTGTGCGCGGAAAGTTTTATTCCCTGCCCTATTCCGCACTTTGGGTGCGACATCAGCCTGCATGGGGAACGTTTCACCGACAGACGGAATGGCACTCCCGAAAGAATCCAGGGACCGCTACCCTGGATTCTCACAAAGCAAGTTTGCGCGCGGCATAACAATCACACCCACCATAAAAATGAATTTCCACAGACTCCCGTTCCATCGCGGAATGGGAGTCTTTGGAAAGTTCTTTGGAGAGGTGGGTTTGGGAGGAGAGGGGTTTCTTTCAAGAAACACCTCTCCTCCCAAGGTCTTCTATTTAAGATTCCTCAGACTCTTTTTTCTTCATTGCAACC
>JAZSBE010000004.1:0-37945 GCA_045602215.1 Eubacteriales bacterium | reverse complement strand
GGGTCGGGGGTGGCTGCAGCCGCCGTGACGTAGTGCACGTCGAGATTCGCCATCGGGGGGCGGATCAAGGCGCAGCGGCGGGGCAGGATCTCCTCCACGGCGATCGACGTGCCGTCGGGGGAGGGCAGGATCTCACCCGTTGGAGCGCGCGAAAAGGAGCTGTCGTCATAGCTGACGCGCACGCGGTCGCCCACGAGCAGAGCCCCTCTCTTATGCAGATTTCCTCTGCCGCGCGCCGACACCGCCAAGCCGTCGAGGGGCTGGGGGATATGGCCCTGCGGCAGATAGCGCGAGCCCTCGCCGTAAAACTTTACGGTGAAGAGACCGCCCACGCCTCGGGTTACGATTCCATAGCCTTGATACATAAACGTCCTACCTTTATCAGAATTTGTCTTGTTCTGTCTGTTCTTGTTTGCCTCGGCTGACCGCGAGGCGAAGCTTGGTGCCGAGCGCGACCTCGCTCCCTGCCGTGGGGCTCTGCCGAATGACGGTGCCCTCGGGGGCGTCGCTATCCTCCTCGGTTACCGTGTCCACCGAAAGCCCGCATCGGAAAAGCTCGATCAGGGCGTGAGAGCGGGAGAGTCCCGTGAGATTGGGAACGGTGACCGTCTTGGCGAGTTCTCCCTCGCTCACTGTGAGCGTGACCGTTTCGCCGACCGCGAGGGGACTTCCTTCGGCGGGGTTGACGCGGATGACCTCGCCTTGGATGCCACCCGACACGCGTTCCTCCCGTACGGTAAAGCCCATGTCCCGCAGTATGGCGGTCGCCTCGCGTACGTTTTCGCCGATGATCGGGGGGATGGTCTTTTCCTCTGCTCCGAGGCTGACGGTGAGGGTGAGGGTTCTTTTTTCGCCATTGGAGATCTTCCACTCCCGCCCCGCATCGGGGGACTGGGAGATGACGGTGCCCGCAGGGGTGCTCGCGTCATAGCGATAGATGCTCTCCACCTCTGCCCAGTCGGGGAGAGTTAATTCCGACTCTCGTAGACCGAGGACGTTTGGAACGGTGACGGTCTTGCCGTAGTCGGCGGTAAAGCCGAAAAGCGAATCTGCGACCGTCCAGCTCATCGTGAGAAAGAAGAGCAATGAAAAGAAAAATCGTTTTCCCATAGGATCCTCCGTGCGTTTGATGTAACCCTATGGGGAAAAGTCAATTCAAATCGTCCTTGGCGCTCTCGCGGCGGAGCTGTCCGCAGGAGGCGTTGATGTCTGCACCCAGCGTGCGGCGGACGGTGGCGCGGATGCCCAGGGATTCCAGCGTGGCGGCAAATTTCCTCACCGCCTCCTTGCCCGAATGGACGAACTCCGTCTCCTTGACCTCGTTGACGGGGATGAGATTGACGTGAATGGGCATGGACTGTCCGTCCCTCTGCCGCTTGTCCCCTCTGAGGCGATCGTTGAGCACTCTTGCGAGCTTTTTCGCGCTTTCGACCGAGTCGTTCTTCCCCGCGATCAGGGTGTACTCAAAGGAGATCCGCCTACCCGTCTTGTTGTAATAGAGACGGCAGGCGTCGAGAAGCTCGTTCACTCCGTAGCGGCGGTTGATGGGCATGATGGCGGATCTCGTCTCGTCATCGGGGGCGTGGAGCGAGACCGAGAGGGTGATGGGGAGATTCTCCTCGCGCAGACGGTGAATGCGATCCACCAGTCCGCAGGTGGAGAGGGAGATGTGGCGGTAGCCGATGTTCAGTCCCTTCTCGTGATTGACCAAATGTAAGAATTTCAGTACGTTGTCGTAGTTATCCAGCGGCTCGCCGATGCCCATCAGCACGATGTTGGAGATGCGCTCTCCCGTGTCCTTTTGGGCGGCGATGACCTGCCCGAGCAGCTCGCCCGAGGTGAGATCTCGCACGCGTCCGCCGATGGTGGAGGCGCAGAATTTGCAACCCATACGGCATCCCACCTGAGAGGAGATGCAGATGGTGTTTCCGTGCTCGTATTTCATGACCACGCTCTCCACGCAGTTGCCGTCCGAGAGGGAAAAGAGGTACTTGACGGTGCCGTCAATGGCGGATACCAGCTTTCGCTCGATCACGGGCAGATGCCAGTGCGCCGCCTCAAGAAGCTTTTGGCGCAGGGGCTTGGAAAGGCTCGTCATCTCGTCGGGCGATACCCCTCGGTGAAGCAGGGGGAAGATCTGCGCGGCGCGGTATTTTGCCTCTCCCAAGGAGAGCATCAGCTCCTCAAGCTCGGAGGGGGTGAGGGAGAGCAGTTCTGTTTTTTCGTTCATAGGGTGTCCTCCCTTTTTCGGATCACCGACACGAAAAATCCGTCGGTGCCGTGGGTGTCGGGGTAAAAGGTCTCGGCTCTCTCCAAAACAGCCTCGGGGAATCTCTCAAGGAATCTTTCAAGGTTCCCTTCGTTCTCCTCGGGGAGAACGGTGCAGGTGGAGTAGACGAGCTTGCCTCCCGCCCGCAGAAGCGAGAAGGAGTTACACAGGATCTCAAGCTGAATATCGGGGAGCGCGCGGCTCTCGGCGGGATCCTTGTATCGAAGCTCCGGCTTTTTGGCAAGCACGCCAAAGCCCGAGCAGGGAACGTCGCAAAGAATGCGGTCAAACTGACCGTCGGGGGTGCTCCATTCGGGAGAGGGGGCTCTCGCGTCCCGCTCTACCACGGAAAGAATGGAAAGTCCGAGACGGTGCGCGCCCGATTCCACCAAAGAGAGCTTGGATGCGTGCAGGTCTCCTGCGATCAGCGTACCCGTGTTCTTCATTTCCATGGCGATGCCGAAGGTCTTCGATCCCGGGCAGGCGCAGGTGTCCAGCACGCGCATACCCGATTTTGCGTCCAGTGCCTCCACGCAAAGCTGGGAGGCCTCATCCTGCACGAAGAAGTCTCCCGAAGAAAATCCCGGGAGGGACGTGACGGGGGAATTTGAGAGGATGCGGATGCCGCTTTTTGCCCGTTCGGTTGGCGCGGCGTCGTAGCCCGCCTCGCGCAGTCGCTCCAAAAGCCCCTCGCGCGTGACGCGCAGAGGATTGACGCGAAGGGTGACGGGGGGATGCTTTTCAAAGGCGGAAAGGAGTGATTCGGTCTTCTCAACACCGAACGCTTCTGTGAATTTCTTGCAAAGGGGCGCGCCCACGGAATATCTGACCGAGAGATAGCCGATCTCGTCTGCCTCGCGGTCGGGGTAGCGGAGTGTCTTGCCCTGTCGGAGAAATCCGCGCAGGATGGCGTTGACGAATCCCGAGGTCTTGCGACTGACTAAAGCGACCGTTTCGTTGACGGCGGCGTGGTCTGGAATGCGGTCGAGGTAGGCAAGCTGATAGATCCCGAGGCGCAGAGCGGTCAGGGTCTCGGGGGTGATCTCCGCCAAGGGTCGAGAGGAGAGGGCAGAGATCTGATAATCCAACGTCAGCCGCCGCTCCAGAACCCCGTACACGAGGGTGGTGACCAGCGCGCGGTCGTGGTCGGCAAGGTCGCTTTTTTTCAGCGCGGCGTCCAGCGCGAGGTTGGAATATTGTTTTTGCTTTTCGCATCGGTTTAAGATCCCGAACGCCGTCTGTCTTGCCATCGCCCGTCCCTCCTGTCGGTTCAAAATTTTTGTCTATTTACTATTATATCATATTCTTTGACAAAAAACCAGTCAATTTTTGAGATTCTTCAAAAAAATAGAGAGGCGCCGACAAAGGTGTTAGTGCTGTCAAGGCGACGAAAGTTTTGATCAAACTTTTTCAAAAGTTTGCGCGGTGGAGGGCGCGGAGCCCTCCTCGCGCTCCGCAGAGCGCGAAATTGTCCCCTTCGGCGTTTCTTTTTGTTAGCTTTTTCTTTGCGCCTTCTTCCTGCAAAGAAAAAGCGGCTAACGATTTTTTGCTATTTTAAGAACTGTCGTTTTATGAATAGGGGTTGTTATAATCTAAAGGCACGCCAAGCATTTAACCCGGCGTGCCCGATCAATTATTGAATCTTCTCAAAATCCGCCGCGCCGTGCTTGCACAACGGGCAGATGAAGTCCTCGGGGAGCTCCTCTCCCTCGTAGACGTAGCCGCAGATCTTGCAGACATAGCCCTTCTTGCCGTCGGTCTGGGGCTTCGGCTTGACGTGCGCCTGGTAGTAGGTGTAGGTCATGGTCTCGCGATCGGAGAGCACACGCGCCTCGGTGACCGAGCAGATGAACATTCCGTGGGTGTCGAGATCGACGTACTGCTCCACCTTCAGAGAAAGGAAGGCGTTGATATAACGGGGAAGGAAGACCAGCCCGTTGTCCGAGCGGAGAGGCTCGCAATCGGCGAACTTATCGACGTTTCTGCCACTGACGAATCCAAACTTCTCAAACACCGCAAAGGGCGCGTCCACCGTCAGACAGTTGACGTTCATTTTGCCCGTTTGCTTGATGACGTGGTGAGAATAGCTTTCCTTGTTGATGGTCACGGCGATGCGGTTGGGGGTGTTCGTGACCTGCGTGACGGTGTTGACGATCAGTCCGTTGTCCTTTTTGCCGTCGTTTGACGTCACCACGTACAGACCGTAGCCGATGCGGAAGAGGGCGGTCAGATCGTTTTTGTTGGCGGTGGAATCCTGCTGTGCGAGATATTCGCGGGAAAGCTCCTCAGCGAGAGCGTTCAGTTGATTGCCGCTTTCCTCGTTCAGTGCCGAGAGGATTTTGACGTTGTTCTCCGTCCAAGTGATGTTCTTGCACTTTTCCATCATATTTTTCATCACCTTGGCGGCGAGCGGTGCCCATGAGCCGTTCTCGATGAGACCGACCGTACGGTTGCTGAAGTTTCGCTCGGTGAGGTGGTTGATGAACTCCCGCATGAAGGGGAAGATCTCGGCGTTATAGGTGGTGGTCGCAAGCACGAGCTTGCTGTAACGGAAGGCGTCCTCGACCGCCTCCGCCATGTCGCATCTCGCCAGATCGTTGACCACGACCTTGGGGCATCCGTTTGCGCGGAGCTTGTCGGCAAGCTGAAGGACTGCCTTTTTGGTGTTGCCGTAAACCGAGGTGTAGGCGATGACCACGCCCTCCTCCTCGGGCTGATAGCTCGACCAAGTCTGATAAAGACCGAGGTAGTAGCCGAGGTTTTCCGAAAGAATGGGGCCGTGCAGGGGGCAGATGATCTCGATGTCAAGACCTGCAGCCTTTTTCAGAAGTGCCTGCACCTGCGCGCCGTATTTTCCGACGATGCCGATATAGTATCTTCTCGCCTCGCACGCCCAGTCCTCCTCTACGTCCAAAGCGCCGAATTTTCCGAACCCGTCCGCCGAGAAGAGAACCTTGTCGGTGCTGTCGTAGGTCACGATGACCTCGGGCCAGTGCACCATAGGAGCGGTCACAAAGGTCAGAACGTGTTTGCCGAGTGTCAGGGTACTGCCCTCGCCAACGACCACCTGTCTGTCGGAAAAATCGTTGCCGAAGAAGCTCTTCATCATGCCAAACGCCTTTGCCGAGGAAACGATCCTGGCGTCGGGGTATGCCTTTGTGAAATTGACGATGTTTGCCGAGTGGTCGGGCTCCATGTGCTGAACCACGAGGTAGTCGGGTTTTCTTCCTCCCAGCGCGTTCTGGAGATTGTCCAGCCACTCGTGGGTAAAGCCTGCGTCAACGGTGTCCATGACCGCGATCTTTTCGTCCAGAATGACGTAGGAGTTGTAGGACATTCCGTTCGGAACGACGTACTGTCCCTCGAACAGGTCTACGCGGTGATCGTTGACGCCGATGTATCTGATATCGTTGGTAATCTTCATATTTTTCTTCCTCCAAAAGGGATTTTCTTGAAAACGGCGCGAGAGAGTCCCGCGCCGTTGATGAAAGGGTTCTGATTAAAGCTCGTTTTCGCTCCGTCCGTCGCTGAAAATGGCTACGAGGTTCTTCACCGTGGTCTCGGCGATGTTGGAGAGTGCCTCCTCGGTGAGGAACGCCTGGTGCGAGGATACGATGACGTTGGGCATGGAGATCAGACGCGCGAGGATATCGTCGTCGAGAATGTGTCCCGAGAAGTCCTCGAAGAAGAAGTCGGATTCCTCCTCGTACACGTCAAGGCAGGCAGCTCCCACGCGACGGGACTTGATGCCTGCGAGAAGCGCCTCGGCATCCACCAATGCGCCTCTGGAGGTGTTGAGCAGGACGACGCCCTTCTTGCACTTGCCGAGCGCCTCCTCGTTGATGATGTGATAGGTCTCGTCGGTCAGGGGGCAGTGCAGGGAGATGATGTCGCTCCTGGAAAGCAGCTCGTCCATCTCGACGTATTTTACGCCCACGCGGCTGCCGAGATCCTCGGAGGGGAACTTATCGTAAGCCAGCACGTTCATGCCGAATCCGCGGCAGATGTCGATGAAGACGCGGCCGATTCGACCCGTTCCGATGACGCCGATGGTCTTTCCGTGAAGGTCAAAGCCGGTCATGCCGGCGAGGCTGAAGTTGAAGTCTCTGGTGCGGATATACGCCTTGTGGATACGGCGGATCGAGGTCAGGAGCATTGCCATGGTGTGCTCCGCCACCGCATAGGGAGAGTAGGCGGGAACGCGCACCACGTGGATTTTTCCGTGCGCGTGCTTGAGATCAACGTTGTTAAAGCCCGCGCAGCGCAGGGCGATGACCTTCACCCCCAGCTCGCACAAACGGTCGATGACTGCCGCATTCACGGTATCGTTGACGAAGACACAAACGCCGTCATAGCCCGATGCCAGATCGACGGTGTCCTCGTTGAGCTTGGTCTCAAAATATTTGAAGCGAATGTCGTTTTCTGCCCCGAAGCGATCAAAGGAAGGCTTGTCGTAGGGCTTGGTATCAAAAAATGCAATTTTCACGTCCGAACACCTCCAAAAACTTTTCAAAAATCATTATAACACAATTATGCCTGAAAATCTATCGTTTTTTCAAAAAAATCAAAAAAGTTTTATCCAAAAGGGCAAGTCTTTTCCTTTTTTGTTGGAGGACTGCTCGGGGCGTGATACAATAAACCCGCCCTGAGCCGCAAGGGCAGCTCGGGGCGGGTTTCATTGGGTTTCCACGACGTCAAAAATCAAAGCTGTTCCTTGATCTTCTTGAGGCATGCGGGGCAAACGCGCTTCTCAGCAAAGGTCAAAAGATCTTCACTCTCCTGGCAGAATACACAGGACTGCTGATACTTTTTGAGGATAATCGTGTCAGCCTCGGTGTAGATCTCAAGAGAATCTCTGATCTTGATATCCATTGCCTGACGGATCTCCGCGGGAAGAACGATTCTTCCAAGCTCGTCTACTCTACGAACCATTCCGGTTGCTTTCATTGTTTGTATCCTCCTTTCGTGCTTAGTTGGGGAAACAAAAGGCACCGATTTTGGTACCGCTATGTTTAGAAAAAATCGACATTCTGTGCCAGTGTATATTATTATATCCCTTTTTTCGCCGTTTGTCAATAGCAAAAATGTTTGTAATTTGTGATTTTTTGGGCAGAAAATGCCCGCGGTGGGGGAAAAAGAGCGTGTCCTCCTGCTTTTTTGCGCGAGTGGGTGTTAAAGACGGTTTTTTCGGTCAAATACTGTTGCGAAAGGATCGCGCGCCGAAAACCGAACTCGGCGGGCGGAAAGCAGAGGAGAAGCATGATGATAAAGGGAGCGCAAAAGCAGATGATCGTTCTGCGTATGGGGGGGAGCCGATATTTTGACGAGGCGTATTTCGTTCTGCGACAGGGGGTGACCCCCGACAGAGCGCAGGAGCCAGATCTCTTGACCGAGGCAAAGCGAATTCTTTTGGAGCGCGAGAACCGAAAAACGGGAAAACGGGCAAGAGTGGGGGCGTGGGTATGGTTTGCCGTGGGCATGGCAACGGGGATCCTCGGGGCGCTGATCACCGCCGCCTGTCTCTCGCTACTCTGAAAAAAATCGCCGAGCCGCCAAAAAGCTATTGACTTATCTCTTAAAATGTGATAAAATAATTAAACAATATGAGTCCGTTCCCGCAGGCGCGCGCCGTGCCGTCTGCATTGCGAAAATCATATACAGACCTCATCTGTCGGAAGCGTGCGTGGCAGCCGAACGGGTGGAGGTCAATTTCTGCTTGCTCGGGCAAGCACTTTTGTCGTTTGATTTGAGACCTGTGAACCAACCAAAGAAAGGAAAAAACATGCCAAAAAGAAAAAAACCGACGGGCAAATTGCGCGTCATACCCCTTGGGGGCTTGGGTGAGATCGGAAAGAACATGACCGTGCTCGAATACGAGGACGACATCGTCGTGATCGACTGCGGACTGGGATTTCCCGAGGAGGATATGCCGGGAATCGATCTGGTCATTCCCGACGTCACCTATCTGGAAATGAACAAGGACAAGATCCGCGGCGTTCTGCTCACGCACGGACACGAGGACCACATCGGCGCGATCCCCTATCTGCTCCGAACCGTCAATCCCCCCATCTACGGAACGCCCCTGACGCTGGGCATCATCAAAAACAAGCTACAGGAGCACGTGCTCCCTTGGAACCCCGACCTTCGTACCGTCAACGCGGGAGATCGCGTCAAGCTGGGCGGGCTGGAAGCGGAATTCATTCACGTCAACCATTCCATCGCCGACGCCTGCGCGCTTGCGATCCGCACGCCTCTGGGGACGGTGCTGCACACGGGAGACTTCAAGCTTGACACCACCCCCATCGACGGCGAGATGATGGATCTGGTGCGTCTGGGCGAGATCGGTCGCGCGGGCGTGTTGCTCCTGATGTGCGAATCCACCAACGCCGAGAGAGCGGGACACACCCCGTCCGAAAAGAAGGTGGGCGCGTCTCTTGAGTATATCTTCTCCACGCACGAAAAGAAGCGCGTCATCATCGCTACCTTCTCCTCCAACGTCCATCGCGTACAGCAGATCATCAACGCGAGCGCAGCACATAAGCGAAAGGTCGCCATCACGGGACGCAGTATGCTCAACATCGTCAGCGCGGCGATCGAGCTGGGATATATGACCGTTCCCAAGGGCGTTCTCATCGACATCAACGACGTCAAGAGATTCAAGCCCGAGGAGATCACCCTCATCACCACGGGAAGTCAGGGTGAGCCTATGTCGGCGCTCTACCGTATGGCGTTCTCGGATCACTCGCAGATCTCGCTTGATACCAGCGACGTGGTGGTGCTCTCCGCCAGCGCGATCCCCGGAAACGAGAAGCTGGTGGGCAGGATCATCAACGAGCTTTCCCGCAACGGCGTGGAGGTGCTTCACGACGCGGTGGTAGAGGTTCACGTTTCGGGACACGCCTGCCAGGAGGAGCTCAAGCTCATGCACGCCCTCATCAAGCCCAAGTATTTTATGCCCGTACACGGCGAAAACCGCCATCTGAACGCGCACAAGAATCTGGCAAAGCATATGGGTATGGACGACAGGGATATTTTCATCGGCGAGATCGGAAAGGTTCTTGAGATCGACGCCGCAGGCGCAAGACTCGGCGAGACCGTGCCCTCGGGTAAGGTGCTGGTGGACGGCTACGGCGTGGGAGACGTCGGCAATATCGTGCTCCGCGACAGACGCCATCTGGCGCAGGACGGACTGATCGTGGTGGTCGCAACCATTGATTTTGATGACCATCAGCTCATTTCGGGTCCCGACATCGTCTCCAGAGGCTTTGTTTACGTCAGAGAATCGGAGGAGCTGATGGACGAGGCGAGACAGATCGCCACCGACGTCATTCTCGACGTTCTGGACGATTGGGACAACACCGACCGTATGTATATGAAGAAGCGCGTCCGCGACGAGCTCGCGCGTTTCGTCTATGCAAAAACCAAGCGCAAGCCCATGATTTTGCCCGTGATCATGAATATGTAACCGATTGAGGCAAAATCTGACGGCACAATTCTTGATTTGTTCATATCGAGTACACAACTTTATCACAAATTAAAGTTATAATAGGAAAGCACGTATCCGCAGAGCCTCGCTCCGCGGATACCCCAAAAATTTTGTAAAAAAGGGGAACCCGAATATGGGAAAAGGAAACAGAAACAGACAAAACCGCGAGGAGCGCGTTGAGATCGTCAGCGCAACCCCCGCGAAGAAAAAGAAGACCCGCGTACGCAGACCGATGCCGCCCGTGGTGAAGCGCATCATCACCTACGCCGTCACGATCCTGCTTCTGGTGGGCGCTCTGGTAGGCATTCTGGCAGGCATGGGCACCTTCAAGAGAGCCAACATCGTGGTCAAGAGCGAGAGCGGCGACTACAACCTCAATCAGCAGATGGCGACCTACATCGTGTGGAGCTCCGCTTACTACGAGTATTACTACAACTGGCAGTACTATATGACCACCGACGAGAAGGCGACCTTCAACAACGCCCTCAACGGCGGCGAGGCGCTGACCGCCGGTCAGTACGCGCTCTACGCGTCCTCCAACCTCGTACAGCAGAGCCTCAGGTCTGCGTTTGAGAGCTTTGAGTCCTCCTTCCGCGGCTACGTTGCCGTTTGTGACGTGGCAGAGGAGCTGGGCATCAGCGTGTCGAAGGACGAGCTCAAGGCAGCCGCAAAGGAGGCACAGGAGCAGATGGAATCCCTGGCAAGCTCCTCCAGCATGAGCACCAAGAGATTCATCAAGAGTGCCATCGGCAACAACGTCAAGATGAGAGACATCAAGAAGGTTGCAAAGTATCAGGCACTTTACACCAAGGTCATGGAGCACAAGGAGACCGAGGTTGAGGGAACGGTGACCAACGACATTCTCGTAAACTTCCGTGACAAGAATCTCGCATCCTTCTACTCCACCGATTACATTTCCTACGTGATCAAGGAGGGCGAGGACGAGCTCAAGGCAGCGCTGCTCGCGGCAACCACCGCCGACGAGTTCAAGACCGTTCTGGTTGCAGATACGTTTGAAGACAACTACAAGGACGTATTCAACAAGTACGTCGTTCAGCCCGATGCCTCCGCGCTCGTAACCGCGATCAAGACCGCCCTCAAGGACAAGACCACCGCAGACGAATGGACTGCTGCAATCGACTCCCTCAAGACGGGTGAGGATGCGAAGCTCGAGGCGACGGACGTCGCACAGGAGGTGACCAAGGATATGAGCGAGAACGCCACCGACGTGAACAAGTGGATCTTCTCCTCCGACCGCAAGGCGTATGATACCGATCTCATTGCCACCGACGACGCGTACTACGTGGTCTCCCTTCAGGCAAAGCCCGAGGGTGACAAGGTCAACGTACTGATCAAGGAGTATGCGAAGCAGGACGGCGCGTCCTATGACGGAAACGACAGCTTCAAGACAGACCTCTACCACACCATTCTCGTAGCGATGGAGCTCGCAGAGAAGGAAGAGGGCAAGACCGATTACTCCGACAAGGATACCACCACCGCGATCGGAAAGATCAAGTCCGACCTTCAGACCAGCATGGAGAAGGTCGTTCCTACCGTAACCACGCAGGCGTACGTTGCAGAGCCCGAGGCAAACTCCTACCAGGATTGGATGTTTGACAAGGATTCCATCACCGCTCCCGCAGATGCGGTAGCAGGCAAGGTCAAGGAGTTCTCCAAGACCGAGGGTGAAGGTGACAAGGCAAAGACCACCGTTACCCTTTACTGCATCGTGGAGGCAATGAAGTACAACACCGATCCCGTGGTAGACGGCGGATACGTTACCTTCAGCACCGAGAGCACGCACGAGAGCGACGCGCAGAGCTACCTTGACAGCCTTGCGGGTCTGACGGGCGACGCGCTCAAGGAGAAGATCTCCTCCCACTCGTCGGCAGCCGTTTCGGACGCCCTTTACGAGTCCTACGTGAGCACCGACGTCGCAGGCTGGCTCTTCAGCGCGGACAGACAGGTAAGCGACGTTACCAAGATCTCCACCGACAAAAAGTCCTACGTGGTATTCTTCAACGGAAGCGTTCCCACTTGGGAGTACGAGGCGGAGAACGGCTATGTCAACGAGACCGTATCCGATTGGCTGGAGGCGCTCAGCGCAGACTACGAGCTGAGAGGCATGAAGCTGATCAAGGACAAGACCGTTACGAAGTAAAAATAACCGAACGCCGGAGGGTGAGTTGAGAGTTTCTCGGCTCACCCTCACAGTCTCCCGCAAGGCCTCACGCTTTCGGAGATTTTTGATATACTGTAAGGGAACCTCTAAAAACGAGAGATCCCCTTTGGCAATCTTATTACATCTACAGAAGGAAACGCATCATGATACTTGAAGCAAAGCAGACCACTCTGGCGTACCGCTGCCCCCGTTGCGGAGGGGGGGTGATGAGCATCATCGGACTCTTTTCGGCAGCCGGCCGCGCCGCCAAAATCAAATGCGACTGCGGCGAGAGCGAGATGACGGCGGTGTGGGGAAGTGACGATAAGCTTCGTCTGACCGTCCCCTGCATCGTTTGTCCCAATCCTCACCACTTCACCGTGAACAAATCCCTCTGCCGCGGCAAGGATCTCCTCACCCTCGCCTGCCCCTATTCGGGGCTGAATCTCGTGGTGATGGGGGATACCAATTCGGTCAAGGCAGAGCTTGCGAGGGGAGAGCTGGAGCTGCTCGATCTGATGGAGCAGAACGGCATTACCGAGCTTGGCAATCTGCGCCCCGAGGGGGACGCGGAGCTGAGCGACCCGCAGATTCTGGACGTGGTGATGTTCGTCGTTCACGAGCTGGACGCCGAGGGAAAGATCTTTTGCAAATGCGACCACGCCGACCCCGATCGGGAGTACGACGTGGAGATCACCGAGGACGGGATTCTTGTGAGCTGTCAAAAATGCGGGGCGTCCCGTCTCATTCCCACCGATTCCCACCTCTCGGCGCACGCCTTCCTCAACGCCGACGCGCTTTATCTTGAATAAAATTTATACCGACAGAACAGGACAGAGAACGCAAGAGCGATCTCTGTCCTGTTTTTTGTAATCGCCGACTGAATGAAAGGCAACAAGATTCGCCTCCCCTGTGTAAGGGGAGGTGGCAGCCGATGGCTGACGGAGGGGTTGTAAAAAAGCAAAAACAATCCCTCTCTTGCCCGTAGAACAGACGACAATTGGGTTGTAGTCTTTGATTAAGGCATACGGAGTATCGCATCAGAGATGAATCAGTGAAAGGAATTGCTCTTTTTGTGAACAAAATGTAAATCATAGAAGGGAATCCTTGACAAAAGCGATATCATTGTGATATCATAATTATACAAACCTAAAGGAGGTATTGTAACATGACGGAAAAGATTCTCAACGGCAAGAAGAACGGACTTTTGCTTCTGCCCATCCTTGTGCTGCTTTACGTGGCGGCGTTCGCGGGACTGGTGGTAGGCGGTATGATGATGGATGCGGGCAAATCTCCCGTGTTGTTCATCGTTTGCGTGATCTACGTTTGCGTGGCGTGGATTTTGTTCCTTGGATTCAAGATCCTGAAGCCTCAGGAGGCACTGGTGCTCACCCTGTTCGGTAAGTACATCGGCACCCTCAAGGGAGACGGCTTTTACTTCGTCAACCCCTTCTGCTCGGGCGTCAACCCCGCGGCAAGAACCGAGCTCAATCAGAGCGGCGACGTCAAGAAGCTTCCCATGACGGTGAGCGCTGACGGCGCGACGGCCTCGATCGAGATGACGAACAAGAAGCTCTCGCTCAAGATCATGACCCTCAACAACAACCGTCAGAAGATCAACGATTGCCTCGGAAATCCCGTGGAGATCGGAATTGCGGTGACCTGGCGCATCATGGATACGGCGAAGGCGGTCTTCAACGTGGACAACTACAAGGAGTATCTCTCCCTGCAGTGTGATACCGCGCTCCGCAACATCGTTCGCATCTATCCTTATGACGTAGCCCCCAACGTGGACACCACGGGTGACGGACTGGCGGACGACGGAAGCCTGCGCGGATCGAGCGAGATCGTGGCGGGACGTATCCGCGACGAGATTCAGGCGCGCGTGGACGAGGCGGGCATCGAGATCATCGAGGCGCGCATCACCTATCTTGCGTACGCGACCGAGATCGCGGCGGTTATGCTGCAGAGACAGCAGGCGTCTGCCATCATCGACGCGAGAAAGATGATTGTGGACGGCGCGGTCGGCATGGTGGAGATGGCGCTGGACAGACTGAGCCAGAACCACACGGTGGAGCTGGACGAGGAGAGAAAGGCGGCAATGGTCTCCAACCTCTTGGTGGTGCTTTGCGGAAACCGCGACGCACAGCCCGTGGTGAACTCGGGATCGCTCTATTAAAATCGGTATGAACGAAGCGCAGAAGAAACAGGTTCCGCTTCGGCTCTCTCCCAAGCTCTACGACGCGATCGCCGCATGGGCGGAGGACGATTTTCGCTCGGTCAACGGGCAGATCGAGTATCTTTTGACCGAGTGCGTCCGTCAGAGAAAGAAGAACGGCAGACCCGTTCCGCACGAGCTGGACGTACCCCCGGAGCTGGATCTTAAATAGAAAAAAGGGTGTGCCGGCGGAGATTCCGTCGGCACACCCTTTTTCTGACAAAGATGTTAGCACACAAATCGTCGAAAAGTTTTGATCAAACTTTTACAAAAGTTTGCGCGGTGGAGGCTGCGGAAGCCACCTCGCGCTCCGCAGAGCGCGAAACGCTCCTTTCGGCGTTTCTTTTTGTTAGCTTTTTCTTTGCGCCTCCTTCTTGCAAAGAAAAAGCAGCTAAAGGGTTCGGCAGTTGCAAAATGTATGCCGCAGACCCATGATGAGAAACGTGCCGACGGAGATCCCGTCGGCACACCATACATTTATTTTACCACAAAAAAATGCCTTTGTAAAGAGAAAAATGGCGAACTTATCCAAAATCTGCGTTTTGAACAAAAAATAATTGTGTATTTCTGACAATTTGCCAATTGAAAACTGCGAAAAAGTGTGCTACAATAAAGGTGCAAAAGGACAAGGAGGTACGGTCCAATGGCAAAGTAAGATTTGGGAACTCTTGAAGAAATCACAGAGAGCGATAGGTCAAACAGCATACGAAACCCGATCGAAACCCAACGACAAAAACTGCACAGTCGACATTCCAATTTCAGTTCGAGGTTTTTTGAGAGATACGCACTTGGCATCAGAGCCCGGGAGTATCAACGGTAGTTTGATAATATAGATTTTTGTGAGCAGAGAGAACATTCACAGTACCTTCAAAGAAATTTGAAGAAGTGTTTGACAATGTGATTTCAAAGCAAGATGATTCCCGTCGATTTCACCTTGGCGGCAGAAGGGGATTGCAAAGTGTGGGTGGACGCTTCCACCAAAGAAAAATGGATTGCAACAATCGGGATGCGACGGCGAAGGTAGACAACAGAAAGAGAGGATTACAAAATGATGTTAGATAATAAGAGTGAAGGGAAGTAGCCCTTGATTACGATTTACGACCGTGATCAAGGGCTACTTTCTTTTTTGTGACGCGAGGGGGCGAGTGCCGCCTTTTTTTATTTGATGGAAACGCCGCCGAGGGAATTCGGCGGCGTGTCTGTATGGTTTCTTTTGTCAACTCAAGCGTTTCAGCACCTCGGCGCGCGCCGCTTCGAGAGCAATGGGGTCGGTGTGCAGATCCCTGAAGTCCTTGGCAACGCCCAGAGCGATCTTTTTGGCGGCGTCGGGATCCTTAGCCCGCAAGAGGTTCAGTAGCTCCCAATCCTGCAAGCCGTCCATGGTATTGAGCGCGCGGGCGGAGAGCATCAGGCTATTATTCGCGGCGTCGGGGTAAACGGTGAAGCCGTCGCCCTTAAATCTCGCGTCGGGGTCAAAGCCGTAGATGCCGATCTCCCAGTAGTTAAAGCCCCAGTGGAGGTAGCCCGAGAGGTCTTGCGAGAAGCACGCCCATTTGATGAGGCGGGAGTGAATGGTGGGCCAATCCATGAATTTGTTCATCCAGCCCATCTCATAGGGGTAGCAGCAGGAGTAGCACCAGACGGTGTCGCCCGCCTTCTGTCTTTCGCGGTAGAAGTCCCGATTCTCGGTGTAGACCTCAAAGCGCGGAACGTATTGGTCGATCTCTCCAACGAGAGATTCGGAAATGGAATGGAGGTCGATCGGCTCTCCGCAGGGAACGTCCGGCATACACTCGCGGCAAAGCGCGCGCGCCCATCTCCAGAATTCGATGGCGCGGGGCTCGTCCTGAAGCCGCATCTGCAGCATGGGGAGCCAGCCCTTTTCCTTGAAGTGCCGATAGAGCCCGCCGTAGTAGGCTTTCCCCCACGCGTCGGCGTCGGGCGTGCCAATATCCAGTGTGATGCACTCACCGCTCTCGTCAATCGCGCCGATGGTGGTGCCGTGCTGTGCCGCGATGATCGCCTCGATCGTGAGATAGCGGAAGGAGCCGTGCGCCATAAAATGCTCCACGAAGCGGTCAAAGAGGGAAAAATCGAGATGCCATTCGCGCTCACTCACGCGCCTCGAGCCGCCGTCGGCAAGCAGGACGAGGGAGGGAATGTGCAGACTGTTGACGCGAATGGTTTTAAGCGTCCTTGCAAAATTCGCCATCAGCTCCCACCAGCCCTTGTCATAGCGGACGTGGGTGTAGAAGGGGGTATAGGGGGGATTCTCGCTCGGACGGTCCTTTGGAAAGCTCGTGAAAGGATTGAGAAAATACTCGTGCCCAAAGGCGGAATCCTTTGGTTCGGGGAGGGTGACGGGGTAGATCTTCAGCTCCCAGTCGATGGCGTACTCTCCGAGATCGGTGACAACGGTCACCCGAACGGTGTGCGTCCCGACGGGGGCGTCCTTGGAAACGGTGAAGGAGAACCACACGCTCTGCGTCGTGTTCATGGGAACGTGCGCCGCCCCCTTGGTGGAAAGCACGTCGGGATAGGGAACGCCGTCGTTGTAGGTGATATAGTCGGTGACGTAGGTTTTCGCGGTCACGCCCAGAGGGAGATTCTCCACGCGAAGCGCGGTCACGTCAAAGACGGTGTACATCTCTCGCAGACAGATCTGCCCCGACACCGTCATATTACGGGCGGCGTGGAGGGTGAGCGAGGTGGTCTCCTCGTTCCATTTGCGGGTGTGCTTGAAGACCTGAAAGCAGGACGGCTTTGCCCAGATATCCATCGGATTGCTCCTTTCACGTGCGGTTTGCTTGTGGGATTGCTTTAAGAAAATTATATAGAAAAAAACGAGCGGTGTCAAGAGCTTTGTGCAATCTTTTGGGAAGATTTTGCAAGAAAAATGCAAGGCAAGAGAAAATTCTATGAAAATAGATACCCCCGACAGATTCTTGTATCTGTCGGGGGCGATTTTTATCTGTCACCTAAACGGTGTCTTCCGTGGACTCCTTCAAATATAATTTGTCATGCTGCCAACGGATGGGATTTTCATGTATGTAGTTATGTATTTCGCAATAATCATTGTAATCTCGTACAATATGGTCGTAGAAGGAGCGTTGAAAAATCTTTTCTCCTGATGTTCTACGCGCCTTGTTTATCTCTATTGTAGCATGATATTTCAGCCACCCAACTGCGGCATCGACCGTAGGGGAGGGGTCTCCCCTCCCGTCATCTTTGGTTACGGTAAGCAGCAAATGGATGTGATTTGGCATAATTACATAATGATCAACAGATATTTCCCGATATTGATCCGGCAATTTTCTAATCCACTCATCCACAATTTTGCCGTAATGCGATAATTGCGGGAGGGGAGACCCCTCCCCTACGGCTGAAATGGTAGAAAGCAGGTTTTTTCTGTTTTGCGTGCATATGGTTATGAAATATGTACCGCTTGTGCTATAATCAAAATTTTTCAGGCGTGTCGGCTTTCTTTGGGGAAGTTCCGGCTTGTTGCACATCATCCTTGCCCCGTCATGAGCTTGATGATCTCGACGTCGGTTTCCTTCATGCCGACGCGGGCGATCTTGCTGACGTTGCGAATGGTGTTTTCCACGCCCTTGACGACGATTCCCTCACCCGAGAAGAACTGCACGCCGTGCTTTTGCATCTGCATACCGAGCAGACCTGCCTCGACAGCAGATGCGATCTTTGCCGCGCAGCTCGGCTTTGCGCCGTCGCAGATCACGCCCGAATTGATGGCGACTGCGTTGACGATGGTGTGGGAAATGGCGTGCGCGCGTCCGCCGTACAGATAGGTGATGCCTGCCGCCGCGCCGCAGCCCGCGCTGGTCGCGCCGCAATAGGCGGAGAGACAGCCGATGCCTGTTTTCATGTGAATGGTGACGAGATTGGAGACCACCAAGGCGCGGATCAATGCTTCCTCGTCAACCCCCAGCTCCTTGGCGTAGACGATAACGGGGAGGGAGGCGGTCATGCCCTGATTTCCGCTTCCCGAATTGATGATGACGGGCATCTCGCATCCGCTCATACGCGCGTCCGAGCCTGCCGCCGCCATTGCCTTGGCGCGGTTGGAGACACTGTCACCGTAGGAATCAAGCAGGATTTTTCCGATCTGCGCGCCCCACTTGCCGGTGAGTCCCTCCTCGGCGATCGCGGTGTTATAGGAGATCTGTCTTGAGAGAATGGGATAGACGTCCCCAAGATCCACCTCGTCGGCGTATTCCACGATCTTTTCAATGGTAAGGAGATCGCGGTTGCTCTTTTCGGGCGCGCCGTCCTCGGTGTACTCTTTTTGCAGCAGCGTTTGTCCGTCCTTGACGATGCGAACCACGTTGGTGTGGTCGCCCGCGAGGTGGACGAGTGCCTCGTGACCGCGTGCGCGCGCAAGGATCTCAATCTCAAAGACGCAACCCCCCTCCGAGGGAACGATCTGAATATCCGCCGTCTTGAGGTAATCGGAAATGCGAGGCTTGTCCGCCTCGGTGACGCGGGAAAGCACCTCCAGCTGCAAATCCTCGCGGCCTGCGACGATGCCTGCTGCCGCGGCGGCGGCGATCCCTCGCAGTCCACCCGTGTTGGGAACAACCACGCTCTTGACGTTCTTGATGATGTTGGTGCTGACGGTCAGGATCAGCTCCTCGGGGATCAGTCCCAGCGTATGCCGCGCAAGCGCGCCCGCATACGCCACCGAGATGGGCTCGGTACAGCCCATGGCGGGGACCAGCTCCTCCGCGAGGATTTCCAAATAGACCGATTTCGTGTTGTTGTCCATGCCGTCTCTCCTTTTCGCGCGGCTTCGCCGCGCCCTTGCTATGCGTATTGTATCATAAAATGACGAGGTTGTCAAGGGTGGGGGAAAAGGACTTTGTCCATTCGCCTCCCGACATGACGGCCTCCTCCCTCAATAATTAAGGCAGTGCTTCGTAAAAATGGAAAAAATTGCTTGACAACATTTCTGTTTCGTGATATAATGAAGACAATGGGTGTCGCAACGACAAATTTATCCCCCAGAAAGAAAGGATACATCATGAAAAATGCAAAACGTACGGCAGTATGTCTATTGATCACTTTGGCGATGATCCTAGCGATCACACCAATGAGCATTTTTGCCGAAGAGGCAGGTAATGTCGTCACGATCTCGTCACTCGAGGAGCTGGAAAGCTTCCGTGATGACGTAAACAACGGTAATACCTACGAGGGCTACACGGTTTCCCTGACCGAGAGTCTGACACTTTCTGGCGAATGGACCCCGATCGGAAACGGAAGCCGAGACGGAAAGTCCTACACAGGTAACGCCTTCAAGGGAACCTTTGACGGCAACGCCAACAAGATTAGCGGTCTGACCGTCACGACCACCTCCTCCTCTGCCGCTGTCGGTCTGTTCGGCGTAGTGGACGGCGGAACGGTCAAAAATCTCGTTCTCGACGTCGTATCCATTAACACGGCAAGCAAGAACGCCGGCTCTGCGATCGGCATGATGGTGGGCGGCGCGACCGCCGACGGCATTACCGTTGCATCCGGAAGTGTAAAGGCTCCCGACGGCGTGGGTGGCGTGATTGGTCGCATGACCGTTTCGGGGACGATCAAGAACTGCTCCAACGCAGCGACCGTTGAGGCGACCGCCTCGGGCGGAGCCGGCGGCATCGTGGGCAAGGCGTATTACACAGAGAGCGACAAGCTGATGACGATCACCGATTGCACCAACACGGCAAAGGTAACCTCCGGCTACGCGGCAGGCGGTATCGTCGCGCTTTCTGCGGCAGACGTCAAGGGCTGCTCCAACTCAGGCGCGATCACTGCGGCTACGGAGGCGGGCGGCATCGTTGGCGAGCAAGTCAACAGAGGTATTGTTTCGGATAACGTCAACACCGCTGACGTCATCGGAAAGGCAACTGCGGCAGGTGGTATCGTAGGTTGGGTTAGATACCAGACTTCCGCGTCCGACTACCAACTGTCTGAATTGATCGAGATCGTCGGAAACAGCAACTCCGGCGCTATCTCCAAGGGAGACGGTGCGGGCAGTCTCGGTTACGGTGGTATCGTGGGTACCGTTTACAATCAGGTACTGGTCAAGAGTAACAAGAGCACCGCTCCCTCCGTCGCGGGAGGAACCTTTGCGGCGGGCATTCTCGGTGCGGCTCAGACCGAATCGAACGGCAATTTGGTTCTGACGGGCGAGACCGTCACCACCAGCAACAACGTCTCCACTACGCCTCTCTCCAAGATCACGGGCACGTGCGTTGCTGCTGATGTTTACAACAACGACAATTCTTTCGTTTCCTCCGATAACCTCACGGGTCTGTCGGGCGAGGGTACGCAGGCATCTCCCTATCTCATCGGCACGCTTGACGAGCTCAAGTGGTTCAGAGACAGTGTCAATGCAGGTAATACCTATGTGGGTCTTTATATTAATCTGACTGCAGATCTCGACCTCGCAGGCGAGGAATGGACGCCTATCGGAAGTGCTTCGGCAAAGTTTCAGGGCTATTTTGACGGTGGCAACCACACCATCAGCAATCTCACGATTTCCGAGGCAACGGGCTACGTCGGCCTGTTCGGATACGTAAACGGCACCGCGATGAGTAATACAGTCACCCCCTCGATTCAAAACCTCAAGCTGACGTCGGTTGATATTTCCGTTAACGACTCCTCCTCCCGTGTGGGCGCGCTTGTGGGAAATCCCTTCGTTTGCTACATCAAGAACGTGCACGTCACGGGTACGGTCGACGGCGGTAAGTGGACGGGCGGTCTGATCGGTAACGGTTACGTTCGTATTGACGATTGCTCCTTTGAGGGAAGCGTAAGCGGTAGTCAGGCGGGCGGTATCGCGGGAGCGGGCGACGCTCGCGTATATAACTGTAAGGTCATCGGAAACGTCTCCGCATACTCTTGGGCAGGCGGTATCATCGGCAACGGTCAGGAGGGCGCGTCTGCCGTAGGCTGCTACGTCAAGGGTGACGTTTCCTCCGAATACAACTGGTATCGCGGCGTCGGCGGAATCGCAGGCGTTGGCGGACACGGATATGCGGCTACCAGATTTGAAGACAACTACTTTGACGGAAACGTTTATCTGGAGGGCGAGAAGGTTCCCGCAGTCGTGATGGGTCTTATGAATGCAAACTCCAACGCAGACATCGCGGGCGTTATCAGCGGAAACTCTTGGAACACCGAATACTACCCTGCAGACACGGTCGTCTACGTCGTTGCCGAGATGAGCAGTAGCGACGCGGGCCTCGACGAGTGGGTGGCAGGTGCCGCCGAGGAGCACACCTCCACCAGAAACAACAACCTGATCATGCTCGAGTCGGATATTCAGTACGTGGATGCCGAGAATCTGGAGGATGTCACCATCATGAGCTTCTCCGAGGTCACGGCTGACGACGAGTCTCTGAATGTACAGATTGCTGTGAATAAATCTGACGTTGCGTTTAAGCTTGAGGATGGTATTCTCTACATTTCTTACGACAAGAAGGTTACTTGGATCGCTCTTGGTTATGTGAACGGAGCAGACGGTGCCAATGGCAAGGATGGTAAGGATGGTGTTGACGGCGTAAACGGCACCGACGGCGCCGACGGTAAGGACGGCGTCGACGGCATAAACGGCGCCGACGGTAAGGACGGCGTCGACGGCATAAACGGCGCAGACGGTAAGGACGGTGTTAACGGCATAAACGGTGCCGACGGCAAGGACGGTAAGGATGGCGTTGACGGCAAGGACGGTCAGGACGTAACTGCTCTCTCCGGTTCTACCATCATCATTATCGTTGTTATTGTAATCATTTCTGCAGGTGCTGTTATCATGTCCATTGTAGCAATCGCAGAAGTAAAGCGTCGAGCTCCTAGACGCTGGTGGCAAATTGATGAAAAGGCAGTACGCAGGTATTGTCGAAGAGCGGCTAAAAACAAGAAAAAGCTCTTGAAATAAATAGCGCAAGCTATCATTGCAATTTGCTTTACAACAGATTTCAAACTCAACTTATCCTTTGGGGAGAAAGTCATTTTGGCTTTCTCCCCTTATTGTATAACGAAAACCACGCGATAGCCGCGTGATTTTCATTTTACAAAACCGCCCCCGTTTCGACCGAAACGGGGGCGTTCTGTTTTTTTCTTTTATCTTTCCTTCAGGGGCGCGGCAAGGATCTCCTCGCGGCGGTCGATGAGGTCGCTCGTGGCGAGCGCAGATTCCAAGGCTTTCGTACCGAGGCGGTCAACCGTTGCGCCCAGGCGTTCCTTGACGTAGCCGTTTTCCTTGTACCAGAGCATCACCTTCTCGATGACGGTGGGGATCTCCTCCTCAGTGTAAAGAGAGGAGAGGCGGGTGCCCATGCGTCGGGTCTTGCCCCACGTGCCGCCGACGAAGACGCGGCAAGCAGATTCTGCCTCCTTGGGGAAGGCGCCAAAGGGACACTTGCCTACGCATACGCCACACCTCGTGCATTTGCTCTCGTCTACAACTGCCTTGCCGTCTACGACCGAAACGGCGCGGGAGGGGCAACGCTCCGAAACCAAGCACTTCTTGCAGCTGCGGCATTTCTCGGCGTCGTAGGAGAAGGCGCGGCAGCCCTCGACGCCCACGTCGTTGAGGCTGGGCTTCATGCAGCTGTTGGGACAGCCGCCAACGCCGATCTTGAACTTGTGGGGGAGCTTCACGTCGCGCATTCCGATATAAAACTTGTTATAGATCGTCTCGGCGAGGGCGTGGGTGTCGATGTTTCCGTACACGCAGGTCGTACCCTTGCAGGCGGCGATGGGGCGAACCTTTGCGCCCGTGCCTCCGAAATACAGTCCGCGAGATGCCAAAAACGCTTCTGCCTCGGGGATGCGGTCAAAGGGGATCCCGACGATCTCTGCGGCAAGTCTTGCCGTAAAGATCACCTTGCCACTGCCGTATTGCTCGGCGCACTCGGCGATGGCGCGCAATTCGTTCGGCGTGAACTGTCCTGCCACCGTTACCACTCTGCCCGAGAAGCAGTCGGTTCCGCGGTTCTGGAGAAACCCTCTTGCCTTTACACTTGTGATCTGTTCGTTCGTTAGCATACGATTCCCTCTTTTCTCTGTTGACGAAAGTGTCTGATTATGGTATAATGATACCATAAATTTGACTTCTTGTCAATGCCTTGGCAGAGAAAGAGGAGCTATGAGACGGTACAGCTGTAAAATTTATATCACGGCGGTCGCGCTTTTGGCGTCGCTGATGCTTTCCCTCGTTTCCTGCCGAGGGGAGGAAAAAGAACCGCAGGATGACACCCTCACCCTGACCGACGCCTTGGGACGCGAGGTGACGCTTGAGAAAAATCCTTCGCGCGTGGCGGCACTGCTCGGCAGCTTTGCCGACGTCTGGGTGTTGGCGGGCGGGACGCTCGTTGCCGCGCCGCAGGATGCGTGGGAGGATTTCGGACTGGATCCTGCGGGCACGGTCGATCTCGGAGGCGCGCATTCCCCAAGCCTTGAGGCTCTGGTGTCGGCGTCTCCCGATCTCGTGCTGGCGAGCGCGTCCACCGCGTCCAACGTGGAAATGCTGGGGACGCTCGAGACGATGGGGATCGCGGTGGTCTATTTTGACGTCGATCACTTTGAGGATTATCTGTCTATGCTGGACGTTTGCACCCAACTGACGGGTCGGCGGGATCTGTATGAGGAGAACGGGCTTGCCGTGAAGCGGCAGATTGATGAGATCAAGGAAGGATACGCCGAGGCGGCGATCCCCGAGGCGGAGCGGAGGATCCTGCTCCTGCGCGCGGCGTCAAGCTTCGTCAAGGCAAAGGGAAGCCGAGGGACGATCCTTGGGGAGATGCTTTCGGACATGGGCTGCATCAACGTGGCAGACCAAAACGAGGGGCTTCTCGAGAACCTCAGCGCCGAGGCGGTCATCCGCGAGGAGCCCTACCATATTTTCGTGGTGACCATGGGAAACAGCACCGAGGCGGCAGAGGCGTCGCTGGAAAAACTGATAAAGGAGAACCCTGCGTGGGGGACGCTTGGTGCGGTAAGGGAGGGAAGACTTTACGTCATGGACAAGACCCTCTTCAACCTCAAGCCAAACGACCGCTGGGCAGAGTCGTATGAGATCCTGTATGAAAAGCTTACGGAAAAATAAAATCATATACGTCTATGCGGGAGCGACAGCACTTTTGCTGATCGCCGCGTGTCTTGGCGTTTTGCTCGGCTCGACCAGGCTCTCTCTCGGGGACGCGATCTCGGCGATCGCGCGCGGGGAGATGGAAAGTCCCGACGCGAGGATCCTGCTCTACGTTCGACTTCCCCGCGTGCTTGCAAGCCTTGTTTGCGGCATGGCACTCTCGGTTTCGGGTGCGGTCATTCAGGGCGTGCTTGCCAATCGGCTGGCGTCCCCGAGCATCATCGGTGTCAACGCGGGTGCCGCCCTTGCGGTCACCCTTTGCTCTGCCTTTGGCGTGCTTGGCGGCTGGAGGCTCTCCTTCTTTGCCTTTCTCGGGGCGTTTGCCACCGTCCTGCTCGTCAGCCTTGGCGCAAAGCACTGGGGCGCGTCGAGGGGAACGGTCATTCTGATCGGCGTCGCGCTCAACGCCCTGCTTGGCGCGATTTCGGATACCGTGACCACTTTTATCCCCGAGATCAGCATGATGAAAAACGATTTTCGCATCGGTGATTTTTCGGCGGCGACCTATGCGCGCGTCCTGCCTGCCGCGATCGTGATCCTGCTCGCGGTCATCCTTCTGACTACCCTCTCAAACGAGCTGGACGTGCTGTCGCTGGGAGAGGAGAACGCGACGGGGCTGGGACTTCGGACAGACCTATGTCGCGTGGTGTTCCTGCTTTTGTCTGCGCTTTTGGCGGGCGCGGCGGTCAGTGTTTGCGGATTGCTCTCCTTCGTGGGACTTCTCGTGCCCCACGCCGTCCGCAGGATCGCGTCGTCCGAGGCGCGGCATCTGATCCCGCTCTCCGCGCTCATCGGAGGGGGATTCGTCTCGCTCTGTGACACCCTCTCGCGGGTGGTGTTTGCGCCCTATGAATTGCCCGTGGGCATTCTCATGGCGTTCCTCGGCGCGCCCTTCTTTATGTTCATTCTGATCAAGGGGAAAGGAGGTCACCGCCATGCTTGAATTGAAAAACCTAAGCGCGGGGTACGGAGACCAAACGGTGCTTCGGGACGTCAGCCTGACCCTGCCGCGCGGGACGCTGACTACCGTCGTGGGGGAGAACGGCTGCGGAAAAAGCACCCTGCTCAAGGCGATGGTTGGGATCCTGCCGCACGCGGCGGGGGAGATCCTCGTCGACGGGGTGTCGCTCTCCGACATGAAGAGAAACGAGATCGCGCAAAGGATCGCCTATCTCTCGCAGGGGAAAAGCACCCCCGACATGACGGTATCCCAGATGGTTCTGCACGGCAGATTTCCGTATCTGTCCTACCCAAGACGCTACAAGGCGTATGACCGCGAGGTCGCGCGGGGGGCGATGGAGACGGTTGGCATCACCCGTCTTGCCGACAAGCCCCTCTGCGAGCTGTCGGGCGGAATGCGGCAGAACGCCTACCTTGCCATGGCACTGGCGCAACAGACCGACTACGTGCTTCTCGACGAGCCCACCACCTATCTCGACGTTTCGCATCAGCTTGATCTGATGAGGTTGCTCCGATCGCTTGCAGACGCGGGGAGGGGGATCGTTGCGGTGATGCACGATCTGCCCTTGGCGTTTGACTTTTCCGATTCCGTCGCGGTGATCCGCGACGGCGGGATCGCGGCATACGGCGCGCCGCAGACGCTCTCCGATTCCCCCGTGATCCGAGAGACCTTCGGCGTGGAGGTTTCCCGCGCAGAGGACGGACACTTTCACTATCGGTATTGAGGAGGGCTTTTGAGATTCCTCTTGAAATATGGGGGATTTTGTGTTATACTGGTATCACAAAGCTTTGAAAGGAGTCGATATATGAAGAAATTACTGACTGTAGCGCTCTTGTCGCTTTCTCTGTTGCTCGCGCTTGCGTCCTGCGACCTGATCACGGTAGAGGAGCTCTCCGAGGACTCGTCCTCCTCCCCGGCGGCGGAACAGGATCAGCCTGCGACCGAGAAGGCGGACGTCATCACGGTCGTTGACGGGTATCTCGTCGTCAACGGGGTGAAGACCGAGCACAAGGTCAAGACCGAGGATCAGATTGAGATCGTTGACGGCTATCTCGTCGTCAATGGAGTGAAGACCGATTATCAGGTCGAGCTTGACTGCATTCATACGTGGAGCAAGGTGACGGTTCCCCCCACCTGTTCCGAGATGGGATACGATATTCTGACTTGTGACGTGTGCCACGAGAGTGTGAAGACCAATCAGACGGGGACCGAGCCTCACAAGCTGTCAGACGAATACGCGGGCGATGACGAGGGGCACTGGCTACCGTGCAAGGTGTGCGCGGGAACGGGCGAAAAGCAACCCCACACCCTTGACGGGGAGGGCGTCTGCACCGTTTGTCATCTTCTCGTTTCTTATACTCCCGGTGTGGTTTACGAGGTTTCTGCCGACGGCACCTATGCCGAGGCGGTGGAATACGTCGGAACGGCGACCAAGGTTAGAATCTCTTCGGAGTACGAGGGCGTGCCTGTGACGGCAATTGGCGCCAACACCTTCAAAAACAATGCCGACGTGACCCTAGTGGTGATCCCAGACAGCGTGACGGGCATTGGCGCGTCTGCCTTCTATCGCTGCGAGAGCTTGACCGCGGTGGTGATGGGGACGGGGGTGACGAGCATCGGCGCGTCGGCGTTCTATGATTGCGTTTCCTTGACGTCGCTCGAGATCCCCGAGAGTGTCACGAGCATCGGCAATTATGCGTTTTACGGTTGCGCCGCGCTGACCTCTGTGGTCATTCCCGACAGCGTGACGGGCATTGGCATGAGCGCGTTCTATTTCTGTGAGAACCTGACAACGGTGGTGATCAGAGACGGCTTGACGCGCATTGGCGACTACGTCTTTTGCGATTGCACCGCGCTGACCTCGGTGACCATTCCCGACAGCGTGACGAGCATCGGCAAGGACGCCTTCTACGGCTGCGCGAGCCTGACCGACGTCTATTACGGTGGCTGCGAAGCGGATTGGCTGGAGGTCGAGATCGACCACAGCGATGACGGAAATGCGTGTCTTGCAGATGCGACCGTGCATTATGATGAAGTGGAAGAATGATTGAAAAAAGAGCGAACCGCACGGGGCGGTTCCCTCTTTTTGTGGAGGGCAACAACCAAGATCAGAGGGTGACAAGGTATTCGCCTTCGGCGAAGATTCGCGCGCTTGCCGCCGCCTTGCGAGCGGGCGTCGTTCTGCGCGGCGAATGCGAACTTGCAGTTGTGCCTGCGGCACAACCAAGATCTCATCAAGGTGACAAGATTCTGAACTTAAACGCGCGGAAAAACGCGGTGGTTATCCACAGTTTTATCTATCCGCGCGTTCTGGCAAACGCAAGCGTTTGCGAAGTTCAAACCAGTAAACTTCAATCGTAAAAACAAAAGGAACGGACGAGCCGTTCCTTTCGTTTTTATGAATACTGCTGATAATATGGATACAACCGCTGATGCGGTGCAAAAAGCGGTGCAGACTATGACACTTTACTTTGCTCCTTGGATAAGGAGCGTTTTCTTATGTGCAAATCAAAATATACACTTATTGTATGTAGACTTATAGTCTACTTTGATTTATAATTATTATACTATTGAATACAGTGCAAGGCGGTGATACTCGTGGATATTATAAAAGTTTTCGGCACTAATGTAAGGAAATATCGAACAGCGAAAGGAATATCTCAAGAAAAATTTGCAGAGCTGTGTGGATTGCATCGTACATATATCAGTGACATAGAGTGTTTTCGCCGAAGCATTTCCCTTGAAAATATTCAAAAGATTGCAGATGGTTTGGAACTTGAAACTTATAAATTGTTTTTGGAGGAAAAGACATGATTTTTGTTCATGAGAGAAACATTGATGGAAAAATAGCTCAAACTTGGGATGAAAAGTTGGGGGCTGTTAATGGATATAAAAATTTGCGAAATGAATTGATAGAATTCAAAACAAATGTTTACTTGCCATTTAGGACTGCTATAATGGCGTTAGAGTTTGACGAAATGCATCGTGCAAATTTTGATACTGCGACCGAATTGATTAATAGTTATTATCAACAACTTTTGCATTTTTCAAGAAGTAATGGGGTTAAATCACAATCTAAATTGGAGTCAACGTTTTTAGAAGAAATAAGTTGTTACTTATTTAAGGACTTGCCAGAAATTCGACAGAATATTTTTGGAGTGTATAACCACGGCATATATGCAGGCTTGAAATTTGACAACAATCGACATATTGTTGTGATTACCAAAGATGTGGATTTTTGTATTGGCAAAAAAGTTCGGTTGCAAATTGAAGGGCAAGAAACACCTGTTGATTTAATTTTGCCAGTTGTAGCTGTCGAGGTGAAAACATATTTGGACAAGACTATGCTTGGCGAGGTAAGATCATCTAGTAAAGATATACGGAGCGCGTCTCCTTCTTCTAGGGCGTACGTATTAATGGGACATAAAAGTTTGGATAATGAGCATATTATTGCGATGCGACAAGATTCTATGTTGACAGAGATGTTCGTTTTGAAACGTTCTGAAAGAAGCCCTATGTCTAGTACCGTCATTTATGACTATTGGAAAGAAATCCAGACGGCAGTATCTACAATTCAGAATCCAACTGTTGTTTCCGTTCCGGGAAGATTACTTAATCCATAAGAAATAAGCGGATTACGCAAAGTAATCCGCTATTTTTTGTGCTATTGCATTGGCAAGCAATGGGGGTACTGCATTGCCTATTTGTTGATATTGAGATAGATTTTTTTCCCAAGACATTGTTGTACGTTTTCCGCAGAAAATATATGTGTCGGGGAACGACTGTAATCTTGCACCCTCTCTTGCTGTATAATTTCTGTTTAAGTATGGGTGAACAAAGTTGCTTTGGAAACTTGCTGGAATTGTGGGAGAAGGCTTATCAGGATAAGGACGCATATTGTTTTGAGAATAAACCTTTCCGCTAATCTTATCCGCCTCGCCACGTTTCCTTTGCTGAAATTCTTCGGGAACATCAGCAACTGATTGACCATATTGTATTTGTGCAAATCTTTCAACCAATCTAGCGGTATGGCGCATGGCTACATGATTATGTATTACTGCACTATTGTTTCTTGCCCATTCTTGGTATTTAGTAAAGGGACGCATGGTGTATTCCATAACATCAGAACCTTCTCCAGCAGCAATTTGAGGCAAGTCCATTATGGCGTCCGTGATGGTGCGCTGATCATTACCAAAAAGGAACCCTTTGGGTTCAATTCTTTCTTTGTCGTAAGGAATATCATTTCTTAATCCGATAAAGAAAACACGTAAACGACTTTGAGGAACACCAAATTCTGCTGCATTCAAAGTGAAAACCTCAAGGGAATATCCGGCATTGGCAAACTCGGATTTTATCAATTCTTTTACGCTATCTCCGCTCTTTGTTTGCATCGAGAGAATGCCCGTTACATTTTCCATAACGAAGAAATCAGGATTGAAGTATCGAACAAATCGCACGAATTCCATAAACAAGCTGTTGCGAGGGTCATTCTTATCCCTATTACCGCTTAAAGAAAAGCCTTGACACGGGGGACCACCAATGATTCCGTGTATTTTCATTTCCTTTTCGGGAAGAATTGTAGAAAGATCAAAAATCCGGGTTATATCTTCGGTTATTACTTTTGTTGTGGGGTGATTCTTTTTATATGTTTCTGATGCCCACGCATCTTTTTCTACTGCAACGGGTATGTTAAAGCCAGCCATTTCAAAGCCTAAACTTAAACCACCGCATCCTGCAAACAAATCAATTATGTTCATTATTTCAATTCCTCGTATATTAAACCTTTTTTACAGCAAAAATCCTTAACTGCAACAAGTGCTAACTTGCTCGGAGAAGTTTTTCCGTTTTCCCATCTATTAATGGTGGCAAAGCTAACTCCTAATTCATGTGCGAGTTCTTCTTGGGAAAGTTTAAGGATTGTTCTAATGTTTTTTATGATGTTAGAAAAGTCCATTTTATCTCCTCCAAATTACCTAAATATTATAGCACTTGTTATAACATTTGTCAAGAGGTGATTTGAAAATTCAGATTAATAAAGCATAGAAAGTATATATGGTGCGCACTTTGACACTTATCTTTTGTTAAGTGTCAGAATGAAAATTAAATGTTGATTTTTATATGTTCAAGTCCCCCAAAATCGGTGTAAAGACAACTGACATTTTTGATACGGACACTTATCTCGCTCTCCAAAACACAAAAAAGCCTTATAAATCAAGGCTTTTGAATAAAAAATAAGCACCGCTTTTACGATACCGTTTCGTATCATAATTACGGTGCTTATTTGGTCGAGATGACAGGATTCGAACCTGCGACTTCTACGTCCCGAACGTAGCGCTCTACCAAGCTGAGCCACATCTCGATTTATGGATCTGTTTTGCCGAGATGCTCTCTTTGGCTGAGCCACACCTCGTTTACATACTTTGATATTATATCATCTCCTACCCCTGTTGTCAAGACTTTTTTGCAAAGATTTTTCGGTCGGCTCGTTTTTTCTTGGGGGAGAATTTTCTCCGCTTGCGTGGTTTTTGTCTCGCTTTTTTGTCCGTTTGATGCCTTTTTTGGTCGCTTTTTCCTCTGATTTTCCCCGATCTGTCAGAAAAATGCGCCCAATCCATTGACAAATCGCTTGAAATATAGTATAATAGATTGAATGCTTGTTGATAAATCAACATCTGAAAGGAGAAAGATGAGCACCGAGCGATTTATAACATTTTATCAGACTCACGAACGCATTCTGAAGAACATCAAGCGAATTGCCTCCCCCGTGATGCAATCCTACGGTCTTCGGAGCGTGCACACGGCTTGCTTCCTTGCCCTGCGAGGGAGTCCCGAGGGTCTGACCGTGACCGAGATCTCCAAGGAATGCTTTATGGACAAGGCGCTCGCCTCCCGTATCGTCAAGGAGCTTGTCTCGGGTGACTACATCGTTGCAACCAACGATTCGGGCGAAAAAAATTATAACAAGCGGTATATTCTGACCGCCAAAAGTCGCAAAATCATGTTGGAGCTGAATTGCATGATCACCGACTACGTCAGCGAGGCGGGGCAGAACATTCGTGCCGAGGAGCTGGACACCTTTTACCGTGTCTTGGCCGAGCTGGATCACAACATTGAACTAATTGGGAGATCCCAATCTGATTAACTGAAAGGGAAATGAAAGGGAAATTACTATGGAAAGTAAAAAGTCACTTCATCTGAAATCCTTGCACCACCATCTTGCCATCGGCGCAACGGAATTTCCTCAAAAGGAACTCTTTATGTTTGAGAGAGAGGGTGTGGATTACAGCATCACCTACTCTGATTTCTACGAATACGTCAAGTCCATCGCGAGAGGCTTTATCCACCACGGACTGGCAGGCAAGCGCGTTGCCATCATCGGTGAGACCTCGGTCGAGTGGATCGCGACCTATCTTGCAACCGTCATCTCCGGCGGTGAGATCGTGCCTCTCGACGCCGCTCTTGACAAGGAGCAGCAGATCAACTTCATCAATCGCGCCGAGTGTGCGGCGTTCTTCTACTCCGAGTCCTGGGCAAATCACGTTGAGGCAAACATTGAGCGTATGCCCACCGTTCTGGCGTTCGGACGCTTGACCGATCCCGTATTCTCTCCCTCCGTGGCAGAGATCTGCGAGTTTGAGAAGGTCAGCCGTCTGTCCTGCTATGCAAAGACGGGTGCTGCCCGTATGGATATTGCGATCCCCGATACCGATACCAAGAAGATGTGCTCTCTGCTCTTCACCTCCGGCACCACCGGCTCGAGCAAGGGCGTTATGCTCTCGCAGAAGAACTTCTGCGCGGTGCTCAACGATATCTATCCCGTTCTGCATCAGATCAGCTACAACGACGTGCTTCTGTCGGTTCTCCCCATTCATCACACCTACGAGATGACTGCGGGAATCCTCGCACCCATGATGTACGGCGCGACCATCTGCTTCAACGATTCCATCAAGCATATCACCAAGAACCTCAAGAAGTACCGTCCCACGGTTATGGCACTCGTGCCCCTCTTCCTTGAGCAGTTTGAGAAGAAGATCCGCTCCAGCATCGAAAAGCAGGGCAAGACCAAGTCCTTCAAGGTAGGCGTGCAGGCAAGCCGCGTGCTCATGAAGGCAAAGATCGACGTGCGCGGAAAGATCTTCGCGCAGGTGCGTGAGGCGTTTGGCGGCAGACTTCGCTACGTCATTTGCGGCGCGGCGGCTATGAAGCCTGAATCGGTTGACTTCTTCCAGGATCTCGGCATCACCGTTTCCCAAGGATACGGTATCACCGAGTGCGCGCCTCTGATCTCGGTCGTGCCGCTGGATGAGTACAATCCCAGATCCTGCGGAAAGCCCACGGGCGGTATGCAGATCTTCATTGACAAGAAGCATTCCACCGACGACTACGGCGAGATCGTGGTCAAGGGTGACAACGTCATGCTCGGCTACTACGAGGATCCCGAGGCGACCGCAGAGGTGCTGGTGAAGGGCTGGTTCTACACCGGTGACTATGGTTATATTGATGAAAAGGGCTACCTCTATATCACGGGACGTAAGAAGAACGTCATCGTGCTTCCCGGCGGAAAGAACGTCTTCCCCGAGGAGATCGAGGAGTATCTCAAGCCGATCGAGCTCATTGAGGAGTGCGTGGTGCTGGGCAGAGAAAAGGACGGCGACGTGATCATCACTGCCATCGTTTACCCCAACGCGACCGTTGCGCAGGCAATGGGACTCACCTCCGACGAGGAGATCCAGAATCGCATCAAGGAGGAGGTCCGTAAGGTCAACCGCCTGCTCATCAACTACAAGCAGATCCGCAAGGTCGACTTCCGCTCCGAGCCCTTTGAAAAGACCTCTACCAGAAAGATCAAGAGATATAAGATTCAGTAAGAAGGCCGCGAGGCTTAAGGTCGTGGGCTTTGCCCACACCCACTTATAAGAACCCCCAAAACTTTCTGTGGAAAAAGAATAACCTATCCAATCGAGGGCGTGCGAACATCGTGCGCCCTCTTTTGTTTGTGCGTGGAAAGTTTTTTCTCTGCCCCTACCCTCGCTTTGGGTGCGAACATCGCCTGCAGGGGGAAGTTCAACGGATAGACGGAATGGGGCTGTCGCGAGCATTTGGGTGTTACGCCGCAGGTGTTCCCACCCCAAATACTCACGAAGTAATCCCGTAGGGGAGGGGTCTCCCCTCCCGAAAAAGCATCAAGTTTTGCGCCTCATATGCGGGAGGCGAAACGCCTCCCCTACAAGGTGAATTTATTGTTTCATCACACCCACCCATAAAAAGAATTTCCCCAAGCTTTCGTTCCATCGCGGAACGGGAGCTTGGGGAAAGTTCTTGAAGGGGATGGGTTTGGGCAGGGGGAAGCTTCTTTCAAGAAGTTCCCCCTGCCCAAGGTCTTCTCCCCTCCCAAGGTCTTCCTTTCCCTTTTCATCAAATCTCGCCATACCTTGCCGATGCGGCGAGGGCGGATTCGATGCGGAGGAGGCGGTTGTATTTGGCGACGCGCTCACTGCGGCAGGGCGCGCCCGTCTTGATGAAATGGGCGTTGGTGGCAACGGCGAGGTCGGCGAGGGTGGAATCCTCGGTGTCGCCCGAGCGGTGGGAAGGAATGAAGCCGTAGCCGTGATGACGGGCGGTCTCGATGACGCGGAGCACCTCCGAGAGGGTGCCGATCTGGTTGGGCTTGATGAGAATGGCGTTCCCCGCGCCCCGACGAATGCCCTCGAGGAGCCGCTTTTCGTTCGTCACGAAGAGATCGTCGCCCACCAGCATTACGTGCGCGCCGAGACGGTCGGTCAGCTCCGCCCAGCCGTCAAAATCGCGCTGGTCAAGCCCGTCCTCGATCGAGAAGATGGGGTATTTGGAGACCAGACGCTCCCAGTTTTGAATCAATTCGGTGCGGCTCTTGACCTCTCCGCGCTTGGGGAGACGGTAGGCGTTTTCTTCCTCGCTGTACCACTCTCCTGCGGCGCAGTCGAGGGCGATCCTGACTTGATTTTCGCGGAATCCGCACTCCTCGATCGCGCGGCAGATGAAGTCAAGTGCCTCGTCATCGCTGGCGAGATTGGGCGCGTATCCCCCCTCGTCACCTACCGTGGTGGCGTGACCCTCGGATTTGAGGATCTTGCCCAGCGTGCGGTAGATCTCGCTCCCCATGCGAAGCCCCTCGGCAAAGCTCTGCGCGCCCACGGGGGCGATCATGAACTCCTGAATCTCGACGTTGTTGGAGGCGTGCGCGCCCCCGTTGAGAATGTTCATCATGGGGACGGGAAGACGGTGGGACGCCGCGCCCCCGAGATAGCGGTAAAGGGGGAGACGGTACCAGTTTGCCGCCGCGCGGGCGGAGGCAAGCGAGACGGCGAGAATGGCGTTCGCGCCAAGACGGTGCTTGTCCTCGGTGCCGTCCAGCTCGCAGAGGATGCGATCGACCTCTCCCTGCTCCGAGACGTAGACCCCCGAGAGGGCAGGGGAGATGGAATCGTTTACGTTGGCGACTGCCTTTCGCACGCCCCGTCCGCCGTAGCGGCCGCGGTCGCCGTCACGCAGCTCGCAGGCCTCGAACACCCCCGTGGACGCGCCCGAGGGGACGCTTGCCACCCCCACGGTGCCGTCGGTGAGGAAGACGGTCGCCTCCACCGTGGGATTTCCTCTGGAGTCCAGAATCTCGCGCGCGCTCACGCGGCTGATTTGCGGTTTTGTCATCATAGTATGCATTCCTTTCGTGGTTTTTTTGATACTGTTAGGATTAACAATGCGGTGAGAAAATATTCCAAAAGAAGGAGCACTTGCATTTTCTTTTCAAAAACTTTTCAAATGCTATTGGCAATTGGGGAAAACTGTGTTATAATAAGGATTGAACACGCAATCGGGGAGAGAACTCTGCCCCACGAAAGGACCGATATGCTTCTCAAACAGTACACCAAAACAGACCCCTCGGCGTATCCCGTCATCACGCGGCTGTGCGACGGGCGCAATACCACCGATCGCGGCGCGTATCCGTATGGCGCGCGCCTCACTCTTCGGGTAGACCTGCCGCGTATTCTCGGCGCGTCGGCGGTGGTGCTCCGCATCCGTGCCGACGGGGAATCCGACCGAGATCTTCCTCTCTGCTACGTCTCCACCGAGCTTGGCTCGGATCGCTATACCGTTACGCTGGATACGAAGGAGCTTTGCGACGAGAACGGCGGACTGTTTTTCTATGAATTTCTCTTCCTGCGCGGTACGGATACCCTCTTTACCGACAGCTCGGACAATCTGCATTTTGATCTGTCCGAGCAGTCGGGCAGCCGCTTCCGTCTGCTCGTCCATCGCGCGGATTTTCATACCCCCGCGTGGTTTCGCGAGGGGACGATGTACCAGATCTTCCTCGACCGCTTCTGCGAAGGGCGAGGAAAGGTCACGCTCCGTCGAGGTGCCGTCAAGGACGAGAACTGGGAGAGCGGCATTCCGCAGTTTGCCGCAAAGCCGGGCGACGCGCTTTCCAACAACGTCTTCTTTGGGGGCAACCTCTGGGGCGTGATCGAAAAGCTGGACTATCTTCTCGGCATGGGCGTCACGGTCATCTACCTTTGCCCCATCTTTGAGGCGGCGTCCAACCACCGCTACGATACTGCAAATTACGAGCGCGTGGACGAGTTTTTGGGTGGCGACGAGGCGTTTGACGCCCTCATTCAAGAGGCGCACAAGCGCGGCATGAAGGTGATCCTCGACGGCGTCTTCAACCACACGGGCGCGGACAGTCTGTATTTCAACCGCTACGGCACCTACGGAAAGGGCGGCGCGTACCCGTCGAAGGAGTCTCCCTATCACAAGTGGTTCAACTTCCGCACCTACCCCGACGATTACGAGGCGTGGTGGGGGATTGAGATCCTGCCCCGCCTGCAGCACGCCAACGAGGACTGCCGCCGCTACTTTACGGGCAAGGGCGGCATCGCCGAGAAGTGGCTCAAACGCGGTGCGGACGGCTGGCGACTGGACGTTGCCGACGAATTGTCCGATGATTTTCTCGACGAGCTTCGCGAGATCGTCAAAGAGACCTCGAACGGCGAGGCACTGATTCTTGGAGAGGTTTGGGAGAACGCGGTGGAGAAGATCTCCTACGGCTCCCGACGCAAGTATTTCCGAGGCACACAGCTCGACAGCGTGATGAATTATCCCTTCCGAAACGCCGTTTTGGGGCTTTTGCAGAGGGGGGACAGCGAGTTCTTCGTGCGCGTGCTCACCGAGCTTTATTCGACCTATCCGAGAGAGGTCAGCGACAGTCTGATGAACATTCTCGGCACGCACGATACCGAGCGCATCCTCACCCTGCTCGGCGACGAGACCTGGGGACAGGGACTGACCAACGCCGAGAAGTCGGTCAAGCGTCTGACGCCTGCCCAACGGGAGCGCGCGGAGAGGCTGCTCAAGATCGCGTCCACGCTCCAGTACACCGTTTACGGCGTGCCCTCGCTCTACTACGGAGATGAGGCGGGCATGGAGGGCTATCACGATCCCTTCTGCCGATTCCCCTACCCGTGGGGCAGGGAGAATCCCGAGCTGATGGCGCACTACCGTATGCTGGGACGCGTCCGCCGCGAGCACAAGGCATTCCACGGCGGCTCCTTCAAGTTCCTCTGTCACGGGGCGGGATATTTCCTCTTTGAGCGACAGAAGGACGGGGATCGCGTGCTGGTGGCGGTGAATATCGGCATCAAGGATCGCGAATTTTCTGTCCCCGGTGCTTGGCACGATGCGGTGTCAGATCGCGACTTTAGCGATACCATGACCCTCGCGCCCGGCAGCTGCGCGCTGCTTTTGCCTTCTAAAAAAGAGGCGAAATGACGAAAATTTCACAAAAGGTCTTGATAAATCCAAATTTTTGTGTTATATTATAAGGTGGTAATATAAATTTCTTTGAAAGGAATTCAAAAACATGACTTACAACAAGAAATCCATTGAAGACGTTGTGATCAACCCCGGTCAAAAGGTGTTCGTTCGCTGCGATTTCAACGTTCCTATGAAGGACGGCGTGATCACCTCCGATAAGAGAATCATCGGCGCACTCCCCACCATCAAGTATCTGATGGAGAAGGGCGCAAAGGTGATCCTTTCCTCCCACATGGGCAAGCCTCACGCCATCTTCACCCCCAACTTCAAGCTCGACAAGAAGGAGCAGAAGAAGGTTGACGCAATGCCCGAGGCAGAGCGCGAGGCGGCTACCGCCGAGCTCAAGGCAAAGGCTCTGGCGTCTGACCCCAAGAAGTTTACCCTCCGTCCCGTTGCAGACCGTCTGAACGAGCTGCTGGGCGACAAGGTTGCATTCGCAACCGATATCATCGGCGACGATGCAAAGGCAAAGATCGCCGCTATGGAGAACGGCACCTGCGTGCTGATCGAGAACGTTCGCTTTGATGCGCGCGAGACCAAGAACGTGCCCGACTTTGCAAAGGCACTGCCTGACCTCGCAGGCGAGGGCGGTCTGTTCGTCAACGACGCATTCGGAACCGCTCACCGCGCACACGCTTCCACCGCAGGCGTGGCAGATTACCTGCCCGCAGTTTGCGGCTACCTGATCCAGAAGGAGATCGGCGTGATGGGTAAGGCTCTGTCCAACCCCGAGCGTCCCTTCGTTGCTATCCTCGGCGGTGCTAAGGTCGCTGATAAGCTCAACGTTATCGACACCCTTCTTACCAAGGTTGACACCCTCACCATCGGCGGCGGTATGGCTTAC
>JAZSBE010000003.1:0-12759 GCA_045602215.1 Eubacteriales bacterium | reverse complement strand
CGCGCTCTTGATGCCCGCGCCGTCTCCGTCCAGCCAGTCGGTGAGCTTGACGGTGAATCCGCTCTTTTCCGCCCAGCGGGTGATCATACGGTAGAGCATCTGTGCCCAGTCCTGCGCCTCGGTTCCGCCCGCGCCGGGGTGGAAGGAAACGAAGGCGTTGCTTCGGTCGTATTCGCCCGACAGAAGCACCTCGATGCGGCGATGCTCCTCCTCTGCCTTGATGGCGGCAAGCTCGGACTCGACCTCCTCCACGAAGGAGTCGTCGTTCTCCTCAATCGCCATCTCTGCCAGCGCGATCGCGTCCTCCAGACGCGCGCACAGCCGCTCGTATCCTGCGACCTTATCCTGTGACTGCTTGATGACCTGCAACACCTTGGACGAATTGTCCGAGTTGTTCCAAAAATCGGGGGCAGTGGTCTGCGCCTCCAGGTCGATCAGCTTCTCTTTTGTTTCTTCAATGCGGAGCGCCGAGCCAAGCTCAACAATGCTGTCCTGCATGCCGATCAGCTCCCGCTTCGCGTTCTCCAGTGCAACGATCAAGTCTTTACCTCCCGTGTCCGTCTGACACGCTCCTCTTAACGTTAGTAATACTCATTATAATTATACCACGCAATCAAATTTTTTCAATAGATTTTCCGAAAATTTTTAAGTTTTTTTTCACAAAAAGGGGGAAGACCGTGGGAGGTAGAAGACCTTGGGTGGGGGGAGATTCTTGGAAGAAGTGTCCCCCTGCCCATCCACCTCGACGCAAAGCTTTTGGAATCCTTAAAACCTTTTTTCCAAAAAGGCTTTAAGTGGGGTGTGGGGCTAGCCCCACGGTCTTCCCCCCAAAAAATCTCGAAAAAAATCTTGCAAAGGTCTTGCAGAGCGGGGGAAAATCCGTTATAATATAGACTGAAGCAGTATGCACAATTTTTGGGAAAGATCTGAGGGACAAGACCAATGCAATTGACCGAACGGCAAAAACACATCCGAAATTTTTCGATCATCGCGCACATTGACCACGGAAAATCGACGCTCGCGGACAGAATTCTGGAGCTGACGCAGACGGTTGAGAAGCGGGATATGGAGAATCGGGTTCTGGACAATATGGATCTGGAGAAGGAGCGCGGCATCACCATCAAGGCGAGAGCCGTGCGGCTGAACTATACCGCGAGGAACGGAGAGGACTATATCTTCAATCTCATCGACACGCCCGGTCACGTGGACTTCAACTACGAGGTGTCGCGCTCGCTGAACGCTTGCGAGGGCGCGCTTCTGGTGGTGGACGCGACGCAGGGAATCGAGGCGCAGACGCTGGCAAACGCGTATCTGGCGGTGGAATCGGATCTGGAGATCCTGCCCGTCATCAATAAGATCGACCTTCCCTCGGCAGACGTGCAGAGATGCCGCGACGAGGTGGAGGACGTCATCGGAATCCCCGCAGAGGGTTGTCCCGCCGTTTCGGCAAAGACGGGGGAGAACGTCGAGGATATTCTGGAGGCGGTGGTGAGAGACATTCCCGCGCCCGACGGTGACGAGAACGCCCCCCTCAAGTGCCTGATTTTTGACTCTTATTACGATAGCTACCTCGGCGTCGTGGTTAATATCCGCGTTATGGACGGAAAGCTCCGCGCAGGTGAGCGGATCCGCCTGATGAGCACGGGAGCGGAATTTGACCTCGTGGAGGTCGGCACGCTCGAGCCCTTCGGACTGAAAAAGTGCGATTGCCTCTCTGCGGGCGAGGTCGGATATTTCACCGCGTCCATCAAGAGCGTGGGAGACACCCGCGTGGGTGATACCGTCACGCACGCCGCTACTCCCACGGCAGAGCCCCTGCCCGGATTCAAGGCGGTTCAGCCCATGGTGTACGCGGGAATCTACCCTGCGGACGGCGCGAGATACGGAGATCTGCGTGACGCTTTGGACAAGCTCCAGCTCAACGACGCCGCCCTCATCTTTGAGCCCGAGACGTCGATCGCGCTCGGATTCGGCTTCCGTTGCGGATTTTTGGGACTGCTCCATATGGAGATCATCGAGGAGAGACTGGAGAGAGAGTTCAATCTCGACCTCATCACGACAGCCCCCAGCGTTATTTACGAGATTTTGCAGAAGGACGGGGAGAAGATCCGCATCGACAACCCCTCCAACTATCCCACCCCCGACGTCATTGATACGGCGTACGAGCCGATGGTCAAGGCGAGCATCATCACCCCCACCGACTACGTGGGTGGACTGATGGATCTCTGTCAGGACCGCCGCGGGGTGTTCAACGATATGAAGTATCTTGACACCACCCGTGTCGAGCTTCACTACGATCTCCCCCTCAACGAGATCATCTATGATTTCTTCGACGCGCTCAAGAGCCGTTCGCGCGGTTACGCGTCGCTCGATTACGAGCTGAAGGGCTACGTCCCGAGCAAGCTCGTCAAGCTGGATTTCCTGCTCAACGGCGAGCAGGTGGACGCGCTTTCCTACATCGTACACGAGGAAAAAGCATACACGCGTGCGAGAAAGATCGCGGAAAAGCTCAAGGACAACATTCCGCGCCAGCTCTTTGAGGTGCCGATTCAGGCGGCGATCGGAAACAAGGTCATCGCGCGTGAGACGGTCAAGGCGATGCGCAAGGACGTGCTTGCCAAGTGCTACGGCGGCGACATCACGAGAAAGAAGAAGCTCTTGGAGAAGCAGAAGGAAGGAAAGAAGAAGATGCGCCAGCTCGGCTCGGTGCAGATCTCGCCCGAGGCGTTCATGGCGGTGCTCCGTCTGGATGACGAAAACTGATCGGGCAGTGATATTTGCCTGCGGCGCGTGGCGGCACAAAAAAGCAACCCGTAGGGGCGACCATCGGTCGCCCGCCATGATAGATCGAGATTTCTTTGCCTACAAATAATTTATTGTTTTTCCACGCACCCAAACAAAAGAGGGCGCACGATGTTCGCACTTCCTCCTTTGGGGCGGTTATTCCTTTTCCACGGAAAGTTTTGAGGATTCTTAAGGAACTTTTTCCAAAAGTTCCTTAAGTGGGTGTGGGCAAAGCCCACGATCTTCCGTCCGCGACCTTTCCTCACAGATTAAAATACTCCAAGATCCCATTATACAACCCCCGCGCAAAGAGAGCGGGGTTGGAGTTCATCAGAGCGGCGTCGGAGGGGTTGGTGATAAACCCGATCTCGGTGAGTATCGCAGGCATGGCGGTGCGGCGAAGGACGTAGAGCCCGGGACGCACCTTGGTGCCGCGGTCGGGAAGCCCCGTCGCCGCGCTCAAGGACGCCATCATGTCCTCGCCAAGACGAAAGGCGGGTGTGCCGCGCTCGTAGACGAACGCCTCCACCCCCGTTGCCGAGGGAATCGAGGAGGCGTTGGTGTGAATGCTGATGAAGTAATCGGCGCCCCATGCGTTGGCGTCCTGCACGCGACGCTGGAGGCTGGTGGTGTTGGAGGTGCCAAGCTCGGTCTCGGGAGTGGGACGGGAAAGACGCACCTCAAACTCGGGATTTTGGCGCAAAAGAGCGGCAAGCTCCTGCCCCACGCGATAGGTGATGTCCTGCTCGCGCAGACCGTTGCCCTCCGCCCCCGCGTTGGGATTTTGGGGATTGTGACCCTGATCGATATAAATTTTGATAGCCATATCGCACCTCCGTGAAAGATCTGCCGTTGTCATCAGTTTATGAAGGGACGGCGGGGGAGGTTCGCGACAAAAGGAGAGAAAAACATGAGTTCAGTCAAGCGCACGTCGGCAGACGTGGAGAAAAACCGAGTCGAGCGCGGCACGCTCTATCTCGTGGCGACCCCCATCGGCAACCTCGGAGACCTGTCCGAGCGAGCCGTCAAGGTGCTCGGGGAGGTGGATTTCATCGCCGCCGAGGATACGAGAAACTCCATGAGGCTGCTCTCGCACCTCGAGATCCATAAGCCCATGGTGTCCTATTTTGAGCATAACAAGAGAGAGCGAGGGGAGCAGATCGCCGAGAGACTGCAGGGCGGTGAATCCTGCGCCCTCATCACCGACGCGGGTACCCCCGCCATCAGCGACCCCGGCGAGGATCTCGTCGCGCTCTGCGCCGAGCGGGGCATTCCCGTGACGTCCATTCCGGGCGCGGTCGCGTCGATCACCGCCCTCACCCTGTCGGGACTTCCCACGGGACGCTTTACCTTTGAGGGCTTTCTGTCGGTCAATAAATCCGAGCGGCGCGAGCGGCTGGAGGAGCTGAAGAACGAGCGGCGGACGATGCTCTTTCACGAAGCACCCCATAAGCTCAAAAACACGCTGGAGGACTTCGGGAAGACCTTTGGAGCGGATCGCCGCGTGGCGATCTGCCGAGAACTGACCAAGCTCAACGAGGAGGTGTTCCGCCTCACCCTTGGGGAAGCGATCGCATACTACAAGACGACGGACCCGCGCGGCGAGTACGTTCTGGTGGTGGAGGGCGCGCGTGAGAGCGCGAAGACCGCCTTCTGGGAGGGGCTGGAGATCCCCGCGCACGTCGCGCATTACGTCTCCATGGGCATGAGCAAGATGGACGCCATCAAGCAGACGGCAAAGGATCGAGGCGTGCACAAAAACGAGGTCTATCAGGCGGTGCTGTGAGGACTGTGATTTCGCCCTATATATAAAATGAAAAAAATTTGAAAAAAGCCCTTGACAAGCGCGGACAAGTGTGATATAATGTCACTACCTCTGCGAGAGGGCTTTTTTTTGCGCCAAAATATCGGAGCAAAAAATGACCGGGGCGATGCGCCACCCACATGGGCGTCTCGGTGCTTTCGGGAGGGAGGTATACGGATCTGATCCTTTGGATCGGGTCAAATAAAATATGTATGGGAGGTACCGCTAAATGGCTAATGATGCACGAGTCAAGATTACTCTGGTATGCACCGAGTGCAAGCAGAGAAACTATGACACCAAAAAGAACAAGAAGAATGACCCGGACAGACTGGAAATGAAGAAGCACTGCAAGTTCTGCCGTAAGCACACGGTTCATAAGGAATCGAAGTAAGCGGAGGGTAAGAGCATGGCAAGTAGTAAGAAAATTGTGAAATGGGGCGCGATCGTTCTCGCCGCATTGATCTATCTCTCAATCTGCGCAGTTCCGTTTCTTCAGAACAACCCCACCGTGTCGTCTGTAAACAGCACCAACGCAAGCTCCGATAACTTTCAGATTCGTCCCATCTGGACGATGAATCTGGACGGTGTAGACACCGTGATCCTGACCCTCGGGGAAGTGATCGTTCTGGGCGTGCTGCTGGCGATCCTGGTTGCAGTGCTGGTAATTCTTCTGAAGAATCGCGAGAAGACCGCGAGTGTGATCAGAGAATACGAGAGCGAGGCAAAGAGAATCACCTGGCTTTCTTGGAAGGATACCAAGAAGAGCTCCCTGGTGGTTATCATCGGTCTGGTTGTTTGCGCAACCGTGATCTGCTTCCTTGACCTCGGACTTTCTACCGGATTCTTCGCATTCGTCGTTGATCTGTTCGCAAAGTAAGAGATATGAGTGACATCAATGAAATGAACGTAGGCCTGAGATGGTATGTGGCGCACACGTATTCGGGCTACGAAAACAAAGTAAAGACAAATTTGGAGAAGATCATCGCAAACAGAGGACTGGGAGACAAGATCTTTGACATCCGCATTCCGACCGAGATCGTCATCGAGAGAGACGGCGACAAGGAAAAGGAAGTGGAGAACAAGATTTTCCCCTGCTACGTTTACATTAAGATGATCATGGACGAGGAAAGCTGGCACGCAGTGAGAAACATCACGGGCGTGACGGGATTCGTCGGACCCGGCTCCAGACCCACCCCCCTGACCGACGCCGAGGTCGAGGCGCTCTGCATTGAGACCGAGCCTCAGGTCAAGGTTGCGTACAGCGTGGGTGACACAGTTGAAATCATCAGCGGCTTGTTCGAGGGATATAAGGGAACGGTTCAGTCCATTTCCGAGGATCTCCGCAACGTTACCGTTCTGGTAAACAGAGGCCGCAGAGACATGCCGGTCGAGCTGGAGGCAAACGCCGTCAAGCTTTCGGCAAACGATTGACACGGCAACGAGCAATTCGTTGCAAGTGGGAGGGAGAAAAATTTTTTGAATTCTCCCGCAAAAAACCACATTTGGAGGATAATTTATCATGGCAAAGAAGATTTTAGGTTATATCAAGCTGCAGCTTCCTGCCGGCAAGGCAACCCCGCAGCCCCCTGTAGGTCCTGCACTCGGTCAGTACGGTGTTGCAATTCCCGTATTCACCAAGGAATTCAACGAGAGAACCAAGAATGACATCGGTTTGATCATTCCCGTTGTCATCACCGTTTACGCAGACCGTTCCTTTACGTTTATCACCAAGACTCCCCCCGCTCCCGTCCTCATCAAGAAGGCAGTTGGCATCGAGTCGGGCTCTGCAAAGCCCAACAAGACCAAGGTTGCTATGCTGACCAAGGAGCAGGTTAAGAAGATCGCTGAGACCAAGATGCCCGACCTCAATGCGGCAAGTCTGGAAACGGCAATGAGCATGATCGCCGGAACCGCTCGCTCCATGGGCGTTACCGTCGAAGAGTAAGGGAGGGTATGAACAATGGCTAATGTTGGAAAGAAGTATGCAGACAGCGCAAAGCTGTTCGAGAAATCCAAGTTGTATGATGTAACGGAGGCTATGGCACTCGTTTGCCAGACCTCTAAGGCAAAGTTTGACGAGACCATCGAGATCCACGTTCGTCTGGGCGTTGACTCCCGTCACGCTGACCAGCAGGTTCGTGGCGCAGTTGTTCTCCCCAACGGAACAGGTAAGAAGGTTAAGACCCTGGTATTCACCAAGGGTGACAACGTTCAGAAGGCTCTGGACGCAGGCGCTGACTACGTTGGCGGCGCTGAGTACGCAGAGAAGATCCAGAAGGAAAACTGGTTCGACTTCGACGTTGTAATCGCTTCTCCCGATATGATGGCTGTCATCGGCCGTCTGGGTAAGGTTCTCGGTCCTAAGGGTCTGATGCCTTCTCCCAAGGCAGGTACCGTTACCCCTGACGTTGCTCGTGCAGTAAACGAGGCAAAGGCAGGTAAGATCGAGTACCGTCTCGACAAGACCAACATCATTCACTGCCCCATCGGAAAGGCTTCCTTTGGCGCAGAGAAGCTTCAGGAGAACTTCAACGCTCTCATGGGCGCAATCATCAAGGCTAAGCCCGCCGCTGCTAAGGGTCAGTATATCAAGAGCTGCGTTCTTGCATCTACCATGGGCCCCGGCATCAAGGTGAACCAGGCTAAGCTCGGCTAATTTCTGAAAACGAAATATAAGACCTTGAAAAGGGAGGAACTTCTTTTGAAAAGAAGTTCCTCCCTTTCCAAACCTATCCCACCTCAAGAAACTTCCCAAAGCTTTCGTTCCGTGAAGGACGAAAGCTTTGGGAAGTTTCTTTTTATGGTATGGCTTTTTCGTGGGCACGCCTTGCGGATCGGCAACGATGAGGTGATGCCATCGTTTTTTTTATTTCAATGTGGAAATCAATTCTACCAGCAAGGCAATTGAAACCGTCCCCGCGCACAAAATCATAATCACCCCAACAACCCACGCCAATATTTCTACCCATTTGACTTTTGATTCCTTTGATGACCGCAATACCCAAAATGTCATCCAGACGATGGTGGAGGAGAGCAACAGCAGAATTGCAATTGCGGATATTTTATGATTGAGCGTATCCGTAGCTACAAAAAATCTGCTCGTTTCATACACCCACGGCGCGGCAGGGATTTTAGGAGTCAAAAGAAATATCACGTTGATCAAAAGGACTGTAGCGGCGGCAGCGTAAAAACATACTCCGCACAGAGAGATCTTGTTTCTGTCCTTTTTTAATCGGCGACTTTTGTCAAACGACATGGTGTCCATCAAGATTTTGCTCAGAACGGCGTTTTTTATGACGAAATACTTTCCCTTTTGATATCGGCTGTCATATCCCGCAAAAATGCGAATGAGAAACATAGTCATTATGAAAATCAGATATACCATTGCCATGTTTTTCACCGTCCCTTCAAAATTTTTGTTTGACCGTCCTGCAACCTTGATCTGCCTTTATTTTACCATGAACGCGGTAAGATGTCAAGGCGAAGATCTCCGCCCTCTACAGGAATGAGGGAATTTTATACACCTGTGCTTCAAAAGCAACCGGCGGCATCACAAATTTGTCTTGTAGGGGAGGCGTTTCGCCTCCCGCGAATGAGGCGCAAAATTTGATGCCTTTTCGGGAGGGAAGACTCCTCCCCTACGGTGAAAAAACTTTCCCACGCACAAAACAAAGGAGGGTATGCGATGTTCGCACACCCTCCATAGGATTGCTTATTATTTTTCGTCGGAAAGTTTTGGGGGTTCTCAGGGGACTTTTACGAAAAGTCCCCTGAGTGGGTGTGGGCAAAGCCCACGACCTTACCGGTGCGGACAGCGTCCGCGACCTTCTCCTTAACCTCACACCACTCTGAGCATTCTGACACCGGTGATCTCACGGATGCGGGCGATAGCGGCGTCGGAGGGAGCGGAAGCGGCGTCGATGACGGTGTAGGCGTTGTCGCCCTTGGACTTGCTGGTCATGTTTTCGATGTTGATGCCTTCCTTGGCAAGCGCGTAGGTCACGCCGGTGATGACGGCAGGAACGTTGGCGTGGAGTACACAGATGCGGTGATGAGCCGCAGTGCGGGGAAGCTCAAGCGCGGGGTAGTTGACGCTGTTGCGGATGTTTCCGTTCTTGAGGTAATCGTCAAGCTGACGGGCAGCCATGACGGCGCAGTTGTTTTCAGCCTCCTCGGTGGACGCGCCAAGGTGGGGGATCGCCACCACGGAGGGAGCCTTGAGGATCTCCTCGGTGGGGAAGTCGGTCACGTAACGGGAGATCTTGCCCGACGCGAGAGCCGCGGTCAGATCAGCGGCGTTCACGAGATCCGCACGCGCGAGGTTGATGATCTTCGCGCCGTCCTTCATTTTCGCAATGCTCTCGGCGCAGATCATGTTCTTGGTGTCCTTGGTCGCGGGAACGTGCAGCGTGATGTAGTCGCACTTCTCAAAGATCTCGTCAAAGGTCGCAGCGCGGGTCACGTGATGGTCAAGATTCCACGCGCCCTCAACCGAGAGGAAGGGGTCGCAGCCGATGACCTTCATGCCAAGAGAGAGCGCGGTGTTGGCGATCATCCCGCCGATCGCGCCAAGTCCGATGACGCCAAGCGTCTTGCCTGCGATCTCGGTGCCGGCAAACTTGGACTTGCCCTTTTCCACCTGCTTTGCAACGTCGGGCGTGTCGGCAATGGACTTTGCCCACTCAATGCCGCCGACCACGTCGCGCGCCGCCAGAAGCAGAGCGCAGACCGCCAGCTCCTTGACGCCGTTTGCGTTCGCACCGGGGGTGTTGAAGACCACGATGCCCGCCTCGCTGCAGCGGTCGAGGGGAATGTTGTTCACGCCCGCACCTGCGCGCGCGATTGCCTTCAGCGCGGGGCTGAATTCCATCTCGTGCATCGCAGCCGAGCGAACCATAATGCCCTCGGCGTCGGCAATGTCCTCGCCGATCTCGTAGCTGTCGTCCAGCTCGTCAAGACCGATCTTTGCAATTTTATTTAAGAGTTGAATTTTCATAACGGTAAGAGCTCCTTTTTATGCTTTGGGATTTTCAGCGGCAAACTTCTTCATGAAGGCGACCAGAGCCTCCACGCCCTCGTAGGGCATTGCGTTGTAGATGGAGGCGCGCATACCGCCAACCGAGCGGTGACCCTTGAGGTTCTTCATGCCTGCCTTGCCCGCCTCGGACGCGAACTTCTTGTCGAGATCGGCGTCGCCGGTCACGAAGGTGACGTTCATCATGGAACGGCTGTCCTTGGCAACGGGAGCGATGTAGTAGTCCTGCGAATCGAGGTAATCGTAGAGCAGCTTTGCCTTCTTTTCGTTCATTTCCTTCATGACGTCAAGACCGCCAAGACCGATGATCCACTCGTAGACCAGCTTTGCCATATAGATGGTGTAGCAGGGAGGCGTGTTGTACATCGAGCCGTTCTCCGCCATGGTCTTCCACTCGAGCATCGTGGGCATCTTCTCCTCGGCGTAGTCGAGCAGATCCTCGCGCACGATCACCAGCGTCATGCCCGCGGGAGCCATGTTCTTCTGCGCGCCGGCGTAGATCACGCCGAAACGGCTCACGTCAATCGGCGCGGAGATGATGCAGGAGGAAAGGTCTGCGACCAGAGGAATGTCCCCCGTGTCGGGAATGTAGGAATACTTGGTGCCGTAGATGGTGTTGTTGAAGCAGATGTGCAGATACGCCGCGTCGGGACGGATCATGTCGCGGGTAACGACGGGAATATGGCTGAAGTTGTCGTCCTTGGTGGTGGCGATGCACTTGACGTCATAGCCAAGCTTCTGCGCTTCCTTGAACGCCTTGCCCGAGAACTGACCCGAAACCACGTAGTCAGCCTTGCCGGTGCGACCAATCAGATTGAGCGGAACAGCCGCGAACTGGGTAGACGCGCCGCCCTGCAAAAAGAGCACCTTGTAGTTGTCGGGAATGTTCATGATTTTGCGGAGCATTGCCTCCGCGTCGGCGTTGATTGCTTCGTAGTCCGGAGATCGGTGTGACATCTCCATGACCGACATACCCGACTGCCCGTAAACGACCATCTCAGCCGCAGCTTTCTCGTGCACGGGAAGGGGGAGCATGGAAGGTCCTGCCGAAAAATTGTAAACTCTGTTCATAATCAAAAAACCTCCGGAATGAAAAAAATCCATCATAAAAATGACGTTGCCCGCGCGTACGCGAGCGGTATAGGATATATTATATGCTTTTTGCATCATCGTGTCAATAGATTTTGCAAAAAATATGAGAAAATTTCGAAAAAAACTTGAAAACCCCTCAAAAACGCTAAAATTCTGCAAGTCGTGAAAAAAATAACTTGCAAAAATCGAGCAAAAACAGGCGAAAACAGGAAAAATCCGAACCTTTTGCGGAATTTCTTGACAAGAGGGCGGAAAGAGAGTATAATAGTGTTGCGCATTCGCGCCAACCTCACGAACGCGCAAATGATGCGCCTGACGGCGTGAGGCAGAACAATAAGATTTATTGTAGGGGAGACCATTGGTCTCCCGCCCATTATGCCGTCAAACCCTTTTCGTCGCGGGCGATCAAACACCACGCGGGGCGTGGCGGTCACCCTCGCCCGTGTCATCCTGAGCAAGCGAGTCGCGGAGCGATCGCGCGTCGAACTGCGCAGCAGTGCGAGGCGTGAGCCGAGCAGGATCTCGGGCGGCGAAAAGCAAAATTTTTCGTAGATCCCGATGCTACGCATCGCCCTACGGGTTCGACTTCGGGAGGCTCGCGCTGCGCTTGCGCATCCCTCCGCTCAGGATGACAGATGGGAGCGGTTGTCCCTGCAAAAAATCCCCCTCGACGGAAAGTTTTTGGAATCCTTAAAACCTTTTTTCCAAAAAGGTTTTAAGCAGGTGCGGACAGCGTCCGCGACCTTTCATACATATTATATAAGGAGACCCCATGAAGACGTACAAGCATTTTTTCTATGATTTTGACGGTATGATTTCCGACACCTATCCGCACGTGGCGAGAGCGCTGGTGACGGTGCTGGAGAAGACGAGAGGTGAGCGAATGGACGAGCGGGAGGCGTACGATCTGCTCAAGATCAACTTCGCGCACACCTTCAAAACACTGAACGTTACCCCCGAGGAGGAGGCGGAGTTCCGCGCGTTGCATGTGCAGTGGGACTTTGAGCCCCTGCCAAAGCTCTTTCCCCACATCGACGAGGTCATTCGCGAGACGGTCAAAAGAGGGCACAAGTGCTATATTTTCACCAACCGAAGCGACTCCCTCCACGAGTATCTTAAAAACCTCGGACTGCATCAGTATTTCACCGATTTCATTCTCCGCGCCCACAAGCCGAGCGCAGATAAGCTCTCGGAGATGATCGACGCCTACGGTCTTGACCGCGCCGAGTGCGTGGTGGTGGGAGACCGCGCGATCGACGTCGAGTCGGCAAGAATGGCAGGCGTGGACGGCATCCTCTTTGACAACGACGGCAGGGTAGAGGAACACTCAGCCACCCACGTCATTACAAAAATCGAAGAGCTGTATCAGTTCATTTGAGGTGACGGTATGAAGATTTTAGTCAGCGCGTGTCTTCTCGGCGAGGCTTGCCGATACGACGGCGAGAGCCGCCCCTGCGCGCATATTATTAGATTGAAAGAAAAGCACACCCTCATTCCCGTCTGCCCCGAGGTGCTGGGCGGTCTTCCTACGCCGCGTCCCGCGTCGGAGATCCAAGCCGACGGAAGCCTGAAAAACACCGAAGGCGCGGACGTCACGAAGGAATACCGCCGTGGAGCCGAGACGGTGCTCGCCATCGCGCGCGAGCAGGGGGTGACGGTCGCGATCCTCAAGGAAAAAAGCCCCGCTTGCGGCGTGGGCCGCGTGTACGACGGTAGCTTTACGCGCACGCTGTGCGAGGGCAACGGCGTCTGCGCCGCGCTTCTGCTCCAAAACGGGATCCGCGTCCTCGGCGAGAGCGAGACCGACGAGATCGACCGTCTTTGATTTCCCAAAAAACGCGAAATCCGCTTGACGGATCGGCGTTTTTGTGATACAATCATGGCAGAGAGAACCCCATTAACGCAGTTCCGAAGCTATCGGAACGGAAAGGATGAAACGATGCTTTTTTACGCAGTATGTCTTTTTGTGTTTGCCGCTCTGGAGATCCTCACGGGCGTTTTGACCTACCTCGGGGATATCAACGTGGTCTACGATTATTACATC
>JAZSBE010000002.1:0-11677 GCA_045602215.1 Eubacteriales bacterium | reverse complement strand
AGAAATACCCGAGCCGCGCGCGCCCCGCCCCCCCGGGGGGCGACCCCAAGGTAGGGTGCGGGGGGGCGGCGCAATGGAACCCCGAGCGAACGCAGATGCCACGCCGATCCAATTCGGCTCCAAGCGCGTCGGAGGGGATACGCGGCGAGGTGAAGAGCAGAATCCCACCCTCGTCATGGGGGGAGGAAAGCTCGATGCCCCGCAAATCCGAGAGGCGATCTCGCATCAAGAGGCAAAGCTCGTTCTCGCGGCTTGAGACGTTCTCGATCCCCACCTCGCGCAGAAATTTGACCCCCTCGCAAAGTGCCGCGATCGAGGGCGTGGGGAGCGTCCCCGCCTCGTATCGCTCGGGAGACTCGTCGGGCATCGCCTCGTCCAGCGAGTTTAGCCCACTCCCACCCTCCATCAAGGTGTCGGCGTAGATGCCCTCCCCCAGAAGCAGCGCGCCGCACCCCTGCGCGCCAAACAGCCCCTTGTGCCCCGGCAGGCAGAGGGCGTCGATGCAATCCCCCTCCATCGAGATGGGCAGATGACCCGCCGATTGTGCCCCGTCCACCACGAAAAAGATCCCACGGCGGCGGCAGAGCGCGCCGATCTCGCGAATGGGCATGGCGACCGAGCAGATATTGGACGCGTGGGTGCAGATGAGCATCCGCGTGTTGGGGCGGATCATCTCCTCGATGGTGCGAAGGATGCGCGCGGGACTGCGATCGACCGCGCGCGCAAAGGAGGGGAAGATCCCGTAGCTGATGCGCCCCTCCCGCGCCAGTCGGCAGACGGGACGCCACACCGCGTTGTGCTCGAGGTCGGAGATCAGCACGTGATCCCCCTCGCGCAAAAGTCCCTTGACGGCAAGGTTGACGGCGGCGGTGGCGTTGGACGTGAAGATGACGTTTTCGGGGTGGCGGCTCCCCATCGTATCAGCAAGCAATTCGCGACATTCGTAAATTTTCTCCGCCGCGCGCATGGCAAGACGGTGCGAGCCACGCCCCGGGTTTCCGCCGTAGCTTTTCATGCATCGCTCCATCTCCTCCCACACCCGTCGGGGCTTTGGGAAGCTGGTGGCGGCGTTGTCAAGATAAATCATCAGAATCCTCCTCGCGTGGCGATCCCTGCGCCGCGCAGCACCGCTCGCACGTTCGCCTCCTGCGAGCAGGGGTAGGATAAGGCATAGGCGCATCCGCGTCGCGCGGTGGAGGAATCCGCCTTCTCAACGCGGGAAAAGATCGCCGCGTTGGAGAGCGCGCTCTGCGCCTTCATGGTCTGTGTCAGCGAGCCGATCACGACCAGACAGTTTTTGCGCTCCGTTTCCGGTTGCATTTTCGACTCCTTTCTCGGAATACTCCGATCTCACATTAGGGAACTCCGTTCCCTATGACCAGTATATGCAAGCAGAGAAGACCTTGGGAGGGAGGAAGACCTTGGGAAGGGGGACTTCTTGAAAGAAGTCCCCCTTCCCAAACCCATCCCTTCAAGAACTTTCCCAAAGCTCCTATTCCGACATGGAACAGGAGCTTTGGGAATTTCTTTCTTGGGGTGGGTATGATGAAACATTAAAATTTCTTGTAGGAGATTTTCAACCTTTACATGGAATCACGCATAAAAAAGAGGGCGCGCGGCATCGCGCGTCCTCCGAAGGAGCCTCCGTTTTTTGCGTGACGGAGGCTTTTTTGCCTTCCTTTTTTACGAATGACGGTCCTCTACGCGGTCGTAGTCTCTGGAGCGGAACAGGAGCGAGATGCACCAAATTCCTGCCAATCCAACCACGGTGTAGATGATTCTGGCGAGAAGCGTTGACGGACCGCCGCAGATCCACGCCACCAGGTCAAACTGGAACAAGCCGATGCTTCCCCAGTTGAGCGCACCGACGACGGTGAGGATCAGAGCAATTCTATCCATAAACATTCTTTTCATCTCCTTTTTTCGGCATCATATGCCGTTGTTAGTATGCGAGGGTGTTTGCTTTCTTATTCAAAGAAATTTTGTCTCTCAAATTGTTTTTTTCATTCGTTTGTGTTATAATAGTGTCAGAAAACCTTCAAAAAAAGGAGACACTTATGGGAATGACACGCTGGATCGAGAAACACACCGCGCGCCTTGACGGCAAGCTCGTCGCCGTGACGGGCAGCACGGGCGGACTTGGGCTGGAACTTTGCCGCCATCTGGCATCCTTGGGCGCGAATCTGTTGCTGATTAACCGCAACCCCGCCCGCGCCGAGAACCAACGGCTCTCACTTCTCTCCGACTTCCCCACCCTCTCGGTGGAGTGTCTTGGAGCGGACATGGAGGACGCCGACTCGGTTCGCGCCTTGGTCGAGCGGCTCAAGGACTACCCTCTTGACGCGCTCATTCTCAACGCGGGGGCGTACAGCATTCCCCGCAAAACCTGCAAAACCGGCTACGACAACGTGTTTCAGATCAATTTCGTCTCCCCCTACTACATGGTTCGCGAGCTGATGCCGCATCTTCGTGCGCGCGCCGCGCGCGTGATCGCGGTGGGAAGCATCGCGCACAATTACTCCAAAATCGACCCGCGTGACGTGGATTTCTCCACCTACTCCGCCGCCTCCAAGGTCTACGGCAACGCCAAGCGTCACCTGATGTACGCGCTCTCCGACCTTTTCCGCCACGAGGATTCTGCGCGTCTTGCCATCGTTCACCCCGGCATCACCTTTACCAACATCACCTCGCACTACCCGCCCCTCATTTTTGCCATCATCAAGCATCCCATGAAGGTGATCTTCATGCGCCCGAAAAAGGCGGCTCTTTGCATCCTGTCGGGGCTTTTTGACGCGACATCCCCCGCCCGGTGGATCGGGCCGCGTCTCCTTGACGTCTGGGGGCTGCCCAAAAAGAAGCCCCTTCGCACCGCCACCCCTGACGAGATCGCCGAGATCGCCCGCCGCGCCGATCAGGCGTTTGAGAGGATGCGGGGGTAAGAGGCAAAGACCGTGGGGCTGCCGAAAGCATTTTGGGCTACACCGAAGGTGCTTCATACCACTAAATGATCCACAATGTAACATCGTAGGGGAGGGGTCTCCCCTCCCGAAAAAGCATCAAATTTGATACTTCATACACGGGAGGCGAAACGCCCCCCCTACAAGGCAACTTTGAGTTTTGAACTCTTCTTCGGCGCAATCTCCCCCTTTTATAATATCAAAAAGCCGCTCGGCATCGAGCGGCTTTTACTGTTCAATTTCCAAATCCTGCGAACGGAAAATATCATCGTCCAAAAATTCGGTCAGAGACATCTCAAATCCCTTTGCCAACAGCATAACGGTGCTCAAGGTGACCGTTTTGTTCCGACCGTTCATAATACACTGCATACTTCCGTGCTGAATCCCCGAGATCTGCTCCAAACGGTACTGGGACATCTCTTTTTCGCAAAGCAGCTTGGAAATGCGCTTTGCAACCGCGTCATTGACTGTCATGTCCGTTCCCTCCCGATAAAAATTCTCCGTAGATTTGCCTACGCATATATTTTATCAAGAAATGCCGCAAATTATAAGAAGGTGTACCTACATAGTGTTGATTTTTTCTAAATTCCGTGTTATAATATGTAGGCATACCTACATATAGAAAGGAAAACGAAATGGTCATATCCTTTTTTGGTCACGCAGAATTTCAAAGGACAGCGGAATACGAAGAGAAAATTCTTTGTTTTTTAGAAGATACCGTAGGGGATCGCCACGCCGATCTGTATTTGGGAGGCTATGGGGACTTTGATCGCTTTGCATATGACTGTTGCAAGAAATATCAAAAAACGCACTCCCATGTTGCATTGATTTTGATTACCCCCTATCTAACGGTTGAATATCAGCAAAAGCATTTGTCATATCAGAGGGAGCGATACGATGCCATCATCTATCCCGAAATTGAGGATAAACCGCCGAGATTTGCAATCACCTATCGAAATCGGTGGATGGTCGAGCAATCCGATTACGTGATATGTGGAATCACGCGCAATTTTGGCGGCGCGTATGAGGCTTATCGGTATGCCAAGCGCAAGGGAAAACAGATCTTCCATGTCGCAGATAAAATGCCATAACAAACCACGCCCGCCGCAATCACGTTTCCGCCATTGACATTTATCTTTTCATATGATATAATAATGCAGAAGAAGAAAGAAAAGAGGTACGGTATGCAAATTTTGGCATTGGGCGACGTGGTTGGAAAGCGCGCGGTGGACTATCTGGAGGAGCGGCTGTGGGCGGTCAGACGAGAGGAGAAGATTGATTTCGTTCTGGTCAACGGCGAGAACGCCAACGACATTCGCGGCATTTCGCAGAAGGACGCCCTCAGGCTGTTTCAGGCGGGCGCGGACGTTATGACGCTCGGCAATCACGCCTTCGGTCAGCGCGATCTCTATCCCCTGCTCGAATCAGACGCGCGCATCGTCCGTCCTGCGAATTTTCCCCCCTCTGCGCCCGGTATGGGCTACACCATTGCCGACGCCTGCGGCTATCGGATGCTCTGCATCAACGTTTGCGGCCGCGTGAATATGGACGCCTATGCAGATCCCTTTGACACGGTGGAAAAGATCCTTGACCGCGAGGCGGGGAGATACGATTACGCCATTCTCGACGTTCACGCCGAGGCGACCAGCGAAAAGATCGCTATGGCGCGCGTGTTTGACGGAAGAATCCACGTCATTTTCGGCACGCACACCCACGTGGTCACCGCCGACGAGCAGATTCTGCCCGGCGGCAGCGGATACCAGACCGATCTTGGTATGTGCGGCCCTCACGACGGCATCATCGGCACGCGAACCGACTGCGTGCTGGAGAAGATGAGAAACCTCATGCCCGCTCGCTTTGAGATCGCAGACGGCCCCATCACCGCCCACGGCACGGTCTTTGAGATCAACGGTAGTAAGGTGATCTCTGTGCGCCGCGTGAAGTTTTGAGTGAAGACCTTGGGAGGGGAAAGACCTTGGGAAGGGGGGACTTCTTGTAAGAAGTCCCCCCTTTCCAAACCCATCCCCTTCAAGAACTTTCCAAAGGCTCCGATTCCGCGAAGGAATCAGAGCTTGGGGAAAGTCTTTTTTATGGGTGGGTGATCAATTTATTGCTTTACAGTCTTCTTTTTACCGAGGATCGTCACCGTGACGGCGAGAATGGCAAGGAGCGAAAGTCCTGCATTGAGGGTGAGCGCGGAGCCGCAACCGAGCAGCCCCTTGTCGGAATCGGGCTCTGCGTCCCCGTTGTCGGTGGGATCGTTTGCATTTGCATTGGTCGCGCCGCCAAACGTGATGGTGTAGCCGTCCTTGTAATCTGCGGTGTTCTCCATCGCGTTCCAAGCAGCCTCGGTGCCGGCGTAGGAAATGGCAACCTTCTCGGCATAGGTGGAGAACGCTTGGTAGCCGATCTCGGTCACGCCCACGGGAACCGTGATCTCGGACAGGCTCGTGCAAGCGTAGAACGCGCTATCGCCAATGGAAGTCACGCCGCTCGGGATCTCGACGCGCTCGATTTTCGTGCAGTATGCGTACGCCTCGTCTCCGATCGTCTGAAGGCTCGTGGGCAGGGTGACGCTCTCAAGCGCCTCACAGCCCGAAAACGCCTTGTCGCCGATCTCGGTCACGCCGTTCGGCAGGTTGACGCTTGCAAGCTTCGCGCAGCCCATGAACGCCTCGCTACCGATGGCGGTGATGCCCGATCCGAGGGTCACGCTCGTAAGATTGTCGCAACCGTCAAGGATTCCGACGGGGATCGCCGAAACGCTGCTCGGAATGGAAATGCTCACAAGAGAGGTACATCTTGAAAAGGCGTCCTCGCCGATCGAGGTCAGACCGTTTGGCAGGGTGATCTCGGTCAGAGCCGTGCAGTCCTGAAACGCGCGGGAGCCGATGGAGGTGAGCGTGGAGGGGAGGCTGACGCTGCTCAGATCCGCGCAAGTGCCGAACAGGTCGTCGTAAACCGAGGTCACGCCCTCCTCGATCACGAGCTTTGAGACCTTCGGGTAGCCCTTTTTGTTCCAAGGAACCATAAAGGGGATCATCTCGGTTTCGCCCTCACCCGACAGGGTCAGCGTCTCGGTCGCCTCGTCGTACACAAAGGTGACGTTATCGCCAAAGTTTCCGCAGGATCCGCTCGTGGTGACCTCGGCGGATGCCAGAACGGATGCTCCCACCGCAACCGTCGCGAGCATCAATACAGTAACCAAAAACAAAGATAATTTCTTCATTTTCAAACCTCCTATTGTTTTAGATAATTTATTATACCATGGTCAGACAGATTTGTAAAGAGGTTTGCGAAAAAAAGAGAATTTCACGCAACAAAAGTGCAATGATGCGGTTGGAGACGGCAAGGACCGCGCCCGCAAAAAACACACCCATAAAAAGAACTTCCCAAAGCTCCTGTTCCTTGACGGAACGGGAGCTTTGGGAAGTTTCTTGAAGTGAGGTGGCTTGGAGTGGAGAAGCTTCTTTTCAAAGGAAGCTTCTCCACTCCAAGGTCTTACCCTCATTCAGCAATCATGATATAGGGGTAGATATCCTGACCGCCGCTGACGAAATAGATCTCGGCGGAGGGGCAATTGGCTTTGAGGTATTCCTCCAGCTCGGCGCACTCGGCGTCGGTCGCGTCGATTCCGGTAAAGACGGTGAGCATAAACTTACCGGGAAGCTCGAGCATCTTCTTCGCAAGCGCGTGCGCGGCGTCGGCGCGGTTTGCCTCGGACACCACGATCTCCTTTTCGAGAATACCGATGGTGTCACCCTTGAGGATATGCACGCCGTTGAGATCGGCGTCGCGAATGGAGGGAGAGATATATCCCGCGGAGACGTTCTTCATCGCCGCCTCCATGTTGGCAAGGTTGGCATCGGCGTCGGAGCTGTCAAAATCCAGCGAGGAGAGCGCGACGTAGCCCGTTCCGATATTCTTGCTGGCAACGACCATCACGCGCGCGTCGGTGTAAAGATCCGCCGCCTGCTGTGCCGCCATAAAGATGTTTCCGTTGTTGGGGAACACGTAGATGACGTCGGCGTTGATGCGCGAGAAGGCGTCGAGAAAATCGTTGGCGGAGGGATTCTGCGTCTGACCGCCGTGAACGATCTCGTCGGTTCCAAGCTCGGTGAAGAGATTCTCGATTCCCGCGCCGTTGCAGACCGCGACCACACCGTAGGGCTTGCGCTCGGCGGGCTTTTCGGGTGCGACGGGCGCAGCGGGAGCGGCAGGAGCCTCCTGCTCATTCTGGATCTCGGTGTGCTGTACCGACATATTTTCAATCTTCACCGTCAGAAATTCACCGTAGCGGCGGCAGTATTCCAGCACGCGCTCGGGGGTGAAGGTGTGCACGTGAAGCTTGACGATGCTCTCGGTCTTGAAGGCAACGATGGAGTCGCCGATCTCCGAAAGGAAGGCCTTGAGAGGCTCGACGTCGAACGCCTCCACGTCGGTCTTGCTGTTCTGCAGCTGCAACAGCAGCTCGGTGCAGTAGCCGTAGGTCATCACGCTGTCGGGGCCGAATCCGCCCTCGGTGGGCAGGCTCCCCGCCGTCTTGGGCGCGGATTCCACGATCTCGTCTGCGTCCTGCTGGGTGATCTCCTCACCGTTGAGCACGCGGTTGAAGCCTTCAATAATGTAAAGCAGACCCGCTCCGCCGCTATCCACCACGCCTGCATCCTTGAGGACGGTCAGGATCTCGGGGGTACGGTCGAGAGACGCGTGCATCTCCTTGACAAGATCTGCAAAGAGGGATCGAATGGTGCTCTTGGGGGTGATGCGCGCAACGGCGTACTCCACCGCCTCACGCGCAACGGTCAGAATGGTTCCCTCGGTGGGCGTCATGACCGACGAATACGCCTGCTCCACACCACGGCGGAGCGCGTTACCAAAGGTGACGGCATCGGCAGAGTCCACCTCCTCCAGACCCTTTGCCGTTCCGGCAAAGAACTGGGAGAGAATGACGCCCGAGTTGCCGCGCGCGCCCAAAAGCATACCGTGCGAGAAGGTCTTCATCACGGTCGCAAGATTGTCGGTGTCGGTGTTCTCCAACGCGCGGATACCGCTCTCGATGGTCAGGCGCATATTGTCGCCCGTGTCACCGTCCGGAACGGGGAACACGTTGAGCTTGTTGACCTCGTCGGCGTTGGAACGGAGCGTCTTTGCGCCTCCGATCGCCATTTTCTTCATCAGCCAGCCGCCGATGAGCTTGATGCTCACGGCGGAGGGCTTTTTCTCTTTTTTCGTCATGCTTCTATCCTCATGCTTCATTTTTTCGGGTAGGGCAAAGCCCCAAAAAGCTTATTTCTCTTTACCGATAAAGAACAGCGCGAGCGTGCCGGGTCCGGCGTGCGCGCCGATGACGGGTCCGACGTTGGTCACGATCTGAACCGATGCGCCGTAGCGGGTGGAGAGCAGGTTCTTCAGCTCCTCCACGTCACTCATACAGTCGGCGTGGGAGATGAACACCGTGCCGCCCGCAAGATCCTCGGCAAGCTTGCCGTACTGATCTGCAAGAGATGCAACGGCGGTCTTTCTGCCTCTGACCTTGAACATATTGATGAGGTGTCCCTCGTTGTCCATGTGAAGCACGGGCTTGATGCCAAGCACGTTTCCGACGAACGCCGCGGTGGGGCTGATGCGGCCGCCGCGCTTGAGGTAAACCAGATCGTCCACCGTGAACCACAGGCAGAGCTTCCACTTGATCTCCTCGATATAAGCGGCAACCTCCTCGAGGGTCGCGCCCGCCTTCTTCTTCTCCAACGCGAGGTAAACGAGCAGCCCGAATCCCGCAGACGCCGCCAAGGTATCGACCACGCGAATCGTGCGGTCGGGATAACGCTCCTTCAGTTCCAGCGACGCCAGACGCGCCGAGTTGAAGGTGGTGCTCAGTCCCGAGGAAAATCCGAGGTAGAGAACGTCCTTCCCTGCCTCGAGTGCTTCCTCAAACATGGAAAGAAAGCTTTCGGAGTTGACAGCGGAGGTCTTTGCCACGCTGCCGCCTCTCATCTTTGCGTAAAATTCAGCCGCAGGGATATCCTGATCGGTGTATTCCTGATCCGAGCCGTCAAAGCGAAAGGTCAGGCTCTTGAAGGGGACGCCCCACTCTGCCAGGAGCGCAGGGCTCATGTCGCAGGCGGAGTCGGTCATAATGACGTATTCATTCATATCGGGTACTCCTTTTCTTGAGTTCGATTGTATCAAATCTACGGAAAAATCCCCACGCGCGAGGGGCAAATTCCCATTTGATCTCATTTTATTTTATCATAAAAATGTTGTTTTGTCAACAATATTTGGGAAAGCGGCGGGAGAAATATTAAATAAAGTTCACATTTCTCCCCCTTTTGTGCCTCTATGATCGGCATTTTTTCGGTATTCTCATACCGCAAACGAAAAAAACTCTTGTAAAGTCGGAAAAAATCGCTTATAATGAAGGTAGAAACAGGATTTTTCCGTGGAGGTTTTTCTGATGTTTGAAGCATTCCTCATTTTTTGCGCCTCGATGAGCGCGATTTCCTTCCTTTTGTACGGTGCGGACAAGCGTCGCGCCAAGCGCGGCGAGTGGCGCATCAAGGAGTCTGTCCTGCTCGGCTTCTCCTTCCTCGGGGGTGCCGTCGGTGCTCTTCTCGGCATGAAGGTCTTCCGTCACAAGACCCAGCACGTCTACTTCTGGGTCGTCGGCTTTGTCGGCATCGTCTGGCAAGCCTCCCTCGCCATCGCGCTCTTTCGGATGGGTATGTGAGGGATTTTGAAGGGGGAGAAGACCCTGGGAAGGGGGGACTTCTTGAAAGAAGATCCCCCCCTTCCCAAACCCATCCCCTTCAAGAACTTCCCAAAGCTCCCGTACCGCGGGGGCACGGGAGCTTTGGAAAATTCTTTTTATGGGTGGGTAAAAGGGCGGTGATATTCACCTGCGGCGCGTCGCGAAATCTTAATTTCACCTTGTAGGGGAGGCGTTTCGCCTCCCGCGTATGAAGCATAAAATTTGATGTTCGTCGGGAGGGGAGCCCCCTCCCCCTGCGGTGTTACATTGTGGAGCATTTTGTGGAGGGAACACCTGCGGTGTAGCCCAAAATGCTTTCGGCAGCACCTTTCCGTCTATGCTTTGAACTTCCCCATGCAGGCGATGTTCGCATTGAAGTGAAGACAGGGGCACACTTTCCGCGCACAAAACAAAGGAGGGTATGCTTTGTTCGCACTCCCCTCCATAGGATTGCCTATTCTTTTTCGACGCAAAGTTTTGGGGGTTCTTAGGGGACTTTTACGAAAAGTCCCCTAAGCGGAGCGCGAGGCAGAGCCTCGCGGCCTTCGGGTGTGGGCAACGCCCACGACCTTAAGCCTCGCGACCTTTGCAACCGTCGGTTGACAAATTGAAAGGCGTAGGTTGGTTGCGCGGGGAACGAAATTTTGGTATACTGTAGTTGAAATAAAAAACAAAACTGTGAGGTGATCATCATGACATTGGCTGACAAGATCATGCAAGAAAGAAAAAAGAAGGGCTGGTCGCAAGAGGAGCTGGCGGAGCGCATGGACGTATCGCGCCAAGCGGTCTCCAAATGGGAGATGGGGCAAAGCACGCCCGATCTCGACAAGATCCTGCAGATGAGCGAGATGTTCGGTGTGAGCACCGATTATCTGCTCAAGGACGGGATCGAGACGGACGCGCGCGCCGACGCCGCGCAGAGCGAGCCGCCAAAAAGGCGGGTGACGGCAGAGGAGGCGGATCGCTTTTTGGAGCATCGCCGTTTTGCCTCCAAGCGGATCGCGCTGGGCGTCTATCTGTGCATCCTTTCGGTCATTCCCCTGCTCCTGTTGGCAGCGGCGTCGGAGGTCACCGAGTGGAAGGCGATCACCGAGACGCTGGCAGGGGTGCTGGGCATTGGAATTTTGCTTTGCGTGGTGGCGATTGCCGTTGCCATCTTCGTGCTTTGCGGTCTTCGCGGTGAACCCTACGAGTATCTTGAACACGGCGGCTTTGAAATGGAGCGCAGCGTGGTTGATCGGATCCGCGAGGAGCAAAAATCCTACCGTCCCGTCTACATCCGCATGACGGTGATCGCCGTCTGCCTCTGCGTGCTCTCCCCCATTCCCCTCATCGTGGGCGCGTTTTCCGAGTGGGAGTTCCTTCAAGTAGCTCTGCTCTGTGTGATGCTGGCAGTGGCTGGCGCGGGCGTGTTCCTCTTCGTTTTGGGCGGCGTGCGTCAGTCCGCCTATCAGATCCTTCTGCGCGAGGGTGATTACGCCTCCTCTCCCTTCAAAAAAGACCCTCTGCGCGATCGGATCGAGAGCGCGTTTTGGGCGATTCTGGTGGCGATCTACCTCGGCTGGAGCTTTTTGACGCACGATTGGCACATCACTTGGGTGATCTTCCCCGTCGGTGGCGTCCTCTCCGCCGTCATCGGCATCGTGTACGACATCGTGAGGAAAAATAGACCTTGAGAAGGGGGAAAGACCTTGGGGGAGGAACTTCTTTCGAAAAGAAGTTCCTCCCCCAAGGCCCCCACTTCAAGAAACTTCCCCAAGCTCCCGTACCGCGAGGGAACGGAAGCTTGGGGAAATTCTTTTTATGGGTGGGAGGTACAATAAAACAATCTGTAGGGGCGACGCGTGGCGGTCGCCCGCGCCCGTGTCATCCTGAGCAAGCGACTCGCGTCGGCGATCGCGCGTCGAACTGCGTAACAGTGCGAGGCGTGAGCCGGGCAGGATCTCGCGCGGGGAAAGGGGGACTTTTT
>JAZSBE010000001.1:0-6777 GCA_045602215.1 Eubacteriales bacterium | reverse complement strand
CCTAAGAACCCCCAAAACTTTCCGTCGAAAAAGAATAGGCAAGCCTAATCGAGGGTGCACGATCAATGTGCGCCCTCTTTTGTTTGTGCGCGGAAAATCCCCTCAAACCTGACGCCGGTCCCTACAGGATGAGGCGAGAATCCTTACAAACAATCCACCCATAAAAAGAATTTCCCCAAGCTTCCGTGCCCTCGCGGCACGAGAGCTTGGGGAAGTTTCTTGAAGTGGGGGCTTTTGGGGGAGGAACTTCCTTTTCCAAAGAAGTTCCTCCCCCAAAGGTCTTCCCCTCTCCCTCAAAAAAACCTGTCAACCGTGGCACGCGGTGTCAGCGTATGGCACAAAATGCGGAAGTCGATTGAGGTAGTGAAAATGGGGAGGTGGAGATGGAAAAACGCAATACGTGGTTAGAATAAGCGTGTTTATGTGGCAAGCATGGCACGCTGTGCCAACAAAGAAAAGAAAAGATAATAAAAGAAAAAATATATCTATATATAAGAGAGAGGGAGAGAAAATTTGGTTTCATGCATCCGCCCCACCGGCTCCGCCCCCTCCGGAAAAAAAGAAATCGTGTTTTTGGTGAAGGGGAGAGCAAGGGCGCGATGATTTTTACACGGACGGGGTGCGGGGGAACAAAAAAAGATCCCCCTGTGCGGAGGATCTTGATGAGGGTCAGGCGAGGTGGAGCGTCTCGCCCGGCTCGATCTTGTAGGGCTTGGCGTCGCGCTCAAACCAAACGGTCGTTGCCGTGGGGTTGTAGATGATGGTGCTGTCAGCACTGTATTGGAGAGACTGGTAAGCCTGTACGTAATCGTAGATCTCGATGTTGGTCGCGTACCAGATGTCGTCCTTGTTCTCGAGCTTTTCGCAGATCGTCTCGATCAGGTCCCAGTTGTTGTCCTGGTCAAATTCATAAGCGTGTCCCCAAATATAGAGCAGACGGGGGTAGCGGATGGCGTGGTAATAGGTGGTCGCCATATTGATCGCGGCGAATGCGTCCACGTATTTGAGAATATCGGGATTCTTGTGGTGGGCGGAGGGCATCCACGCGTGCCAGTCGGCGGGAAGCTCAAACTTATCGTTGTCGGTGCCGAGCGTACGGGCGTAGGCGATATCGAGGTCGGAAAGATAGCCCTTGATGTTTTCGTAGGTCGCGCCGTTGGTCATGCGTCGGATTCCCGAATCGGGATACGCCATACCGCGAATGATGCGGTTGTATCGCTTCTCCAGCTCCAGTCGGCAGGTCAGCACGTCCTGAATGCCTTCAATGGGGCGTTGCGCGCCCTCGGCTCTGTGAAGGGCGCCGTGAACGGCGATCTCGTGGCCACGGTCAAGGAAATATTCCTCTACCTTCTCCTTGGGGAGCGCGGCAGAACCGCGGCAGGCGTCGCTGTTGAAGTTGAAGGTGCCCTTCATGCCGTGTGCGGTGAGCACGTCCGAGAGCCGCAGATCCTGCGGACATCCGTCGTCATAGCTGAAGGTGAGCGCCTTGGGTTTTCCGCCCGGAAATCTTAAAAACTGATATCTCATGCTGTTTCTCCCATCGTTTGGTTTCGTGTCGGCAACGTGAGTGCTGCCATACCCTTATTTTACCACATCTTCCTTGCGATTTCAAGAGAATGTATGCATTTTTTGCGGATTTGTCATGATTTTTCGGTTGCATTTGCCGCATCGTTGTGTTATAATGGTCTTAAAAAAGACGGGAGAATGGCATGGAGAAGCTGATGGATGGGGAAGCGGTTAGATCGCTCCTTTCGTGGTATCAAGTGAATAAGCGCGACCTGCCCTGGCGGCGCACCTGCGACCCCTATCGCATCTGGATCTCCGAGATCATGCTCCAGCAGACCAGAGTGGAGGCGGTGAAGTCCTACTACAAGGCCTTCCTTGAGGTGTTCCCAACCGTCGAGGCTCTTGCCGACGCCGACGAGGAGCGTCTGCTCAAGGCGTGGGAGGGGCTTGGCTACTACAGTCGGGCGCGGAATCTCCGGCGCGCGGCGAAAACGGTGGTGGAGCAGTACGGCGGAAAGCTCCCCGCCGACGTTCGGGAGCTTCGGGGACTGTGCGGCATCGGAGACTACACGGCGGGTGCGATCGCGTCGATCGCCTTTGGGATTCCCGCGCCTGCGGTGGACGGAAACGTGCTCCGCGTGCTCTCGCGCCTCTCGGGGTGTGAGGAGGATATTATGCTCCAAGCGACCAAAAAGCACTTTGCAGAGGCCTTGGAAAAGGTCATTCCGAGCGATCGCGCGGGGGACTTTACACAGGCGATGATCGAGCTTGGCGCGACGGTCTGCGTCCCGAACGGCGAGGCGCGTTGCGAGGTCTGCCCCCTGCAAAAGATCTGCGTGGCGCGGCGGGAGGGTCGCATCGACGAGCTGCCCGTGCGGTCGGCGAAAAAGCCGAGACGTGTGGAGGCTCTGACGGTTCTGCTCATTCGCGACGAGGGGCGGACGGTGCTCCGCAAGCGTCCTGCCAAGGGGCTTTTGGCAGGGCTTTACGAGCTTCCCAATTTCGCGGGGCATCTGGACGAGGGGGAGATCCCTGCCTTGGTGCGCTCCCTCGGGTTTGAGCCGATCCGCGTCGAACGGATCGAGGACTCCAGGCATATCTTCACCCACGTGGAGTGGCAGATGCAGGCGTTTGCGGTGCGGATCGCCTCGGATTTTGACGAAGGAACGCTGCCCCGAGACTTGCATCTGGTTCAGAGCGAGACGCTTCGCCGTGAGTACGCCGTCCCCTCGGCGTTCTCGGCTTACGCGAAATATTTTTGACACGATGCGAGAATATTCGCGCAAAGGAATTGATTTTTCGCTTTCGATATGATACAATAGAGTAAATTTCGGAGCAAATTCCATGGAAAGGACGTTACCATGAAGCATATTTTCATTCTCAATCCTGCGGCGGGAAAGCAGAACGCCATGGCAGAATTGGAGGCGCAGCTGAAGGAGAAATTCGGCGGCGTGGACTACGAAATCTACCAGACCAAGTCCTCGGGGGACGCCATCTCCTACATCAAGACCTATTGCCTGTTGCACCACGAGCCGGTTCGCTTTTACGCCTGCGGCGGCGACGGAACGCTTAACGAGGTGGTCAACGGCGCGGTTGGCTTTTCGCACGCCTCGGTGGGATGCTATCCCTGCGGCTCGGGCAACGATTTCGTCAAATACTACGGCGGCAAGGAGGTCTTTCTCGATCTTGACGCCCAGCTTGAGGCGGAGGAAGAGGAGATCGACCTGATCCGCGTGGGCGACCGCTACGCCATCAACGCGACGCACTTTGGCTTTGATTCCTGCGTGGCAAAGGTTATGATGAACGTTCGCCGCAAGAAGATCATCGGCGGCAAGCGGGCGTACCCCACGGGCATCGTGGTGGCTCTCGTCAAGGCGATGAAGAACAAGTGCCGCATCACGGCAGACGGCGTGTTGCTCAACCCGAAGGGAACCATCCTTCTTTGCACCATTGCAAACGGACAGTACGTAGGCGGCTCTTACCGCTGCGCGCCCCGCTCGGTGGACAACGACGGAAAGCTGGAGGTGTGCGTGGTCAAGCCCGTCTCCCGTTTCACCTTCCTCGGGCTGATGAACTACTACAAGGAGGGAACGCACCTCTCGAGTCCGAAATTCGAGAAGGTGCTGAAATATTGCCGCGCCCGGCAGGTTGAGGTCGAAGCGCCCGAGGGGTTCGTCTACTCCTTTGACGGCGAGTTGATCGAGAACAACCACTTCACGGTCGAGGTCGCGCATCGCGCCCTTCGCTTTGCCGTCCCCAAGGGGGCAAAGCCCATCGTCGATCCTCAATACCTTCCCAAAGAGGAGAAGGAGCCCGTGACGGTATAATACAAACAAAACAGAGAACCCGTTCGCATCATGCGGTCGGGTTTTCTTTCGTTTTCTTGGTATGCAGCAGGAAAAAACGAAAGAAATCCTGCAAAAAGGCAAAAGTGGCATTTTGAGAGAAGAATTGTCCTTGATTTGCTGGCGATTTTGAAAAGTTTTGCGATGCTTCAAGGCGTTTTTTTGCCAAACGCAACCTTTCGTTTCTGTTATGTAATTGAAAAAAACGAAAGGAAAAGTGCGAAAAGACAAAAGTGCAATTTTGTGGGAAGAATTATACTTGATGGAATGTCTTCCTTTATGATATAATGTTGTTGAAATGAATCAAGCTCGGAATGTCGCGGCGGAATTTGGTGTTGGATTTGCCCCCAAAAGGCGATTCTGCGCCCCTTTGTCGCTGACGGCGGGAGGAGCGGCGTTCAATTTGCTCGCGGGAGCGACCCCGCAAAAAAAACAAAAAAGGAGAATAAACCCATGAAAAAGAGACTCTTAAGCATCCTGCTTGTTGCGGCTATGGTAGTGGCAATGGTGCCCGCTATGGTATTTGCAACGAGCGCAGAAGCCACCGTCACTGACTGGGAAGCAGAAGAGATCGTTCTGATGAATGCAGACGATTACCTTGCGTTCCATGCTCAGCTGATTGCAGGAAACTCCTTCAAGGGACAGACTGTCAAGCTCGGCGCTGACATCGACCTTGGCGGCGTAACGCTTGATCAGATTGGCAGCGGCGTTACCTCTACCAACGGCTTCCGCGGCACGCTGGACGGTCAGTTCCACACCCTGCAGAACTTCAAGACCCCCGCGCAGTATTCCAACGGCTTCCTTGGAAATCTGTACACCGCAGACCCCGACGTTCACGTGCAGATCAAGAACCTCCGCGTTCTGAACTACACGAACACCGTCAGCAAGAGAGTTGGCGCGTTCTACGGACAGGTCGGCGTCAAGCTGACCTTTGAGAACGTTTACCTCAACGCATACATCAACGGCACGGCAGGAAACAGCGCAGAGTATGCGGGCGGCTATATCGGAAATATCGTCGACGCAGCAGACGTTCAGTTCAAGAACTGTGTGTTTGACGGTACCGTAGCGATGGCGTCCAACAACCTTTCCGGCTCCGGCTACGTTGGCGCGGTCGGTCATAAGGATGGCGTTGATGGTGGCGAAGCACCGGATAATCCCGTTGTGTTTGAGAACTGCGTCGTAACCGGAACCTTCTACTATGCAAGTGCCGGTGAGACCACGAACCCTCCCTGCAGATTCATTGGTTGTTGGGGAGTTAACAACAGTGCTGCAGGCAAGGAGCATATAGACATAGTTGATGGTGTGACCGTTTATAAAAACTGTCTCCAGTGGAACGAGTACTTCCAGAATAACACAGGTACCTACAGGGCGATTTGTGAGGAGCTGACCGGCATGTGGCCCGGCGGTAACACGGATACCGTTCTTGCAAAGCTTCCCGCAGATGGTTCCTTCACCGCAAGAAGCACCTCTTACCCCATTCCCACCACGCTTCTGCCTTTCTTCTCCGCAGATTTTATCAACTGGGAAGAAGAGACTATCACGCTTACAAATGCTGATGACTTCAAGGCATTCCACAACCAGCTGGTTGCAGGAAAGGATTTCAAGGGTCAGACTGTGAAGCTTGGCGCAGACATTGACCTTGCAGGCGCGACCTTGGCTCAGATCGGCAATGCCCTCACATCCACAAACGGATTCCGCGGCACTCTGGACGGTCAGTTCCACACCCTTTCCAACTTCAAGACGCCCGCGCAGCTCGGAAACGGCTTCTTGGGCAATCTGACTGCAGCGGATCCCGACGTTCACGTGCAGATCAAGAACCTCGCTGTTGTGAACTACACGAACACCGTTAGTAAGAGAGTTGGCGCGTTCTACGGACAGGTCAACGTCAAGCTGACGTTTGAGAACGTTTACCTCAACGCATACCTCAACGGTACATCCGGAAACAGTTCGGAATATGCAGGCGGCTATATCGGAAACGTCATCGATTCGGCAGACGTTCTCTTCAAGAACTGCGTGTTTGACGGTACCGTTGCGTTTGCCTCCAACAACACGGCAGGATCCGGCTTTGTTGGCGCGGTCGGTCATAAGGATAGTGGCTATGACCGTCCGGATAATCCTCTTACCTTTGAGAACTGTGTCGTAACCGGAACGTTCTACTATGCAAGTGCCGGTGATACCACGAACGCTTCGTGCAGATTCATCGGTCTCTGGGGCGCAAACAACGGAGACACCAATAGCGCACACGCAGACGTCGTTGATGGCGTCACCGAGTACACCAACTGTCTCCAGTGGAACGAATACTATCAGACAAACACAAGTAAATACCAAGCGGTTTGTACCGGTATGACCGGTATGTGGCCCGGCGGACTTTCCATCAACGTTCCCGAGAGCTTCACCGCTCGCAACGAGTCCTACCCTGTGCCCACCACGCTTCTGCCTTTCTTCACCGAGGAGATCAACGCGGCGCATACCACGCAGGCTGGCGCAGCAGAGCTTGTCGTTGAGTACTCTACCGCACAGGAGAAGTACGAGAATGGTGAACTGAGCGTTCGTCTCATCGGTGCGATGAACCTTGAGGAAGGCAAGACCTTGGCAGACTACACGGCAATCGGCTTTGAGGTTGTTGCAATCCGCCAGGAGAACGGTGAGCTGTGGAACAACGGCGCAACCGAGATTACGAACGTTTACACCTCTTACCTCAACAACGAGGAGACCGTTACGGCTGAGGCTGCAGGCGGCGACTACGTCTTCGTATATGCGCTCGATGGCATTCAGCCCAACAAGGGCATCGTGACCTTCGCGATCAAGACCTTCTACGTTGACGCAGAGGGTGAAACTACCTACACCGATATGTACGTACTGGATTACGATACCGCTTATACGGTAGCATAATCAAAGGAGGATTTGAAACATGAAAAATTATATC